>NZ_JAAZQX010000051.1 GCF_012371325.1 Acinetobacter sp. A2 | reverse complement strand
CTAACAAAGGAAAGCCACCTCTAATGGCTGCTTAACCTCTACTTTTAACTTCGGTTATTTATGGGAGGATTACCACTTCATATTTTATTTTTATTGAAATGACGATTTTATGATCAATTTTTTATCTAGCTTAATATTTCCTCCATTAACTTAATATTGGAATTTATTTTTTTTATATCTTTCTCAATCTCATGTTTATGGGTAATGAAATATTTTTCTAGCGTCGCATCATTAGCTAATAAAGTATTTAAGAATTCGATATTATTCTCTTTTTCCTCCAATTCTATCAATAAATCACTTTTTTTTGACATAAAAATATCTTGAAGCTTCTGTTTTTTATAATGATTTCTTAAATCATTCAGTCTAGGTGTTTCTTTATAACGAAAGGATTTTTTTGAAGATGTAGTGGGATTGATTTCCAAATATTTAAAATTCAAAAGGATTTTTAGGCCTGAGTACATACGTCTTTTAGCAGTTTTTGGCATGTTTGGTCTAGATGTCAGCATTTTCTCCCAAAAATCTTTAGCTTGCCAATTATTGACTTCGTGATTTATGAATAAGTCTAAAAAATCATCATACAGTGGTAAATGAGTATTTCTTGCCATAACTGAACAATTTTTACTTATTAAAAAGAGGATTATAGTCCGTGGATGTTTAATCCGTAAATGATGATAGTTCTGTTTTTTGAGCATTTAAATCAAATGACAGAATTAGCAAGTTTACTAGGTCAAAAAATACGTAAGGCTAGAAAAGAAAAAGGCCTTTCTCAAGAAAAGTTAGCCCTTATGTGTGGTTTAGATCGTAGTTATATGGGGCGGATAGAGAGAGGTGAGGTTAACATTACTGTGCTCAAGCTTTATGAAATATCAAAAGCTTTAGATATTCAAATCATTAATTTTTTTGAATAGAAATATATTTAACTTAGTTTTAATAGAAAATTATGTTTAAAAACAATATTTTGCATTGAAAATGGTAGTATTTGTTTAGGGGTTTTTCATCTTAGTAGGCGTGCTACTGCAAAAAAACAATTGACATTGAGTAAAAAACGCCCCATTATCCTGATGTAACAGGTTTTGCATAGTCTACCTACTGTATTAATTTGTGATGACAGGTGGCCGCCTGTCATCAAATTCAAAACCAATAACGCGACTAAACATTAGGAGTTAAGAACAAATGAAAGTATATCAGATCAATTATGACCTGCGTAAGCAACGTAACTATGATGAGCTGTATAAAAAGATCCAATCTTATTCGAATTGGTGTCGTCCTTTAGAATCCTGTTGGCTTGTTATTTCTGACAAATCTGCGGTGGACATTCGCAATGATCTTCAGACGGTTCTAGATGCTGATGACGGTTTATTAGTTACAAGGTTAAAAGGTGAAGCAGCTTGGCATAAAGTAAATTCAGATCGGAATAGTCAGATGACCACTTGGTTAAAAGATAACTTAGGTAAGGCTGCTTAACTATGTGAGTCAAGGGTGGCTCAATCTCTTTCAGAGTAAATATTTATGTCAAATGTAAAAAAAACCGTAAAACTGAGCGACCTTGCAGAGATTCGAACAGGTTTTACATTCCGTGAAAAAGTTGAGGAAGTCGAGTTAGGCAATGCCCACGTATTGCAGATCAAAGACATTCGTAATATAGCAACGGATACATGTAGTTATACGCTTTTTACAGATGCTTTACCGCAAATTGATTGGCAAGGTAAAGATAACGCAATCGTATCGCCTGAGTCCGTGTTGCTACCCTGTCGTGGAGAGTATCTTAAAGCACATTATTTTGTAGGCAATCAAGATCAATCAAAAGCATTACCCTTAATTGTGAGTAGTCAGTTTTTGATTCTAATGCCAAATCAAAATGTAGTGCCTGAATACTTATGCTGGTACTTAAACCAACCTCATGTGCAATACGAGTTACGCAAAGAAAGTCAGGGTTCTAAGATGCCAATGCTGAGCGTATCAACAGTTAGCCAGTTCGAAGTTGAGGTCCCTAGCTTGGATATTCAGCAACGCATAATCGAATTAAACCGTATTTGGGAGCAAGAGCAGATCTTGACCCAACAATTACTTAAAAATCGTGAACAAATGATGATGGGCATGTTTAAACAACTGCTCCAAGGAAACAAATAATGGTTACTCAAATTAATCAAGATACCGTCAATAAAGCCCTTTGGTCGGCATGTGATGTATTCCGTGGCACGGTGAGTGCAGATACCTATAAAGACTATATTTTGACGATGCTGTTCTTAAAGTACATCTCTGATGTATGGCAAGATCATTACGACAATTATAAAAATGAGTATGGTGATGAGCCTGAACTGATTGAAGAAATGATGAAAAACGAGCGTTTTGTACTCCCTCGTGAATCTAATTTCTATACCTTGCATGAGCGTCGCTTTGAGCCCGGCAATGGTGAACGCATTGATATGGCTTTACATGCGCTTGAAGAAGCCAATGGGACAAAGCTGAAAGACGTAGGCAAAAGTGTTTTCCAAGATATCTCGTTTAATACCGATAAATTGGGTGAAGAAAAGCAAAAAAATACCATTCTAAAAGATCTTTTAGAAGTGTTTGCTGTGCCTGAGTTGGATCTAAAACCAAGCCGTGTTGGTTCACTTGATGTGATTGGTAACGGTTATGAGTTTTTGATTAAAAACTTTGCTGCGAGTGGTGGTCAAAAGGCGGGTGAGTTCTATACGCCACCTGAAGTATCGGACTTAATTGCGGAATTACTTGACCCACAAAAAGGCGACAGTATTTGTGACCCTGCCTGTGGTTCTGGTTCACTGTTAATGAAGTGTGGCCGTAAAGTCGTCAGTAATCACAACAGCAAAGAATATGCACTCTACGGGCAAGAAGCGATTGGTTCAACTTGGTCTCTGGCTAAGATGAACATGTTCTTGCATGGTGAAGATAACCACAAAATTGAGTGGGGCGATACCATTCGTAATCCAAAATTATTGGATAAGAATGGCGACTTGATGCTATTTGATATTGTGACAGCAAACCCGCCATTCTCATTAGACAAGTGGGGTCATGATACAGCTGAAAATGATAAGTTTGATCGTTTCCGTCGTGGTTTACCGCCAAAGACCAAAGGTGATTATGCTTTTATCTCGCACATGATTGAGACGCTAAAACCTGTTACGGGTCGTATGGGCGTTGTGGTTCCACATGGTGTGTTATTCCGTGGCTCATCTGAAGGGAAGATTCGTGAGAAGTTGATTAACGAAAATTTATTAGATGCGGTGATTGGTTTACCTGAAAAGCTGTTTTACGGTACGGGTATTCCTGCGGCAATTTTAATTTTCAAAAAGCAAAAGTCTGATGATTCGGTTTTGTTTATTGATGCAAGCCGTGAGTTTAAATCAGGTAAAAATCAAAACAACTTAACAGAAGATAATATTGCCAAGATTGTTGCAACTTATCGTGCTCGTGAAAGTGTAGATAAGTATGCGTATTTGGCGACTTTGCAGGAAATCAAAGACAATGATTACAACCTAAACATTCCTCGTTATGTGGATACCTTTGAAGAAGAAGCTGAGATTGATTTGGTTGCAGTACGTGCTGAGCGTGAGCAATTGAAGACTCAACTTGCTGAACTTGAAGTTCAGATGGCGAAGTATTTAGAGGAGTTGGGTTATGGAGAGTAATACTATTCTTTATAAACCACTAGGTGATGTCATTGAGCTTCTAACGGACTATCATGCTAATGGTGCTTATGAAAAGTTAAAAGAAAATGTGACATTATTGGATAAAGAGAATCATGCTGTCATGATTCGAACTACCAATTTTGAAGCAAATGATTTTACAAATAATCTTATCTACATAGATGAGCATGCTTATGAGTTCCTCAAAAAATCAAAAGTTTATGCTTCTGATTTAATCATGAACAAAATTGCTAATCCTGGCACAGTTTACTTTATGCCTGAAATTAGCAAGCCTGTATCATTGGGAATGAATCTATTTTTAATTCGAATTAATCCTAAAAAGGCTAATCCATATTTTATCTACGCCTATTTAAGAAAAAATGAGCATTACGTTAAATCTTTTGCTAGCGGTTCGACAACCAAGACTATTACAAAAGATGATGTTAGACGTTTAAAAATCTACACACCACCTTTGGCAGAGCAGAATAAAATTGCCAAAGTTCTTTCAACTTGGGATCAAGCGATTTCGGCTACTGAAAAAATGCTTGAAAATAGCCAACAGCAGAAAAAAGCATTGATGCAACAATTGCTGACGGGTAAGAAGCGTTTGCTTGATGAGAATGGGGTGAAGTTTAGTGGGGAGTGGAAAGATAGTCATTTAGTAGATATTGCCAAAATTTCAAAAGGTAAAGCACTTAGTAGTAAGGATTTAGAAATTGGAAGTTACCCAGTCATCGCTGGCGGTAAAACGAGCCCATATACCCATAGTGAATATACTCATGAAAATGTTATTACAGTAAGTGCAAGTGGTGCATATGCTGGTTATGTAGCATTTTACCCTTATAAAATATGGGCATCTGATTGTTCGGTAGTCTCTAATAAAATCGGTTCGGATATTAATTTTATCTACCACTTATTAGTCTCGATGCAGACCATTATTTATTCACTACAAAGTGGTGGAGCACAGCCTCATATTTACCCTAAAGATATTGAAGGTTTAAAAATTTTGATACCGCCATTGGTTGAGCAAAAGAAGATTGCTAGTGTTCTTTCGCTTGCTGATCAAGAAATTGATACTTTGCAGAAAAAACTTGATTGCTTAAAGCAAGAGAAAAAAGCCCTGATGCAACAACTTTTGACAGGTAAAAAACGTGTCAAGGTAGCTGCTTAATGATGCAAATTACGCCTAGCTATTACCGCATTATGGCGGGTGCCAAGTCTGTATTTGCTCAAGAGTTTCTAGAAGGCGGCTTTATTGCCGCCAACTGGAACATTGACCAAGACTTAACACATGACTTACCTGATGATTGGCGTGAGTTTAATCATCGTTTTATTCCTGTGTATCTCAATGCTCTACCTGACAAAACTAAGATTTCGGCAGGTTTAGCATGTGGCATGTTACATACGCTTTCTAAAGGGATTAAACAGGGAGACATCATCCTTACACCTCGTGGGGATGGTCATTATTTGGTGGGTAAAGTCATATCAGACTATTACTACGTGCCTTCAGGTGAGTTAAGCCATCGCAGAAAAGTCGAATGGTTTGAACAGACTTTGCCTAGAGAACTGATGTCTCAGGAGCTTAAAAACTCATCAGGATCAGCAGGTGCAGTTTGTAATATCACGAAGTATGCAGAAGAGCTTAAAACGCTTATTGATGGTAAAGAAACAGTTGAGCATCTCGAACCTGACGAAGTGCTCGAAGACCCAACGGCTTTTGCTTTAGAAAAGCATTTAGAACATTTCTTGGTAGAGAATTGGTCTAAAACTGAGTTGGGGGCAACATACGATATCTATACTGAAGAAGGTCAATTGGTCGGTCAGCAGTATCCATCGGATACAGGTCCTATCGACATTTTGGCAATCAGTAAGGATAAAAAGACATTGCTTGTTGTTGAGTTAAAACGTGGTCGTGCAAGTGATCGTGTTGTGGGGCAAATTCAACGCTATATGGGCTATGTCAAAGATGAGTTGGCTGAGGCAGATCAGCAAGTGAAAGGCGTGATCATTGCCTTAGAAGATGACCTAAGAATTCGTCGTGCTTTGAGTGTGGCTCAGAATATTGAGTTTTATCGTTATCAGTTGAGTTTTAAGCTCAATAAAAGCTAATGCAAAAGTGAAATTTGGCGCTGATTGATCATGTTTGGCGTCACTAAATATCAAATAGATCGTTATAAACAAGGATGTTTTTAATACTTTATCAACAATTAAAATTTGAGGGCTGTAATGTCAATTTCCCAAATGTTTCAAGACTTTTTAAGTAATATTAAAGTTGCGAATGAAGAACAAATCACGTTGCGTTATCAAGAGATAACATGTGCATTGAACAAAAAATTTCGTGATACCGAATCAAAAATATCAAATCAATTACAAGTTGGTTCGTACGGTAGATGGACTGCGATTAAAGGTATTTCAGATTTAGACATGTTGTACATCATGCCATCTTCAAAATGGGATGATTATAAAAATGGTGGTCAATCAAAGTTATTAAAGGATACAAAAGATGCAATTCTTGCACGTTATCCTCGAACCACGGTGTTTGTAGACCGATTAGTCGTATGTGTCCAATATACGAACTTCCATGTAGAAGTACAGCCTGTATTTAAGCAAGAGGATGGCTCATATAAGTATCCAGATACTAAGAATGGTGGTAGTTGGAAAATTACTAAGCCTCAAGCTGAAATTGATGAAATGAAAAGCATGAATGAGGCAAAAAATAAAAACTTGCGTCGTTTATGTAAGATGGCTAGAGCTTGGAAAAATAAGCATGGAGTGGGCATAGGAGGCCTATTAATAGACACACTCGCCTACAATTTTATGAAATCGACTACGAATTATGATGACAAGAGTTATAGTTCATATGATTGTTTAAGTAGAGACTTTTTTAAGTATTTATCCGAACAACCCGATCAAGATCACTATCAAGCTTTAGGTAGTAATCAGGATGTCAAAGTTAAAAGTAAATTTCAAAGAAAAGCTAAAAAAGCATATGAGAATTCGCTTAAAGCTATTGAAAATGCAGGAAAGAGTTCGGCTAATGATTATTGGCGAAAAGTATATGGAAACTCTTTCCCTAAAGCAGCAACTACTATCGTTAAATCAATGACATTAGGTGAGTTACGCTATAGAGATACTGAAGAGTTTATTGAGAATAAATACCCAATAGATATACGTTATCCGTTAAAAATAGAATGTGAAATTACTAAACATGGTGCATTCATAGATTTCTTAAGTCATTTTAAAAGAAATCGTAAAAAATTAAATAGCGGAAGAAGTCTTAGATTCTATATCGATAAAAATGGGACGCCCTCTAGTTTACCAGAGCAAAAATATTCTGTTTTATGGAAAGTTCTAAATCGTGGAGAGGCTGCAAAAAGTCGAGATTGTATTAGAGGGCAAATTGTTGCGGATCTAGGGCAGAATCAAAAAACTGAAACCGCTGATTTTAATGGTGAGCATATAGTGGAATGCTACATCATTCAAAATGCTGTAGTTGTAGCTCGTGACCGCATTTATGTGCCGATTGAGGAGTGAAGATGATTAAAGATGATTTACTTAAATGTATTGCGGAAACTGGTTATAACGTAGGTTTTGGGGCAAAGAAGAATCTAGCGACTTATGATTTAGTGGAGAAATTACCTGGCTGGATAAGCTTTGTTTCAATCGCTTTTGGTATTTACTCTTTGGTCTTTGATGCACTTTCAACTAAGTTCCTATCGGCAACATTTACATTGGTTGGCGTAATTGGACTGTATGTCATAATGTATGATGCTAAAAAAAATGAATATAAGACAGCAGGAGATGAGTTGACAAAAATTTATAATCAGTTGAGAACATTATATTATTCAGTCCAAGGTAAAAGTAATAGTGATGATTTAACATTTTTAATTGAAGAGTATCGCCAACTAGAGAATCGGTATTGTTCAGTTGGTTTAGGTAAACAAATGTTGTTCAGTGATTGGTGTGCACACTATAAATTCTTTTGGCAACATCAAATTGAATGGGTTGATGAGCAGAAAAATTTTAGTTTTTTTAGGGATAAAGTGCCGTTAAGTTTTTATATGTTCTTGGTGGTATTAATTGTTATGGCTATCTGCTTTATTTATAAAGCAAATCTTAGTGCATGTTTCGCAGTTTTATTTTAAAAGTTTTGGTTTGATATGAACGGTCTCTCAATTAAGTTTCAAGAAGAATACAGTGCTAAGATTCCCGCATTAACATTGTTAATGAATCTGGGGTGGTCGTTTTTACCGCCATCACAGGCACTTGTTGCCCGTGATGGTAAACAAGACCAAGTGGTATTACGTCAAATTTTACGTAAAGAGCTCTCTAAACGTACTTTTCCATTTGCGGGTCAAGAATATTCATTATCGCCAAAATCAGTTGATAACTTAATTGCCGAAATCTGTAGTCCTGCTTTGAATGAAGGGCTACTGACTGCCAACGAAAAAATGTATAACCACTTATTCTATGGCATTCCTGTCACCGAATTTGTGAATGGAAAAAAGGTTAGCCCTACGATTCCATTGATTGATTGGCATAACATTCATAACAACGACTTTTCATATACTGAAGAATTTGCTGTCACACGCTCAGGTGGTGTAGATACACGAAGACCCGATATCATTTGCTTTGTAAATGGTATTCCTTTAGGGGTAATTGAAGCAAAACGCCCTGATAGTCAGGCTAAGAAAGGTCCAACGATTAATGAAGGCATTTCTCAGACGCTTCGTAATCAGCGACCTGATGAAATTCCACATCTGTTTGCATATAGCCAACTACTACTTTCTATAAATGGACATGAAGGGCGTTACGGCACATGTAATACCCCTGCTAAGTTTTGGGCAGCGTGGCGAGAAGAAGATATTTCTGATGCAGAGATGTATGCGCTTAAAAATAATAAATTAACTGCTTCACAAAAACAGAGCCTATTTTCTTATCGTCCAGTCGATGACTTAAATTGGTATGAAAACCTAATTGCAGGTGGAGACTTAGCTGTTACAGGTCAAGATCAACTGCTGATTAGTCTATTAAAGCCTGAACGACTACTCGAAATGGTTCGCCTATATACGCTTTTCGATAAGAAAGCAGGAAAAATTGTTGCCCGTTATCAGCAAATCTTTGGTATCAAACGCCTCATTGAGCGTATTAGTACGAAGAACAGCAAAGGTGGACGCGAAGGTGGTGTCATTTGGCATACAACGGGCTCAGGTAAATCTTTTACCATGGTCTTTCTTAGTAAAGCTTTGATCTTGCATGAGGCTTTAAAACAATGCCGTATCTTGGTTGTCACTGACCGTGTCGATTTAGAAGATCAACTGAGTAAAACCTTTGTATCAGGTGGTGAACTGGCAGGAAAAAAAGACAAGCAAAATGCCATGGCGACTTCAGGCAAACGCTTGGCTGAACAAATTGGTAAGGGTACAGAGCGAATCATGTTCTCTTTGATTCAGAAATTTAACTCTGCAACCAAACTTCCTGAATGTGTTAACACAAGTTCTGACTTCATTGTCTTGATTGATGAAGGGCATCGAAGCCAAGGTGGTGAAAACCATGTGCGTATGAAACTCGCACTGCCAAATGCGGCATTCGTGGCATTTACAGGTACGCCATTACTTAAAGATGAAAAGACCGTTAACAAGTTTGGTCCTATTGTTCATGCGTATACGATGCAAAGAGCGGTAGAAGATAAAACCGTAACGCCTTTGCTCTATGAAGAACGAATTCCTGATTTAGATGTCAATGAACGAGCGATTGATACGTGGTTTGAACGGATAACAGAAGGTTTAAATGATCAGCAAAAAGCAGATTTAAAACGTAAATTTGCGAGAAAAGGTGAAATTTATACTGCGGATGATCGTATTCGCCTGATTGCGTTAGATATTGCCAATCACTTTGTGAAAAATATTGATGATGGTTTAAAAGGACAGCTTGCTTGCGATAGCAAGGCTTCAGCGATTAAGTATAAAAAGTACTTGGATGAAGCAGGCTTGTTTGAGTCTGCTGTGGTGATGAGCCCACCTGATAGTCGTGAAGGAAATACTGATGTTGATGAATCGACTACCCCTGAAGTGACCCAATGGTGGAAAGACAATGTCGGCACTCAGGATGAGCAAACTTATACCAAACAAGTAATTGAGCGTTTTGAAAAAGATGATTCGCTGAAATTACTGATAGTGGTGGATAAACTCTTAACAGGTTTTGATGAACCTAAAAATGCTGTTCTTTATATTGATAAAAATTTAAAACAGCACAATCTGATTCAAGCAATTGCGCGTGTAAACCGACTTCATCCAATGAAAAAGTTTGGTTTATTGATCGACTATCGAGGTATTTTAAAAGAATTGGACGCTACGATTCTTGATTATCAAGATCTCGCTGCCCGTACCCAAGGTGGCTATGATATCAATGATCTTACAGGCTTATATACGCAAATGAGCTCTGAATACAAACGTTTACCTCGTTTGTATAAAGCACTTTGGGCAATTTTTGCTGATGTCAAAAATAAAAATGATACAGAGCAGTTGCGCCAAGTTTTAGTCCCACGCATTGAAGAACGTGAGGGTGAGTTAGTCGATATTCACTTGAAAGTTCGTGATGATTTTTATGAAGCACTTACAGAATTTGCCAGTTGTTTAAAAGTTGCGTTGCAGTCAGCAACCTTCTTTGAAGATAAAAGCTTTTCTGATGCAGATCGTCAGCACTACAAAGAAACAGTCAAACTATTTACAAGCTTGCGTCAGATTGTGAAACGAGATGCTGGAGAGACGATTGACTATGATCAGTATGCTGAGCAAGTCAAAAAACTTCTTGATAAACATGTTGTGGGTATTGAGGTAAAAGACCCTGATGGAGTTTATGAAGTCGGCAAGATGGGTAAAATAGCTCAGCCTGAAGATTGGAGTGAAGAGAAAACACGTAATGAAACGGATATCATCAAAACTCGTGTAACGAAGATGATTGAGCAGCAATTGCGTGATGATCCCTATGCTCAGGAGGCTTTCTCTAAGCTGTTACGTCAAGTTATTGAAGAGGCTGAGAAAGAGTTTGATCACCCATTGAAGCAACACATGCTGTTTAGAGAGTTCGAAGAACAAGTTGAAGCTCGTCGTTTAGATGAAATTCCTGATGTGTTCAGTGGCAATAAGCATGCTCAAGCTTATTTCGGTGTCTTTAAGAAACTATTACCTGAAGCATTCTCGATAACAGATCAAGAGAATCAAGATAAGTGGATTGAACTTGCTTTCGAGGTTGATTGTTCTGTGATGAGCTCTGTGGCTGAAAACTCAATTAATCCACAAAATATTGAAGCGGATATCCGTAAAAAACTATTACCTCAGATGTTCCGTGAATGTAAATCCATTGGGAGTGGTATGGATCAAGCCAAAAAAATTGTGGAAATGATAGTACAAATTACTCGGGTCGGTTTAAATGGGCTCTAGGATGAATAAGTTGCCAGAGAGAAAGTTAAGCATTGTTTATGGTGATGAAGTTGTTGATTTTGAGGTGCTTGAAAGTCCTAGCCGTACTGAAAAGATACTGATTAAAGTCTATGCTGATTGTCGGGTAGTTGTATCGGCACCGTTAAATGCAGATGATAAAACAATCATTGAAGCTGTAAAGCAGCGTAGTCGTTGGATCTATAAACAATTACGAGAGTTCCGTGAGCAAAGCAGATTTATCACGCCTCACCAATATAAAAGTGGTGAAAGCCACTTTTATTTGGGTAAACAGTATCAATTAAAAGTGATTCATGATGATACTAAGCCAAAAGGTGTAAAACTTCTGAGGGGAAGATTGGAGGTAAACACCTTAGATACGGATATTGAAAGTATTAAATCTCACTTAAATGAATGGTATAGATCGCGAGCAAAAGTCATATTTGACGTACGCTTCCAACGTATTCTAGAGCAAGCTTTATGGGTTGAAGATAAGCCTAGCATTCGTTTGATGACCATGCGTACACAGTGGGGAAATTGCTCCCCATCAGGTCTACTTACGCTCAATCCTCATCTAGTTAAAGCGCCTACAAACTGTATTGATTATGTGATTCTGCATGAGTTATGCCATTTAGTTGAGCATAACCATAGTGAGCGTTTCTACCAACTTTTGACTCAAGTGATGCCTGATTGGGAGGTGGTGAAAGAGAGATTAGATAACATGGCTGTGAAGTTTTTTGAATAGACTTTTATGATGCTTTCTGGCTTTGTTGCACAAAGATTTCCTAACTATATGATTTTATAGGATTTGATTGTTTTTCAGTCAGGATTTTAATTTAATAAAATCAATGGCTTATATATTTATGCAACAAAACCGTTTTTATTCCTACTAAGAAATCTAAGTGAAAGAGTATTTGCTTGTGTAGGTAAATACTACTTTTTCAATTTTATTATTAACAAATACTTCAATTCTATTTTGATCTATTTCTCTAAATATATATTTAGCTTTGTAGTCTTCAATGATAATTGAATATTTATCCCCATCTTCTTTATTTTTAAGATGGATTAGTAAAAATGTCTTATATATACCGCTAATAATAGCAGGTATCATAAGAAAAAATGCAATATTAATAAGGTTTTCTTCATAAGGGGAGTTTAATATTGCTAAAAAAGCTAATAATATAAAAAAGTATGAGAATGAATGATTTTTATAACGATTAATTTCAATATCTGGTTGATTGAAAAGTATAAATTTATCCTTCAGATATTCAATTTGTTCATCTTTTTTATAATGTTGAAAAATTCCTTTTGCTATTCTTACGAGAGGAATTTCTTCTACGACAGTTTCACTTAAATTATCAACTGATTTTTCTGAAGTTATAATTTTAATTGCTGATGGAGTGAAAATATTAGTAATAGATTTTTTAAATTTATTCGATCTAAAATTGTTTAATTCATCCAAATATTGTTCAGCTATTTTTTTACAATTTTCATTGAGACTACTGAGATTTTTTTTCACATATATAACACGAAAGATATATAATAAAATAAAGACAATTAATGATAATGTGAATAGCATATTGAGTTATCTTTTTTTGATAATTAAGTAAATATTTTACAAATTTTATTTTTTATATCAATAGATTTATTAGGCTTTGTTGCACAAACCTATCTGTAAAGGCTTTTTCAGCGATATAATTTTCAAATGAAGAAGCCTACACACAAAAT
>NZ_JAAZQX010000050.1 GCF_012371325.1 Acinetobacter sp. A2 | reverse complement strand
AAGAGTATTAAAATATTACCTGGATTAAAAATCAATCTGACGCATAAAGGCATCAGCAGTGCAAGCATTGGCAAACCTGGTGCTTCTTTAAATATTGGCAAAAAAGGCACCCGAACCAGCGTTGGTATTCCTGGCACAGGCCTATCCTATTCAAAACACCAGCCCTATAAGAACAGAGTTGGCAACCAAAAAAATCCTACTCAGGAACAACAATCGTTCTATACATCACATACTGAGAAACCCAAATCGAATGTCTGGATTTGGGTGATTTTTGGATTATTTTGTTTTATTGTCGGGGCAATTCTTTTTTAGAATTCACCGCTCTTTTTACCGATAATATTCCTCCTGCTAGGCAAAATCTGATTCATTCATTACTATGGACGGATGTTAAATACAATAAAGGCTGCCGCTGATGTCTGATAATGACAGCACTCTGGATTATGATGAAAATGATTTAATCGACTCTCCCTTATCTCAAGTTTTACAAGAGGATAATGAGCAAATTGAAATTCTAATTTATCGATTACCTGATAGTGACTGGACACTGGAAGTGGTGAGCCAAAGTGGTACTTCTACTGTATGGGATGAAACATTCCCATCAGATCAGGAAGCTCTATCTGTCGCTTTAGATGGAATTAAAGCCGCAGGTGGTATTCGAGCCTTTTCCGAACTCAGTGACCTCGAAGCGAAGAACAATATTTTTCCTGAGTCCCTTACTCGCCATTAAAAATGAAGTTGCTGGCTTGGATCTGAATCAGTATTTTCTGGATTCTTAGAACCTGTCGCGATGATAGGTTCACTTCAACCCAAACCCATCTAGGGTTGAAGGGTCAAAATTTTCATCAAACATAAACTCATCTGCTCGCTCTTTTTTTAATGTCGTCAGGGCATAAAAGAAACATTTCTCACATAACTGCAACTCATATCTTTCCCCGTCATGCCTGGAGCCATAGCCCCAATGTGCCGATAAAGTTCCAAACTCCAATTTCGTTGATTGGTTGCATACATCACATAAAACATCGGTAACGAATTCTACCTGTTTCAGTTGTTTAATTTCCATATGCGGCTCCTTTTATCAATCAAGTTGCAGAATTAACAGCTACTTGGACACCAATTCTTATTTACTTGTTTTATACCATTTTGTGCCGTAAAATGGCATTAATAAGATTGAGAGGTGTTAAATGTCTACGCTAATTAAAAAAAGAGTTCAATATACTGTGGATGAGGCAATCTCAGAATCAGCAGAGTACGTCATCAAAAAAGTTGGGCTAACCCCTGCATCTGTTTTTAGTATGGTTATGGCTGAAATTGCCAAAACAGGTCGAATTCCTGTGAGCAATCAAGTAAGTGATGATGATTTTAATACGGCACAACTCATAGCACTTAGCCATAATATTCCGAGTGTAAAAGTATCCAATATAAAATCTGCTCAAGAGTTTTTAAATGATGATGGTGGATACTAATGGCTCAGGATTTGTATTGGGCTTACGTTGGTTTTACAGACATAGCAGATGGTAAAACTCGCCCTGTTTTATATATTCGACAAACAAAAAAAGACTACATCGTATTCCGTTTAAGTAGTCAATATGACAATAAATCTGACTTTATTAAAAGTAAATATATTGAAATTACCGATTGGAAATCGGTTGGACTAAGTAAAAAATCATGGATTGATACCGTACAGACATATCAGTTGCCAATTGATAAGACAAAATTAACTTACATTGGTAAACTTTCTAAAAATGACTATGAACGATTAATTAATCATCTTAAAGAGCAATAACTGTTTATTCAACTAGCCGAATAATATATGTCCAAGTTAGATTAAAATAGCTGTTCATCTATTTGTTATATTTAGTATCCATTAAGATAGGAATATGCAATCAAGTTAAATTTGTCTATATACTTAGCAAAAATTGATTCCTGTTTGGTTTTAATTACCATTAAAAAAAGATCAAAAATACTATATATAGGGTTTTTATAATTTTACAACACAATATACGGCATATTCAGCCATTGCTCCCCTACTTAAAAAAATATGAATATATTGTTTTATTTTTAGCTGTTTAGCACATATGGGAAAGCATCATTGTATGTCTGGAAAGAAGAAAAACACACCAAATTACCGCGTGTCACACAGAGCCAGCTTGCTATCGTTCTCAATTTAGATTCAGTGGAAACTTTAAATTCGCTTGAGTTAGATCCCGATTCAAGTCAGGGAGAACTCGCAATTATTTTAATTCGTATTGCGATATCACTAGATGCTCTAACAGGTGGAGAGGCTAAATGGATGCAGCATTTTATGAAGTCACCAAATAAGCTAACCAAAGGCATTCCGATAAAACAGATTCAGACTACTCAGGGATTAGCTACTGTATTAAACGTAGTCGAAGGACTTCGGCTTCAGGGTAAATATTAAGAAATACAAAGCTTCATTACACAGAAAATTAAAAGTCATAATTTTGTCTAATAATTCAAATTCAAGGTATAAGAAGTTCCTCTTCTCAAGAGGTATACAACTACCTCATTATTAGAACTGTCATACATATATGGATTCTATTAACCTAATTCGAGGCTAAATTGAATCTTATAAGTTCAATTTAGCTATTCAAGAATCATTATAAAAGTTTGCTATATAGCGAACATTAACCATAATTAGTTAAAAGTTTGCTATATAGCTAACAAATTTCGGGAGAAAAAATGGCTACACGAGGTGAAATAGGTAAAGAAATACGTTTGGCAAGAAAAGGGTTAGGCTATACACAGAAAAGCCTTGCAGAAAAAACTCAAGTCAATAAAACAACAATTTCAGAGATGGAAAATGGCCATTTTACAGGTTCATTTGACATATTTGAACGTGTGCTTGATGGTGTTGGTTTACAATTCGAAGTGAATAAAAAAAAGCATAAATTGCCGCAGTGGGATGAAATTGAAGAAATATTTTCAGAATATGATGAATAGATTGTGAATCGGTACCGAATAAGGTATCAGAAAAGGCAAAGCCCTGTCCATCAACCTCGTTGCTCCAGACCACTTGTGCCAGATATTCCAGATTGACCTGATAGCAAATCCCAGTTCCTCGCGACACCACGCGAAACTGATTGAGCTTAAAGCAAGTTGTTAGACGCTATTAGATTGTAAATGTCTAATTAGACTTCTTTAATCTAATAGGATCTAATCACCCAATAAAGCACCTTTTCACCGATCAACCGACACATTTTATAACTCCATTATTTTGTGGCTTAATAGCCATATCCAAACATAAGACCCAATATTATGGATTTAAGATTCAGAAAACCTGAAGAAGTTGTTGGATTATTATATGAGAGGCTTCGTAAAGAACGACTTTATCTGGAAATGACTCAGGCAGATGTTGCTGCACGTGCTGGTATTGGTGTGAATACAGTATCCAATCTAGAAGCAGGTCGAAATGTTTCATTTGAAAACTTAGTACGCGTTGCCATGGTCCTGGGCCGATTACAAGAATTAGAGGAACTCTTCAAACCTCATTTAAACAGTGTAGATGATATTCTTCGCTATGAGAGTAATACGGCTCGCCAACGTATCAAAAGGAAATAAATCCATGCTCGAAAAATTTAATGTTTACTACAATGGATGGGGTGAATATTGGCTTTAGGGTATACTGGTCTCCTCAACAGCAATCACAGGTCAACCATTAATTGCCTTTGAATACAGTGCTGAAGCGATCCGTAAAGGTTTAGAGCTTTCCTCTTACCTACTTCCGTTAAAAGGTGACCCATTAAGAAAAAACTTTCCTACACAGCAAATGGGATTACCAAGTCATATATATGATGCATCACCCTATGGTTGGGTGTGCTCCAGAATTTTGGTGGTTATTCAGTCCATCATTACCTACATTCCAACTCTCTAGTTTTCCAACTAGCCCAGGTTATAATAATGACCACCCAAAATACGATTGATCTATTATGAACACCTCCAATGACCCTTTACACGGCAAAAAACTTGCTGACATTTTGGATGAATTATTGGATTACTACGGTGGCTTTGAAGGTTTAAGTCGTAAAATTGAAATTAGATGTTTTTGCATAGACCCAAGTGTTAAATCATCATTGCGATTCTTGTGTACCACACCATGGGCACGTGAAAAAGTAGAAAGCTTATATTTGTACGTCTTACGCCAAAAGGCAAAACAGAAACTGTAGTCCCAGGCAACACCCCTCTCATCATAAAATTTGAACCGTACCGGGTTTGTGGGAGACTTTTATTTAACTGATGTTACGTAGTAAGTGCATTTTGAGCATCTTCGCTACTACATGTTGTAGTTTATCTACTTCAGTGACCAAATCTTTCAGGCTTCGCGCAAAACGGTCCATGGAATGTACAACAACTTGATCGCCTTCCCTGACATAGTTCAACATTTCTTGAAATTTTGGTCGGTCGGTATTTTTACCTGAAGCACGGTCAACAAAAAGGCACTGTTGCAAATAGAGATTTGAGACGATGAAGTATTTGGATTGTCACTGCTTGCTCCAAAGTTAACATGTTGAGCAGTCCAAAATGACCGCTATATTAACCAAGGGGGTCAGTTTTTAAATGCCATTAGGGGGTCATTTTTACACTGCCGCTAACAACATTGCTATGGATGCTAAAACCCTGCAAATACGTGCAGTACAACTCACCATAAATAATGTCAGTGATTCTCAAGTACTCGAAGATTTACTTGCTCAAATTCCCTTGGATGAACCAATTGATTCTGTTTATACAGATGGTGCTTATGACACAAAGCACTGCCGACAAGTCATTTTAGATCGAGATGCACATGCGATCATTCCACCTAGAAAGAATGCAAAGCCTTGGAAGGATCAGCAAGCGAGGTCTATAGAGCGGAATGAATTATTAAAGACAGTCAAACGGCTAGGCAGATCGCTTTGGAAAAAGTGGTCTGGTTATCACCGTCGAAGTTTGGTTGAAACCAAGATGCATTGCATCAAATTATTAGGCGATAAATTAACAGCGCGGAGTTTTCCAAATCAGGTGAATGAGATCCATGCACGCATGGCAGTTTTGAATAAATTCACAGAATTAGGTCGCCCTCATACCCAAGTTGTCTCTTAAATTTGAGTAGCTTAAGGGAAATCAGCCTTTCAAACCTTTATGCAACAAAGCCGGCCGAAAGTATGTCAGGTATTTGAAATGCTGATTCAGGACGGTATCCTCAATAGTAATCAGGTTTTAAGTAGTTTACCCCATCCTTCGGGAGCCAATGCGGAGCGAATAGCGTATTTTCTCGGGAATAAGCCTAAAGAATTACTATCATCTAAAACGAATCCAGAGTTATTGGATAAAGCGAAAGCTGAAATCATTAAGAAACTTGAACGCCTGGAAATGTAGTGACTATCCATACAGGCATGGAACATGACTGTTCACGTAAAAAGCCCAATCTAGTGTGATCGGGCTTTTTACTGTGTAACTATATGATTGATTTTAAATGAAAAATTAAAATAATTTCGTATAACGTGTATTATGTTAATTTTAGGAAATCTAAATACTCTTTTGATTCACACGCTTTGAAAGCTCTTCCGCACTTTCTACACGTTCAGAGTAACGGTCAGTGAGATATGCGGACTGTCCTCTAGTTAAAAGCGTAAATTTATAAAGTTCTTCCATCACATCAACGATCCTCGTGTAATAAGAAGAAGGCTTCATACGACCATCCTCTTCAAACTCAAGAAATGCTTTAGGAACTGAGGACTGATTTGGTATCGTAATCATACGCATCCAACGGCCTAAAATACGTAACTGATTTACTGCATTAAAGGACTGAGAGCCGCCACATACTTGCATTACAGCTAAGGTTTTACCTTGCGTGGCACGTATTGCTCCTGCTGCTAATGGAATCCAGTCAATTTGAGCTTTCAATATCGAACTCATTGAGCCATGACGCTCGGGAGAGCACCAAACCATGCCCTCTGACCATGCTAAGAGTTCATGTAGTTCTTTAACCTTTGGATGTTGCATATCACCATCTTCAGGGAGAGGTAGTCCTTTTGGATGGAAAATTTTCACTTCCGCACCAAAATATTCAAGGATTCGACCAGCTTCCTGAATAGCTAAACGGCTATAGGATCTATCACGATTTGAGCCATACAGAAGCAGTATTCTTGGAGGATGTTCAAGGTTCTTTGCCTGAACTTTTTCTAAAGTCGGTTTTTCTAAAAGACTAAGATCAATATTTGGTAAGTTCATTAGATTCATACCTCTTTAAAAACTTTTTTTCTAAGCCATAGCGAAACTGTCACTAAGGCAATCAATACAGGCACTTCAACAAGCGGTCCAATTACTGTTGTGAAAGCTACAGGTGAAGCTAATCCAAAAGTGGCAATCGCTACAGCCAGTGCTAATTCAAAATTATTGCCTGCCGCAGTAAAGGAAATAGCAGTCGTTTTAGGGTAATCGTTACCCATCCACTTACTCATAAAGAAGCTGATGAAGAACATTGCAACAAAATAGATCGTCAAAGGAATAGCGATTCTAAGCACGTCTAGAGGAAGGCTAATCACTTCACCACCTTTAAGACTGAACATGGCTACAATCGTGAATAAAAGCGCAATAAGGCTGATTGGGCTAATCTTTGGGATAAACTTAGTTTGATACCAATCCAAACCTTTCTGTTTGACTAAAATCAGCCGGGTTAAAAAACCAAGTAAGAATGGAATACCTAGATAAACCAGAACAGCATGGGTAATAGTCCAAAAACTTACATCAATGATTCGTGCTTCTACCCCAAAGAATGGCGGTAAGAAGGTCAAGAACAACCAAGCATAAGTACTAAAGAACAAGATCTGGAAGATACTGTTAAACGCAACCAAGGCAGCAACATATTGATTATCCCCACATGCCAAACCATTCCAGACGAGGACCATAGCAATACATCGAGCTAAGCCTATGAGAATTAGGCCAGTCATATATTCAGGATAGGCGTGCAGAAAAATAATGGCCAAGCCAAACATTAAGCAAGGTGCAATGACCCAGTTCTGAATAAGAGATAATGTAAGGGTACGCTTATCCTCAAAGACTTTAGGCAAGGTTGCATAGTCAACTTTGGCAAGTGGTGGATACATCATCAAAATAAGCCCTATTGCGATAGGGATATTCACTGAATTAATGCTTAATTGATCTAATACAACAGATGTTTGAGGGAAAAACACCCCAATACCTACGCCTAATGCCATGGCAATGAAAATCCATAGAGTTAGGTTTCGATCTAAGAATGAGAGCTTTGATGCGGACATTGAATTACTCGCATTGCATAGAGATAGATAAGTTGCTCGTAGGTTTATTTAATACTTCATCATTCAAAACACTGAACACTGCATTTACCCATTCTGGTAAATCAGGATTTAATCGGTAATACACCCATTGTCCCTTGCGCTCATCTAGCAAAATTGAAAGGTTACGGAGTAAAGCCAAGTGACGAGAAATTTTAGGTTGGCTCAGTTGTAATATCTCTGTGATTTCACAAACACATACATTTTGTCTTTCTAAAATAATTTTTAAAATATCTAGACGTGTCGGGTCAGATAGGCATTTAAAGAAATCTGCTTGATCCATAATCTATACTCTAATATATGCTATTGCGAATATACGTATATCCATATATAAATGCAATATTATTAAGTCCTGAGTAAGTACAATGTCATCAAAAGTTAAGATCTATCATAATCCAGCGTGCGGAACATCAAGAAATACACTGGCGCTAATTCGAAATACCGGAGAAGAACCCGAAATTATTGAGTATCTTCTCAACCCTCCAAGTAAAAGTGAACTCATTAATTTAATTGAGAAATCAGGTCTCTCTGTACGTGAAGCTATTCGCAAAAACGTGGAACCTTTTGAAGCTCACAACTTGGATCAGCAGCACTGGACAGATGAGCAGCTTATTCAGTTTATGCTGGAGTATCCAATTTTAATTAATCGTCCATTTGTAGTGACTGAGTTAGGCGTAAAACTTTGTAGACCATCTGAACTCGTTTTAGATATTTTGTCTGCACCTCAATTAGGAGCTTTTATCAAAGAGGATGGTGAAATAATCATCGATAAAAATGGTAAGCGGATTAAATAAATCCGCCCCATTTAACATAATGGTGGTTATACGCAATACACTTGTATATTAATTGAAATATCAGATACTTATTTAAACCATAAAAATCTAAAAATGACCGAAAAGCCGATTTTGAAACAAGTCGGCTTTTTTATGATCGTTTTTGATAGTTCTTGCCAATAATCTTGTTTAAAAAGTAATCAATTTTGGCATTTTCCCAATGTTCTCAGCTCTTCCAGGGCGAAAACTATCCCCAATTACTGTGGATGAAATTTAGGCTATTTTGTACGCTCTGGCGTACATAAATCTCGGCCCTTTGCGGCTACCTGGGACAGTGGAATTTTCATATGATTAATTGGTCAGGAACAGGATGTTCCTTAGAATTACAAAGAATGAGCACCAGGATGGGGCCAGATACGACAAGCACTAAGACAGCACAGACCTAAAGTTCCAATAAAAAACCCTGGCAGGATGCCGGGGTTTTTTATTATCTAAACTTTTAAATCAGAGTTGGATGGGCATCCAGAATGCGAATTAAAGTCGCTGCAGGACCAGTCGGATAACGACGGCCTTGTTCCCAGTTTTGTAGGGTTCTCGCGCTGATATGCAAACGTGCAGCAAACTCTGCCTGGGTTAAGCCAGTTTTCTCACGTACTTCTTTAATATCTGGCAATTCAAGCGCTGTGACTCGGCTTGCTTTTATTTCATTGCGTTTTATGGCACCAGCTTCTTTGATTGAAGCAACCAGGTCATCAAATAAGTTGTTATCCATGAAATTGCTCCTTTACTAATTGACGTAGAATCGAGGTTTCTTTGTCTGTCAGATTATCTTTCACAGACTTTGGATAAGCCACCAGGAAAAAGATCTGATCATCTTCTGTAACCCAATAATAGATCACACGGATACCGCCACTTTTGCCTTTATTGCCCTGAGCACAACGTACTTTACGAATTCCACCACCATTCTTGATTAAGTCGCCCTTATCAGGCTGTACCAAGAGATCTTGCTGGAGCTGACGATACTCTTCACCACTCACAAGCTCTTTGATTTGCTTAATAAAAATACTGGTTTCAATGAATAACATAGGTTTAAGTACGTCAATGGCGTATAAGAATTTTAGCAGTTTTAGAATAAAAAAACGAGAGCTGTGAACTCTCGTTTCGCATAAGCAAAGGCTTACAAATATAAATATTAGGTATAAAAAACCCGCATGATAGCGAGTAGGTCCTGATATTTCATTCAGACTATAGATTTTATAAAAACTATATTTCTAGATGATTTTAAATATTTTTCCACTTAAGGTACTTTGAAAAAGCATTTCAAAACTAGGTCGAATATCTTCACCATCAACGGTGATATGTTTTATATTCAAATGAGATTGCGTGTTGGCAGACTCATGATCCACAGTGGCTTGAATAGCGTGTTTAACGCCAAACTGGTCTTTTACGCTGAGAGTCTGTTTAAACATATATATTTCCTTAAAAAAATTGCAGTGGAAATCCCACATAAATTATTGATGTTTAAAAATTTATCGCTAAGCAACTTTATGATTTAATTTAAATAGCTGATTTAGAGAAGTGTAAAATGTACGGCCATCCAAATTTAAATCAACTTCGATTCCAGATTCCAGTAGAACTCTTTTACCTACTTCGACTTGTTTTAAACCTTGACGTGTATTTTGCATTTTATGTAGAGGAATTAATGAAACAATAATTTCAGTACCATTTTTAGATTTTGCAATTAAATCATTTACTTTTAACAACTTATATCCTATTTTTTAGAGATTTTTTCAATTTTGAAAACATTTTAAAGCATAAAAAAAGCACTTATGAGTGCTTTTTATTACTGCTTATTATTACTTAGATAGCAACAATATTTACAGCATTCGGTCCTTTTTGACCTTGAGCTACACTGAATTCAACTTGCTGGCCTTCAAATAAGGTCTTGAAACCTGAACTCGCGATTTCGCTGAAATGAGCAAAAACGTCTGGACCTGATTCTTGTTGAATGAAACCAAAACCTTTAGTTTCGTTAAACCACTTAACAGTACCTTTAACAATATTTGAGTTTGACATAATATATCCTACTAATTTTTAATAATTTTTTAGTCATTTTATTGACTGATTAATAACTTTGAAAATAATAAAGAATGAGACTTAAAATCTAAAAAACGAAGGATTATGACTAAAACTGCGATACTTAAGGAAGATTTACCGAAACAAGACTTTTTTTCTAGTTAAGTTAAATATACAGTAAAAATAAAAATAATCAAGTTTTTTGATATAAATATTAATTTTTCTTATAAAATCTATATTTTTTCTTTAAAAATTAATTAAATTCAATAACTTATTTATTATATTATTTAATATTTTCTTTAACATAAAATCTCTTATGCGAAATCTGTTTGTTCATCAGATCAATCATCTTCTTTAAATAAAGATTCAACTTCATCCCAGTGCGGAAATTTATGCTTTTTTGGCACCACTTCAAACTGTAATTTGACACGGCTTTGTTGCATAAATATGTAAGCATCTGATTTAAATAAATTTAATTTTGGATCAAAAAATAATCAAAACTTCTAAAATCATATAGTTATGAAATCTTTGTGCAACAAAGCCTCTCGCAGTGATAAAATTGCTGGTTCAGTTATTTGGGGTAACTGTTCTAATAACCAGTCTGGTAATTTTTTTAATTCAGTCGGTTGCATTTTTAGTTATCCTATTTTTAATAATTTCAACTTGTTACATACGTTACACAACATAATTTATGCAAGTTCAGTATAAGGAACCCGGCGCAAGTACAAAGATTTTTGACATAAACTGATCACACTTATATTCATCACAAGACATAAAAAAGAGCGCACGGAGCGCTCTTGATGCGAGCTTTTAAAGCTCAGCTGAACTTTTCGGGACTTCATACCGGATATAAGACGCAAATGTCAGGTAATTAATCCCCTGAAATAAAATATCAATCGCCAGAAACAGGCCCAGGACCCAAAACGGTGCATCTGGGGATTGCAAAATCACAATCCCTGCCAGCAGGGTCAAGATGCCTGAAAATAAAGTCCAGCCCCATCCACCCAGAGCGCGAAACAAAAGGCTATTCAAGATCCGGATGATACCTGCAATAATTAGAATAATCGCCAGAATATGGGTCAGGACCACCGCGGTCTGTAGCGGTGTACTGAACGCATAATATCCGGCAAGCAAGTATAAAAGACCGAATAAGGCCCAGAACCAGCGAAAACCGCCATGAAAAATTTTAAATGCAGCAACAAAATGCAGAATCCCGCCGATCATCATCAGTACGCCAAACATGAATACCACGGACAAGGTTGCAAAGGGTAAAGTCGCTAGCAAGACCAGACCAAAAATCACTAGTAAAATGCCCAGCCCCAGATACCATTTTCGCTTTTGATGCAACTGACTACGTACCAAGTCATTGCCTACTGTTTTCATCTTTTCTTCTCAAGTGATGTCTTATTTGACTGATCATACTTTAAAACTTGATTGGCTTTAGAAGAATCTTACGTTTCCTGTTCCTTAAAATGTAGTCAAACATAGTCAAGGACTAATTCGCACTCTGTTAATGTCTTGTTGCCAAGCGTGTAACTAGAGCCTGAGTCGGTCAGTTCCGACTTGTAGCGGTCAGTCCGTTCTTGCAATATACGCTTTACAGTTTTGTAAGGCGTATAACGACTTATCTCATTGTCGTTTAATCTTGCAAGCACGTTTCTCGCAGCATTCCAATCAGCTTGCACAACTTCCCCATTGAAACGGTGAAAACGATCTCCCTTACGTGTGCCTATTAAAAGCCCACGTAAGAAAGAATCACTTTGCGAAGTATATGCAGAATTGACTAGATGCACCGTAGAACCTCTACGGTGAGATATAGAAGTTAGGGCATTAGCTAACAATGAACCGTACCGGGTTTGTCGGAGAGTCAATATTCTGAGAGACTATTCCGATGAAAAAACCAAACTATACCCCCGAAATTAGAGAAAGAGCGGTTCAATTACTAATTGAATCTGAAAAAGATTATCCTTCTACTTGGGCAGCAATCACAGCTATTGCGCCTAAAATCGGTTGTACTCCTGAAACATTGCGTGTTTGGTATTTAAAGCATATGGATCAACTAAATCCTGCCAAAGTACAACAGATATCTGACCAAGAAAAAATGAAGCAAATGGAACGTGAAATTAAAGAATTAAAGCGTGCCAATGAAATTCTACGCAAAGCAGCCGCTTTTTTCGCCCAGGCGGAGCTCGACCGCCCACACAAATAATGGTGGATTTTATCCATAACAATAAAGATCGATATGGTGTTGAAGCGATTTGTAGAATTTTACCGATTGCAGCTTCGACCTATTATCGGGCTTTAGATCTCGTTGATAACCCAGAACATCGAGCGAAACGTGCTCAGCATGATTTACATCATGCAGAACAAATCAAACGTATTTGGAAAGAAAGTTCAGGTCGATATGGTGTACGTAAAGTCTGGCAAAAATTGAAACGTGAAGGCTATGTTATTGCACGTTGTACAGTTGCTCGATTGATGCAGAAGCTAGATATACAAGGTGTTTGGCGTGGTAAGAACAAACAAACTACCCGCAGCCGAGATGATCAAAAACGAGCAGATGATTTAGTGAAACGGAATTTTAGTGCTGATCGACCTGACCAATTATGGGTCAGTGACTTTACGTATATTCAAACCAATTCTGGCTGGGTCTACACTGCATTTATTATTGATGTGTTCTCGCGAG
>NZ_JAAZQX010000004.1 GCF_012371325.1 Acinetobacter sp. A2 | reverse complement strand
TGACCGACTCAGGCTCTAGTTACACGCTTGGCAACAAGACATTAACAGAGTGCGAATTAGTCCTTGAGTATGTTTGACTACATTTTAAGGAACAGAATGGATGTACCGCTTTGCAAGATGAGAAACCAAGATGTGCTTGGTTATCTATTCTTTTGAAGGGATTACCGTGGAAAGTAAAGAATCCATAAAGCTCAGGTATATTATTTGGGCTTTATGGTTTTCTAAGATATTGAGTAATATGGGGTAAATTGAGATTTCGTATGGGCTGATTATTTGAGGGTGTAAATAATTCTGTATAAATCACATTCTCGCCAACAAGTACAACCGATAGACCACCAATTTTTCTTGGTGTCGCACTGGCTTTCACGAGACCATCCTGTTTAGTTTTAGATCCATTGATAGCAAGGGAATCTGTTGTTTTTGGGTGATGCTGAAAATATGGTTGTTCATCCTTTAAAGTTTGATCAATATTTTCTGGAGACATTTTTTTTAATTGTTCTGCTGGCAATTCATGCAGGCAAATTGTACTTATCATTTGTTAATTTCACATATTATTTTTATCTAAGTATTGAGCATAACAAAAAATTTTTGGGGCTGTAGTAGATAAGGTCAAATACCTCACAGATCCAACCCCATCTAAAAGAATGGTGGTGATACGCAACACAAGTGAATATTATTTATAATAATCAATATCTTAATAATAAATCATGATTATAAAATCAAGAAAAATCCAATTTTGAAACAAGTCAGTTTTTAGACAGTTTTGATAGGTCTTACTGATAAATGTAATCAAATCATAATCTTTGGATGCTTTTTAAAGCGTCCAAGTAAGTTAGGAATATCAGTTTACTTTTTCGTGGGAATGAGTGTCCATAAAAAAGCCCAAACTCTAGATTGGGCTTCTCGATAAAATTCAATTACACATTCAGGCGTGTTTATGAACCTGCAATACGCAAGATATGATGGTTTTCCAAATCGACTAAAATATAGTCCTGATTAATTTTATACCATTGTTGTTTGCGTTCAGGTCTAGGCAGGTCGTGATCTTGATAATCGACCTTATAGCCATTGCTACGATAGTGCTGCGGCATGACATAGCCCGTTTGCCACTTATGTTGCTGCAAGCGTTTTACACCACGTTCTTCACGCATACGACGCTTGTCTTGTACGCGCTCTTCCATATTGGCACGAAATTCACGTTTATTTTGTGCCTGATAACGCGGGTGTTCCGCATGATCCCGATCAAATTGAGGAGCAGCAGTCGCTAAATTACTGCCAAGTAAAGCACTGAAAGACATTGCCAGAACTGTCAAAATCTTTTTCATGTAAACCCCTCATTTCTCATCTCTATTTCACAGTTCATACTTTAGCCATTAAATGCAGAGAAACTGTGAAGAAAGCACATGAATTTTTTAAATAAAGCCTGATGCTACAGTATAGAGTCTATTCTATTATGTGACAAAAAAAGCATTTTGAATGTATGTGCGTGCAGAAAATAGAGAGGAAGGGGTTGGGGTATTTTATTTTAGATCGAGCATGACCATAGCAGCGAGCTGCTATGGGATACATCAGTTCCACTGATCTGCCAAACCTTGTAAAGACTGCACTGCGCTCGCTACACATTCGGCTTTTTCTTTGTCATCTAAGGCAACAATCAAATGTTGGCTCAGTTGTAAAGTTTCAATACTTTGAATCACGGCTGTTTTTCGTTTCATATCCGTCATCGCAATCTACCTCAATACTGTTGAAGATGGATTTAGAATAGAGGATTTATATTAATTTGAAAAACAGTTTAATTTTATTGTTTCAATCCAATAAAACGATTAATGTCTTGACCCTGAGTTTGGTAGCTTCACTGGCTTTTAGTAAGCGTAGTTTAAGTCGGTATAGTCGGTGAGTGATTTTTGAATATGTGCATTAATAAATTCACGCACATCTTCAGTTGTCATTGGTGCACCTTGTTTGGTAATCACGTGTTCAATTTCAGGTTGCCCTTCAATTTTAATACGATAGACAAAGTTTTTGACCACGTGATAGCGATCATCCAACTTTTCAATGCCAGTGACATAGTGGTAAGCATGTTCAAAATTGAGATCGGTATGTGAAAACACAAACTGATCAAACAATTTGATTTTTTGGCTGTTGTCGAGCGCTTGAATATCATCCACGATGCTGGCTTCAAACTTCATGCCGTATTTTTCAGAAATAGGCTGACCATCAATCAGTAAAGACACCATGCCATCTTCTAGCGGGGTTACGGTGATGTTATTTAATTCAGTCATGTTGTTCTCTGCAGCGTAAGAGTGGGATAGAAAGGCAGAAGCGTAGCGAGTGAATTCTGTTTATGCAAGATAGACACAGACAATTACTGCGGTGGCCTTTAAGTGCTTATTTTACACAAGATGAAGGTCTGAAAACTGACAGTATGCTACGTAACCTGCATAAAAAAGAAAGCTGATCTGAATTTGCTGCAGCACTGGCAACATGAAGGCTAAGTCATGCGTGGGATAGATATGTATTTCATATATCTATCCCGTGAGGGTGCGCTGTGATCAAGCTGTGCTATGTGTGGTGGTCATTAAGCCACTTGTGTTTGGGCTATAGCGTACTGTGATTTGGCTGCCTCCCATTGCAAAACTGGAACTGCACGGGTAATGGCCAAATTGATTCGCTCATTAAGCAATTCACTTTGTACGGTGTATTCAGGGCTAAAATCTCGGTCTGTGGCATAGACACCAATAGGCAAGGTTTGTGCTTGGAAAAAACTGAATAAAGGGCGCAATTGATGTTCTAAAACCAGTGCATGTCGCTCGCTGCCACCAGATGCAGCCAATAATATTGGCACATCAATCAGTGCATTTTGTTCAACAAAATCAAAAAAATGTTTAAATAAACCAGTAAATGACGCCCGATAGACAGGTGTTCCTACAATCAGTGCATCTGCATTTTCTACAGCAGCTAAATGGTCTTGCACTTGTTGAGGCAATTGATTGCGGTAAATTGCACCACCTAAAAGTGGCGCAATTTCACTAAATTTAATGAAATGTACCTGAATCGGGATGGCTTTGGCCAAACGCTCTACCAGGGTCTGTAACAGCGCTTCTGTTTTAGAAGGTGCATTGAGCCCCCCGGAAATGGCAACAATATTGAGCGGTTTTTGCTGAGAATATGACATGTGCTGAACAACCTAAAAATAAATTAATTTGGAATGTCGCTATTAATCATGATTGGGCTGTGCACTGTAAAATAAGCAAAAGCTGTAAAGTTATCT
The DNA here is from genome assembly GCF_012371325.1 of Acinetobacter sp. A2. Classification (GTDB taxonomy): domain Bacteria; phylum Pseudomonadota; class Gammaproteobacteria; order Pseudomonadales; family Moraxellaceae; genus Acinetobacter. The sequence goes on along the minus strand of NZ_JAAZQX010000004.1, from coordinate 109,196 downwards.
CATTTATAGATATGCACTATAGGCATAGATTGGGGCTAAAAACTGAAGCATAAGTTATTAAAATTTATATTTATATTTTATCTAAATAAGGTTTTTCGTTTATAGATGGCGTATATATAAAAAAGTGATGCGTATTCAAGTAATTTTAAAAAGCTAGAAGATGAAGATTTTTTGCACAAGCATGCTATTAAAAAGCGGGAAGCAGACGCACAGGATTAATCCTGTGCATCAATACTTTGACCATTCATGTGTAAGCTGTCATCGCCCATTAAATATAAATAGGCAGGCATGATTGCATCGGGTGTTGGTAAGGTTTTTGGATCTTCATCTGGATAGGCTTTGGCGCGCATGGCTGTACGGGTTGCGCCCGGATTAATGCAGTTGTAGCGAATATTCGGGTGAACTTGCTCTTTGGCAAATAATTGGCTGACCGCTTCAATCGCAATTTTAGAAACTGAATAAGCCCCCCAGCATTCACGTGCTTCACGGCCAACCCCTGAACTAGCAAAGACCACCGAGGCATGTTCTGATTTTGCCAAGAGCGGTAATAATTCCTGAGTCAAGACAAAAGGTGCACGTAAATTTACCGCCATGACATCATCCCAGACATCTGCAGGGTAATTTGCTAACTCGGTGCGTTCACCTAAAATGCCTGCGTTGTGCAAAATACCATCTAAACGTCCGAATTGTTTCTCTAGGGTATCGACCAGTAACTCATAGTCACGTGGCGAAGCGCTAGACAGTTGCAGGGGTAAAATAGCAGGTTGTGGTGCACCTAAACTTTCAATTTCATCATAAATGACTTCAAGTTTATTGAGGGTACGACCATGCAGTACCACGGTGGCCCCATGCAGGGCATAACTGAGGGCAGCGGCACGTCCAATACCATCTCCCGCACCGGTAATGAGGATAATGCGATCTTTTAACAGATCGGGGCGAGGTTGATATTCTGAATATTTCATGGTCATCCCTCCTATATTGATTTTTTATTGGGCATATTTTAAAGGTAATATTTGTGCTTTGGCAGGTGTAATAGAACCAACTCAGGCATTGGCATTCAGGCTGTTTGATGATGTTGCGGCTTGCAGCACCAATTTGTCTAAAACCGTATGTAATTCAGCGACTGAATCCACTATACAATCTGCTTGCCACACTGTTAAGTCATCTTTGTGTTGCAACGGTAAATAACCGTAAGCGGCCAGAATGGTGTACATATTGGCATTGCGGCCTGCATCAATATCACGTGGATGGTCACCCACATAAATACAATCTTCTGGGGCAATTTCAATCTGTTTGGCTGCCAAATACATAGGTTCTGGGTCTGGCTTGGTATGGCTGACATCCTCAGGGCAGACCAAAACCGCACAGCGGTCAGTTAAATTCAGTGCCTTGAGTAAAGCTTCACTGAGCCAGCGCGGTTTATTGGTAACAATACCCCACGGAATTTGACGCTGTTCCAAAGCTTCGAGCAGTGGATACATGCCCTCGAACAGATCAGTTTCTACCGCAATATCTGCGCCGTACAGGTCTAAAAAGCGTTGTCGATGCGCAAGAAATACAGGGTCATCTACCTCAAGTTCTGGATAGACCAGTTTTACCATTGCCCGTGCACCTTCAGACACCTGTGTACGAATGGCATCTGCTGCCACAATCTCACAGCCTTTGTCACGGCACATGTCTTGAATGATGCGAATAAAATCAGCAGCGGTATCAATTAAGGTGCCATCGAGGTCGAATAAAACGGCTTTCATTCTGTTGCCTCATTGACCGTGTAAACCATGTAGTTCACATCAACATTAGGTGCCAACCAATAGCGTTTAGTTAGTGGGTTGTAGTGTAAACCCGTCATATCTTTGAGTTTTAAACCCGCTTGGCGAATATCATGTGCCAATTCAGATGGTTTAATAAATTTATGATAATCGTGCGTACCTTTGGCCAGCATACGCAGCACGTATTCTGCACCAATAATGGCAAATAAGTATGATTTTGGATTGCGGTTAATGGTGGAGAAAAATACATGACCACCTGGTTTGACCAGTTTTTGGCAGGCTTGAATAATAGAGGCTGGGTCGGGTACGTGCTCTAACATTTCCATACAGGTCACGACATCGTACTGACCAGCTTGTTGTTCTGCCAGTTGTTCAACAGGAATTTGGCGATACTCAATATTATTTACGCCTTCTTGCTCAGCATGGATACGCGCCACATTTAAAGGTGCTTCGCCCATATCAATGCCAAGTACATTGGCACCACGACGTGCCATGCTTTCTGCCAAAATCCCGCCGCCGCAACCGACATCTAGCACTTTTTTGCCTGCTAAACCGCCTGCATGTTCATCAATCCAGTTCAGGCGCAGTGGGTTAATCATGTGCAGGGGACGGAACTCGGAATGCTGATCCCACCATATGGCTGCAAATGCTTCAAATTTGGCAATTTCTTGTGGATCAACATTCAGTTGCGACATGGGTGTCACCTCAATTTAATCGTGATGATGGTAAAAATATGTATAAACCCTAGTGTAGCGTTAATTCTAAAAAAAGCGATAAAAGCTGTAAAAAAGTTCACAGAAGGAAAACGAAATCGGCATATTTGATTTATAGTGTTGCCATAAACTAAACAGAATGATTTAGAGGACTATAAACGCAATGAAAAAATTCCTTTTAGGTAGTTTGGCAACAGCCATCTTTGCTATTTCTGGTAGTGCAATGGCGGCAAATTTTGTTGCAGGTAAAGATTACAGCGTTGTTGCTAACCCAGGGAAAGTGGATGTCCCAGGTAAAATTGAAGTACGTGAGTTCTTTTGGTACGGCTGTGGCCACTGCTTTACCCTAGAGCCATATATGCAGACTTGGTTACGCAAATTGCCTAAAGATGTGAATTTTGTGCGTACTCCAGCTGCCATGAACCCTGTATGGGAAATGAATGCGCGTGGCTATTATGTGTCTGAAGCATTGGGCGTACGTAAGAAAACTCACTTGCCATTGTTCCATGCTATTCATGACAAAGGTCAGCAAATTTTTGACCAACAGTCTCAAGCCAAATTCTTTGTAAAATATGGCGTGCCTGAAGCGAAATTTAACAGCATGTTTAACTCGTTTGCGATCACTTCTAAAATTTCACAAGCTAAGCAATTGGCGCGTCAGTATCAATTGACGGGTGTACCTGCCGTGGTTGTCAATGGTAAATACATCGTGCAGGGCGATAACGGCAAAGTGATTCAGGTGGTGAATTACTTGGTCGATCAAGAGCGTAAAGCCAAGAAATAAAACTACGATGCTGTGGTGAAATCACCTTGTGTCTAAAACCGCAATGATTGAAAGATCATTGCGGTTTTTTATGGCTAAAGTGTTTAGCAGATAACTTTAAATAGGCTGCGGACGCTGCCAGTGGCAAATACCACGAAATAGCAAATGGACTTGGGTAATGCTTTGTTGTATGAAGTGTTGCTGTTGTTGCTGCAATTTTTCTGCTTCAAATTGCTGTCCCAAACTGATCCAGTTCATTGCCCAGTTTAAAGACAAATTAATTAAAATATTGGCCAGGACGTGTAAGTCTTCGGCATGTTGAAAATGCTGCACACTTTCTACCCGTTGCAAATCATTGGCTAAATCTTCAATTAAAAAATCAATTTCACGGGCAATGGCTTGGCGTAAAACGGCAGAACCGCCCCAGCGTTCGGCAATTAAAAAAATCCATTGTTGTGGGCGTTGATCGACTGATTTAAAAAACAGGGTCAATGCCGTTTCTGTCTGTGCATCGGGTTGGTACAAATAGCCTTGCCCCAATTGATGCAAAATCCCTTTAATGTGTAGGGCAACTTGATCGACCAAATCGAGTGCTAAAGCATCCATATCTTGAAAATGCCGATAAAACGCGGTGGGCACGAACCCAATCTGTCGTGAAATTTCTCTTAAGCTGATGCTGCTAAAGGCACGTCCAGAAGCACTCAGTTGTAGTACAGCATCTATAATGGCCTGACGACTTTGTTGTTTTCGTTCTTCTCGAATCGACATTTTATTTCCTGATTCTGCCAGTGCTGCGCAGTCTAACAAAAACCTGAATTGCAGAGTAATACTAAAAGATGAATGAAGCGATGTTGTGGTTATTGTGGCAGAAGTGAGCGAAACTGCACAGGGAACAGCCTAGAAAAGCGACCTTCGCTGTGGCATCTGTTATACTTGCGGGCAATTGATTTGAGCCAAAAATAAGGACCCATTATGCGTATTGACCAACGAGCCTTAGACCAATTACGTGAGGTAAAAATTACCCGTAACTATACTCGCTATGCTGAAGGTTCAGTTTTGGTTGAGTTTGGTCATACCAAAGTTTTGTGTACGGCCAGTATTGATAACTCTGTACCCCGCTTTTTAAAAGGTCAGGGGCAGGGCTGGGTGACAGCAGAATATGGCATGTTGCCACGTTCAACGCATACCCGTAGTGACCGTGAAGCAGCACGTGGCAAACAAAGCGGGCGTACACAGGAAATTCAGCGTTTGATTGGTCGCAGTTTACGTGCCATGGTCGATTTAAAAAAACTGGGTGAAAATACCATTACCATTGACTGTGATGTGATTCAGGCAGATGGCGGTACCCGTACTGCAGCCATTACAGGCGCGGCAGTGGCATTAATTGATGCCATGAATGTATTGCTAGAAAAGAAAAAAATTAAGCATGACCCATTAAAAGGTTTGGTAGCTGCAATTTCTGTAGGCATGTACCAAGATGAGGTATTACTGGATTTATGCTATGAAGAAGATTCAAACTGCCAGACCGATTTAAACGTAGTCATGACCCAAGCAGGTGAATTTATTGAAATTCAGGGTACTGCAGAAGACAAGCCGTTTACTCGCGTGCAGTGCAATGCCATGTTGGAAATGGCAGAAAAAGGTATTCAGGAATTGGTGAAAAAACAGCAACAGGCTTTAGGCTGGTAAACCAAGTTTTCTAAGATTGTACCGCTGTTCAAAACGCATCTTCGGATGCGTTTTTTTATGGATGCGCTTGAATCATGTCAGGAGGGCTGAATCAAAATTATACAATACCGATGTGTGGATTCTTTTAAGATGATCAAAAATGTTTAAAACAGGAAGATGCCCATGAAATTACTGATTATTTTAATGTCTGCAATGATGTTGCTACTGACCGCATGTGATTCACGTTCGGAACGTGAAAATGAAGACAATCGTAGTGTACTCGGTCAAGCTTCTGACAACGACAACGACAACGACAACGACAACGACAACGACAACGACAACGACAACGACAACGAAGATGATGATTGAGTAGTAATTCAGGCATAAAAAAGGAGGCAAGCTTGCCTCCTGAATTTCAACTTATCTAAGTTTAAGCATTGAAACGCATCGATAAATCAATAGCTTTCACATCTTTGGTCAAGACACCCATCGAAATATAATCAACGCCTGTGCTGGCCACTTCACGTAAATTTTCAATGGTGATGTTGCCTGAAGCTTCCAGTTTGCAACGCCCCGCCACATGCTGAACAGCATCAATCATCTGTTGCTGGCTAAAGTTATCGAGCATCACAATATCGGCTTTGGCATCGAGGGCTTGATTGAGTTCATCCCAAGTTTCCACTTCAACTTCTACAGGCTTACCCGGAGCAATGGCATGTGCTTTGGCAATTGCCTGAGTAATGCCACCCGCTGCCATAATGTGGTTTTCTTTAATTAAAAAGGCATCAAACAAGCCTAAACGATGGTTTTGACCACCACCAACAGTCACGGCATATTTTTGTGCAATACGCAAACCCGGTAAGGTTTTACGGGTATCTAATAATTTGGTGTTTAAGCCTTCAAGCTGTTGCACATAAGCCGCAGTTTTGGTGGCAACCGCAGACAAGGTTTGCACAAAATTCAATGCAGGACGCTCTACGGTTAATAGGCTGCGAGCTGAACCTGCCAATTTTAAAAAGGCTTCGTTAGCAGCAACTCGATCTCCATCATTTTTTAACCAAGTCACTTGAACATTGGCATCGTAAGCTTGAATCAGTGCATTCACCCACGGCTGACCTGCCAGAATCATATCTTCGCGGCTGATAATGGTCGCAGTGGCCTGCTCATCTTCAGGGGTCAATAATGCGGTAATATCACCATCGCCAATATCTTCTTGCAGCGCTTGCTGAATATTGATTTGGATAGAGTGTTCAAGCAAAGATGGAGAGATGCTCATAAGATTTTCCGTGTCGGTTTTGCCCATGAAAATTGCGCGTTATATTAGCATTGTTCTGCGTCTGGATGTATTTTTTAGCCACGTTCGGGTGTAATTTAAGATGTTCATTGCCATGGCTTGGCATTAAACTGAAAATAGACTTCTATTTTTCTTTTCTAATTGCTTGAGGGTTGCCTTATGCAGCATGAGCCGTCGTTTCAGGTGGTTGAAGGACAATTACAGGGGGCAAGACAAGTCCCATCTCCAAATTTCAACGCCCGTCCGACAGACCAAGAGATTCAATTGCTGGTCATCCACAATATTAGTTTGCCGCCGTCACAATTTGGCGGGGGCTACATCGAGCAGTTTTTTCAGAATCAGCTGGATTGGTCGCAGCATCCTTATTTTCAGACTATTCAGGGCATGCAAGTGTCGGCACATTTGCTGATTTTAAGAACAGGCGAAGTGCTACAATTTGTCAATTTTGCAGATCGGGCTTGGCATGCAGGGCGTTCTAGTTATATGGCACAGCCTGAATGTAATGATTATTCGATAGGTATTGAGCTGGAAGGCAGTGATGATTTACCTTTTGAAGAGGTACAGTATGCACGTTTGGTACAAGTGGTGCAGGCCTTGCAACAGGCGTATCCACGTATTCAGCAGCATATTGCAGGGCATTCCGATATTGCCCCTGGTCGTAAAACTGACCCTGGGCCGTTTTTTGACTGGCAGCGTTTTCGTGAACAGTTATCTCAAGCTAAACATTACAGAAAAAATTGATCAATCAATAACAAAACTTTGTTGATGCTTTGATTACAATAGCGACTAAATTTTTAATTGGGTGGTAACGATGGCGCTTTGGCGATCGACCTTTATTGTCAGTGCAATGACCATGCTGTCACGGGTACTTGGATTAGTCCGTGACGTGGTGTTGCTGAATGTATTTGGTGCAGGTAAAGATTTCGATACCTTTGTGGTGGCGTTTCGTATTCCCAACTTTTTCAGGCGCTTGTTTGCCGAAGGGGCATTTTCGCAGGCCTTTATTCCGGTACTGACCGAATACAAAACCAGTCGTACCCATGCCGAAGTGCAAATTCTGATTAGTCGGGTTTTTGGCTGTCTAATGACAGTAATGACAGGGCTAACCTTTGTTGCCATGGTGGCTGCACCTGCAGTAATGTATATCTACGCACCAGGCTTCCATAGCGACCCAGCCAAGTTCGCTTTGGCGACAGATATGTTCCGCCTGACCATTCCTTATTTGTTGTTTATGTCGTTAACGGCATTTGCCAGCAGTATTTTAAACAGCTACGGCTCATTTACTACGCCTGCCTTTGCACCTGTATTGCTGAATCTGGCAATGATTGCAGGGGCATTATGGCTCACGCCGTACATGGCAGAGCCAATTATGGCACTGGGCTGGGCGGTGATTATTGCGGGTGCTTTACAACTTGCAATTCAAATTCCTGAATTGTGGCGTAAAAAACTGCTGATTCCACCCAAGGTTGATTTTAAACACGAAGGTGTGGATCGGATTATGAAGCTGATGCTGCCTGCTTTGTTTGGGGTGTCGGTTACGCAAATTAACCTGTTACTCAATACCATTTGGGCCTCTTTTATGCAGGATGGTTCGGTATCTTGGTTGTATAGTGCAGAACGTATGACAGAGTTGCCGCTAGGTTTAATTGGTGTGGCGATTGGTACAGTTATTTTACCGTCACTGTCTGCACGTCATGCAGAACAGAATATGGACAAATTCCGTGGCATGATGGACTGGGCGGCACGGGTAATTATTTTGGTGGGTGTACCTGCCAGTATTGCACTGTTTATGCTGTCTACCCCGATTATTCAGGCCTTGTTTGAGCGTGGTCAGTTTACCTTTCAAGACACACAAATGACGGCTTTGGCCTTGCAATGTATGAGTGCAGGGGTAATTTCATTCATGCTGATTAAGGTCTTTGCACCAGGCTTTTATGCGCAGCAAGACACCAAAACCCCAGTACGTGTTGGTTTAATGGCCGTAGCAGCCAATGCCATTTTAAACGTGGTGTTCATTGGCTTCTTTAAACTGATTGATTGGGAAGCTGAGCACATGGCATTGGCGTTGGCATCTTCAGGTTCGGCTTTGGTCAATGCTGGCATGCTGTATTTTTATTTGCATCAGCGCAAGATTTTCCGTTTTGGTGCTCACTGGAAAAAACTTATTCTGCAATTTTCCGTTGCCAATGCGGTGATGATTGCTGCGTTGTGGTACGCCTTAACTTGGTATAACGGTGATGTATCACAGTGGATGCGTGTCGCTGAAGTGACTGCACTATGTGTGGTAGGGGTACTGGCGTATGCGATTGGTTTATTGGCAACAGGTTTTAGACCACGTCATTTAAAACCATAAATACAGAAATCGCTGTTGAATGCATCCCAAACATCAAAGTAAAAAAATACCGCAATTTAAATTGCGGTATTTTTCTCTCAGCGCTTGATCAAAAGTGTGAGCGGTGATTATTTTAAAATCTCTAAGAGTTCCACATCAAAAATAAGTGTACTGTTTGGCTCAATGGCATCACCTGAGCCAATTTGACCGTAGGCCAATGCAGCAGGAATGAAGAAGCGGTATTTGGCACCGACTTTCATTAGTTGTAAACCTTCTGTCCAGCCCTGAATGACTTGACTCACCTGAAATTCAGCAGCCTGATCACGAGCAATGGAGCTGTCAAATACCGTACCATCAATTAGGCGACCTTCATAATGGACTTTGACAGTCGAGGTGGCTTTTGGTGATTTACCTGCACCCGCTTGTAAGACTTGATATTGCAAGCCAGACTTAGTGACTTTTACCCCTGCCTTTTTGGCATTATTACTTAAAAAGGCTTGCCCAATTTTTGCATTGGCATCGGCTACTTTTTTCAGTTCAATCAGTTGCTTGGCTTCGGCTTGTTTTCTAAATTGGGTTAAAACCCGCGCCATTTCTTCATCGCTCAGACTAGCAGGCTGGTCTTGGGTAGCCATTTTTAAGCCTGTCATAAAGGCTTCTAAATCAATGTCTTTTAGCGTTTCAGCATTGCTTCGCCCCATTAAATAGCCAAAGCTATAACCCACCTGATCTGCGACAGGGCTTTTATTGGTTACTGTTTTTGCAAAACCACTGCTACTGAGTAGCGCAATACACACAAGGGCGAGGTGTTTTTTCATTATTTCCGTCCTAAGACAATACAGGAGAGCCAAGCTCTCCTGAAAGGGCGATGTTGTTATTTCACTTCAATCAGTTCAACATCAAAAATTAAGGTGCTGTTGGCAGGAATCATACCCGGTACGCCTTGTTCACCGTAGCCCAATTGTGATGGGATATACAGCGTGGCTTTGCCGCCTTCTTTCATAAGTTGTAAGCCTTCAGTCCAACCTGGAATCACTTGGTTCAGTGGGAATTCAATTGGTTCGCCACGTTGTACTGAGCTATCAAATACTTTGCCATCGACCAGTTTACCGGTGTAGTGCACTTTCACCACAGAGCTTGCTGTTGGCTGTTTGCCTGTACCTTCTTTAACGACTTGGTACTGTAAGCCAGATGCTGTGGTTTGTACGCCTGCTTTTTTACCATTTTCAGTTAAGAATGAATCACTGGCAGTTTGGGCAGCTTGTGCTTGAGTCGCTTGTTTTTGTTGCAACTCTTGCTGGAACTGTTCATAGGCTTTTTGTAGTTCTTCTTCAGTATAAGCAGGTTGTTTACGCGCATGACCTTCACGCACACCTGTTACAAAGCTGTTGATGTCCAGCTCTGGTGGGGTTTGATGTGCCACTTCATAACCCAAAGCGTAGCTGATTTTTTCAACGGCTGAGGCATTTGCAGACGCCTTAGAAGTCGCAACCGCAGGGTTTTGAGAGGCATAATAAACAGGAACAAGTGCAGCACCGCCTAAAATTACAGCAACAGCGATGGGTAAGGCTTTACTCATAGGTTTTCTCAAATTCATTTTATAGTTAAAAAAGCAGCATTCATCTTAGCAGACTTTTTTACAGACTTTTCTATTTTGATACCTGCGTTGAAGCAGGTATCGATTCAACGTTTTAATATATGCTGCTTACGCAGTTTATTCTATAACAGACTGAATATCTAAAACATTTTTTATACATAAATCTTATCAATTCAGGATTCGCTGTGAGCAAATTAAGAAAACTCTGATTTAGTTTGAGCTGCAGGAAAATTTTTATTGTAATCGTAAAATGATTAAGACAGCGTTCTGTGGGCTTGTCGTCCAATAATTGGATTAACCTTCGGTTCGGCCCACTTTTACGAAATATACTCTCATTCGGTAAAATGAAAAGTTGAAAGCATCGCAAGAAAACCATCTTGCGATGCTGTGCTATTACCACTTATTTATTCGCCATATTAGAACTATTCATCCACAGTTGACTTGCGCTGCAAACAAAGCAGTGCTTGTTTTTGCTCAGGTTGTGGATGACACTTCCGAGTATCTTCATGTTATCTAGGTTTTTAGATAAGCGGTTTTACCTAAATAAAGATAGACATAAATATATTTGACTATCCTGATTTAACTTAAAATCAGTCAAAGTCGGCCTTTAACACCACCCGATAGCGAGCCTTGCCTTGATGCAAATGTTCAATGGCCTGATTGATCTGTGACATTGGAAAAACTTCGACTTGCGGGGCAATCTGTTTGCGTGCTGCAAATTGAAGTAATTGACGCAGAGCTTTGGGTGAACCTGTTGAAGACCCCGTCACTGATTTTGCACCACCAATCAAGCTGCCTGCCTTAATAGGCATGGGTTCCAGCGCTAAACCTAGCATGTGAATAGTGCCATGCGGTGCCAGCGTGCTTAAATAGGCATTCCAGTCCAAGCTCACATTTACCGTACTTAAAATCAGGTCAAATTTGCCACGTTGGGTTTTAAGCGCAGCGGCATCACGGCTGTTCACCACATGATCTGCCCCCATGGCCAACAATTCTGCAGTTTTGTCGGGGTTAGTACTAAAGGCCGTAATTTCACAGCCCCATGCTTTTAAGAGTTTGATTGCAATGTGGCCTAAGCCACCAATACCAATCACAGCAACATGATGCACTGCTTGAATTTGGTGTTTCAGAATCGGATCAAATACGGTAATACCGCCGCAGAGTAACGGTCCTGCACTGACAGGATCGACCGCATCGGGTAAGGGGATGACCCATTGCCAGCCTGCTCGGACTTTGTCGGCAAAACCGCCTGCATGCCCAACAATGGTGGCTGTAGTGCCATTGCTGCACAGTACTTGTTCACCCGCTATACAGGCATCGCAGTATTGGCAACTGTCTGCTGTCCAGCCAATACCTACGCGTTGTCCAACTTTTAAGCCCTTGGCTTCTGCACCCAATTGGGTAATGGTGCCAATAATTTCATGTCCTGCCACTACAGGATAGACCGAAGAATGCCAGTCATTTTGAATGACCGAGAGATCGGAATGACATAAGCCGCAATATTCAACTTTGACTTCCACCTGATGTGCCTGCAGTTCACCTGCATCAAACTCATAGGCTTGTAGTGGTTCACCCGCTTGCATTGCGGCATAGGCTCGAATGGTATTACTCATATTGCATTGTCCTTGTCATGGGCTGACTGTGTGATTACGGCTAAGGATTAGTATGCTGAACCTTTGTCAGGGTTTTAAAGTTGCAGTGATTTTCATGGTCATTGACCATACCAACGGCCTGCATAAAGGCATAACAGGTAGTTGGCCCTACAAATTTAAACCCTTTTTTCTTTAAGGCTTTAGACATGGCCACACTGGTTGTGGTTTGTGCAGGGGCAAGACGATAGTCTGGCACGTCATTAGAAATTGGCTGCTGTGCGACAAAATCCCAGAGCCATTTCACAACATCTATCTCATCATCTTTTAATTTTTGCCATGCAATTGCGTTGTCACGAATGGCAGTTAATTTACCTGCGTGCCGAATCAGGCCTGCATCTTGTAATTTAAGTGCGATCTCGTCATCACTGAGGGCTGCAATTTCAGCAATGCTGTATTGAAAAAAATGCTGGCGATAAGCTTCACGTTTTTTTAGAACGGTAATCCAAGACAAACCTGCTTGTTGGCCTTCTAGGCAAAGCATTTCAAACAGATGTGCTTCTGCAAAGACAGGCCGTCCCCATTCTAAATCGTGATAGGCCATATAGAGCGGATCATCAGAGCACCAGCCACAGCGTTGTAAGGTCATGTGCGTACTCCTGATCAATTAAGGCATAAAATAATCGGGCAGATTAGAGCTGAAATTGCGCCCATTGGTCGTTTTGGTTATCCCAATAATATAATTCGGCCTGTTCTAAGTCCTGAAAGGAAATCCAGTTATCTTTACCGACTTTATCTGAGTAGCCTGTGCTGATGAGCAAGGCATCTTCGGTAATTTCCATGACCCAACCTTGATGGCTTTGTCCTGCCAATACAATTTTTTGTTGATTGCCAGATTCAGCAAATTCCACCAGTCGATTAATCAGGGCTTCAGACATGAAATGTTCCTAACAAAATTAACGTAAATAAGGATAAGGATTGACCGCACCGCGTCCTTTACCATTTAAATAGAGCCCATAATGCAAATGTGCTGCGGTATGTCGGGCATTGCCTGTATTGCCCACATAGCCAATATGTGCCCCAGCTTTGACATAATCGCCAACTTTGAGTCCACGCTTATGTCCATCTAAGTGTGCATAATAATGCCAAGTGCCTGCGGGGCCGAGTATCCAAATCACTTTACCACCTAAGCGATTATCGCGTAAATCTGCAATTAAACCTTCGGTGGCGCTATACACTTTGCTGCCTTTAGGGGCAATGATGTCGATGCCTTCATGCAGGCGTCCATTGCTGCGTGAAGCACCCCAAGTGTCACTAAGTCGATTTGCTTTAATGCCTCGCACTGGAATGGGCAAGCGGGTTTTTAATTGCATTTGATTGAGTTTGCGTACCAAGTCGGGTGGTAAGGGTGTACTGGGTTTTTTCGGGGCAGAACTACAGGCGGCTATCAGCAGCATGAGCATCGATACGCTTAAAATGGCAATCCATCGAAACATAGAACATCCTTGTAATAGCAGTGAATGCAATGCGTTGAGTGTTCACAATGTTTGACTATGTCATAGATTGATTGCCGAGATCAATTTTTTCATGGCAGTGGGAATTCCTAAATCACTGGCTTGTTGCGGGCTTAACCATTGTGCATTTAGCTCAATCGCAAGGTGTTCTTGCAAATCGGCATCGACCTGAAAACAAATGGCTTCGAGCTGCCAGGTGAAATGGGTAAAACTGTGAGAAATTTGTGCACGTTGCTGCACGTGTTTAAGACCTAAACTTTGGCACAACTGCTCAAAAGCCAATCTATCTTCAATCACAGGTAGACACCATAGCCCGCCCCACAGTCCTGTATTGGGACGCTGTTGCCAGAGCCATTGTTCAGCACATTGCAACACCAACACCTGTGCAGATTTTACAGGTACGGCTTTTTTCGGTTTTTTAAACGGTAGCTCTTGTTCTAAACCTTGTTGATGGGCTTTGCAGTGTTGCTGCATAGGACAATAAAGGCACAATGGTTTTTTCGGGGTACAAATGGTGGCGCCTAAGTCCATAATAGCTTGGGTGTAGTCATGGTTACGTGTGACAGGGCAAAGCTGCTCTGCCAGTTGCCACATGGCACGTTCATGCACAGGTTTGGATAAATCATCTTCAATGGCAAAAAAGCGTGCCAATACGCGCTTTACATTGCCATCCATAATTACGCCGTATTGACGTAAACCCAGTGACATCATGGCACCGCCTGTAGAGCGACCAATGCCAGGCAAGGCCATCCATTGTTCCAAGGTGCTTGGGAAATGCCCTTGCTGTGCCACAATTGCGGCTGCTTTATGCAAGTTACGGGCGCGGGCGTAGTACCCTAAACCGGCCCAATAAGGGGCAACTTCATCCCATGTGGCACGGCCTAGGTCTTGTACGGTAGGGAAGCGCTGTATAAAACGCTCAAAATATTGCAATACGGTTTTGACCTGAGTTTGTTGCAGCATAATTTCAGACACCCACACCGCATAAGGATCATTGGCCACTTGCCACGGTAAGTCATGGCGTCCGTGTTGATCGAACCACGTGAGGAGAGCATCAGAAAATGAAAAAGCAGTCATGCGAACCCAGTTTGTAAAGTAGCGGCCTAGTATAGCCAAACTGGCGCAGGAATGAGGTGCATAAAAAAGAAGATGACGCAGCATCTTCTTTTATTTGGGCTTGACCCTGTTGAGAGAAAAAAGCAGTCGCTTAGATTTGACCGCTCATGCCCCAACGGTTATCCAGTTTTAAGGTCTGACCTTCATAACGCGGAATAATGTGGATGTGTAAATGCTCAGATTTGGCATCGAATACATCGCCATCATTAAAGCCAATATGAAAACCCGCAGGCTGATGACGTAATTGCAACTCATTGCGCGCCAGTTCCAATAAAGACAACAGGCTTTTACGCTCTTTGTCGGTGACTTCAAAAAAAGAACCCACATGACGTATTGGAATAATTACGCAATGTCCTTTAGACAGGGCATTCGGTTCAGGCAAAATCACCCCAAATTCATTTTTTGCCAAAACATCGTAATCATCATAATTGCAATAAGGGCATTGCTCAGTCATTGTTATATCCTCTTCTTTAAAATTTTCTTTGGCTTGCGTTGAGTATATGCTGCGTTATATGTACAGCAGATTAATTGGCCAAATGTCGATCTAGCACTTCATACATTGCCGCTAAACCTTGCTGCTCTGCAGAAGCGTTGTAGCCTAAATCTACACCGTTGGCTTTAGCACGCTCATCGGCTTGAGGGTTACTGAAGCCGTGTTTGGCATCTTCAAAAATAATCACTTCATGGTCAACTTGTGCCGCATGCATTTCTTCACGGAAACTTGCTACATCTTCTAAAGTCACCATGCTGTCTAGCTCACCATGCAATACCAAAATCTCGGCTTGAACCTGACCTTGTTGTGCAGGGGCTTTCGGGCTTAGGTTCGCGTGGAAGGTCACGACGGCTTGCACAGGAGCACCAGAACGCGCCAAATCAAGGACCACTTTGCCACCATAACAGAAGCCAATTGCAGCGAGTTTATCGCGATTTACTTCAGGTTGGGCAGCTAAAGCGTCTAAAGCTGCAGACGCACGAGTCACAATTGTGTCTGCATCTTCAAAAGTTTGCATCATCCATTCGTTGGCTTGAGTGGCGGTGGTGGTGACTTTTTTGTCGCCATACATGTCTATTGCCAGTGCAGCAAAACCATGTTCAGCCAGCTCTCGGGCACGTTGTTCGGTGTATTCATTGCGTCCCCACCATTCAGGTGCGACAATCACGCCCGCGACAGCTTCGCTGGTTTCTGGTGCTGCAAAATAACCAATCAGTTTGCTTCCATCTGCAGCAGTATATTCAATTTCGCGAGTTTTGATTGCTAAAGCCATGCCTTCTTTCCTTATCGTTTTCAATGCCATGATTAAAGCATAATAATATGGCACGCATTTTTAAAAACAGGGTAAAACCTGCTTATAAATGTGAGAAAATATTTTAAAAAATCGTGGAATGGGTATGGATTTACTTAAAAACAGGCATAAAAAAAGAAGGAATCATCCTTCTTTTTTATTTAAGTTTTGCAGAATGTCTGACTAGACTTTCCCGCGAGATAAGAAACCAACAATTGCCAGAATAACAGCAATGACTAATAAGATAATGGCAAAGTCTTTAGATAGACCTGCAACACCACCAAAACCAAGTAGACTCGCGATTAATGCAATTACTGCAAAGATAATAGCCCAACGAAACATAATTTTTCTCCATGTGTTTTTATAGCTTCTGAATTCAGTATAGGGATGTGCGCGCAGTGCACTGTTTTGTTTTTGTGTATTAAATGTTCAGTTATTAAAGTTAAGTGTTTGATTCGTTTAAAGACTAAAGCAAGCCTACAAGTCCCCAGAAGGCTGTTATAATGGGGCGGTTTATATATTTTTTGTGCGCTATGTCTGATCAATTACGACCTGAATTTTGGAAAAACTATCCGCTGAATGCCTTAACTACAGCGGAATGGGAAGCCTTGTGCGATGGTTGCGGTTTATGCTGTTTGGTCAAATTAGAAGATGAAGACACGCAGGAAGTGGCTTATACCAAAGTGTCGTGTAAGTTACTGGATTGCAACACAGCGCGTTGTTCAGATTATGCCAATCGCTTTGAATTCGTACCCGATTGCATTCAACTTACCCCAGAAAAACTGGAAAAAATTCACTGGTTGCCGCCAAGTTGTGCTTATCGACGTTTAAAAGAAGGTAAAAATTTGCCGTCTTGGCATTATTTAAATACAGGTTCGCGACAAAGTGTGATTAAAGCCAAAAAATCTGCGGCAGGGCGCTGTATTTCAGAATTGGATGTTGCAGAAGAAGATATTGAAGATTATGTGGTGCGCTGGGTGCGTTGATTTATTTTCAATGTAAGGTCACGCTTAGAGTTTCAGAATAAATCAGCACGATTAGAAATACTCCAAAGCCTGAGATCATAGTAGACTAGAGTGAAGTCAAGTATAGAAATAACAAGATGTCAGAAAGTCATATTCCGCTGCCTGAGCGCTTGCGCCCACGTGATTTAGCGCAAATTATCGGCCAAGATCATTTACTGGGTGAGCAAGCACCATTGCGCCAAATGATTGATCAGGGGCATTTGCCTTCAATTATATTTTGGGGACCACCAGGGGTCGGAAAAACCACCATTGCTTTATTGTTGGCACAGGCGGTAGATCGTCCTTTTATCAGCCTTTCTGCGCTGAATACTGGGGTCAAAGAGCTGCGTGAAATTATTGCCGAAGGCGGTGACTTACTTACACCTGTGGTCTTCATTGATGAAATTCATCGCTTTAATAAGTCACAGCAAGATGCCTTATTGAATGCAGTTGAAAAGGGCAAAATCACCTTAATTGGTGCGACGACTGAAAACCCTTCATTTGAAGTGAACAGTGCTTTGTTATCTCGCTGTCAGGTCTATACCTTAAAAGCGCTAGATGCCGATGCAATTCAGACCTTGCTAACACAAGCCATTCAGCAAGATCAGTTCTTAAAAGACCGTTATATTCAGATTGAAGAATTTGATGCTCTAATTCAGTTTGCCGCAGGCGATGCACGCAAGGCTTTAAACTTACTGGACTTGGTTGCAAGTACCTTTGAACCAGATGTAGAAAACATCATCACCAATGCCATTGTGGTGAAGGTCGCACAACAAAATATTGCCCGTTATGACAAGTCGGGCGAACAGCATTATGACTTGGTGTCTGCCTTTATTAAGTCAATTCGTGGCAGTGACCCCGATGCAGCATTGTATTGGATGGCACGCATGCTCAAAGGTGGTGAAGACCCGACTTTTATTGCGCGCCGTATGTTAATTGCAGCTTCAGAAGATATAGGCAATTCTAACCCGAATGCCTTGTTGTTGGCAGGCGAGTGCTTCCGTTCGGTACAAGTCATTGGTATGCCTGAAGCACGGATTATTTTAGGACAATGTGCGGTGTATCTGGCCACCAGTGCCAAAAGTAACAGCACTTATTTGGCAATTAACAAAGCGATGGATTTGGCCGAAAAAACAGCGAACTTGCCTGTGCCACTGCATTTACGCAATGCACCAACCAAGCTGATGAAAGAACAGGGTTACGGGGTAGATTATTTGTATCCACACAATTACCCAGAGCATTTTGTGCTGCAGGAATATATGCCACCTGAATTGAAAGGCACTAAACTGTATGAGTCAGCACGTAATAAGCGTGAGGTTGAAGGCGAGCGTTTACAGCAACGTCGCTGGCAGCAAAATCAGTCATAAGCTATTTAGTGCAGCTGATAAAAATAATTGGCATAAAAAAAGCTCAAGCATACACTTGAGCTTTTTTGCATTGGTTTACAGACATCAAAGAGGTGTCTGTAAGCAAAGACTTAAAGCGGTTTGATGTTTACAGCGTTCGGGCCTTTTTGACCTTGAGTTACGCTGAATTCAACTTGTTGACCTTCATGTAAAGTCTTGAAGCCTGAGTGTGCAATTTCGCTGAAGTGTGCAAACACGTCTGGACCTGATTCTGGTTGAATAAAGCCAAAACCTTTAGTTTCGTTGAACCACTTTACAGTGCCTTTCATCGTAGTATTCGACATAGGGAAATATCCTGCTGAATTTTAATATTTTGCAATCTAAAAAGATTTGGAATAACTGGGAAAAAGATGCGACTTAAAATCTGAACAAAACGAAGGATTACAAAATAAAACTACGGACTTAGACGATTAAAACGAACTTCATATTTTTCTAGTATGGGTACAAGCATACACGGAATTGCAGAATACACAATTTAAATTCAAATTAATTTAAAAAAGGCAATCAGGTCATGTCTTCTAAATTCATTTATGTTGAACAAATCCGCTTTGTAATTTGTGCTTTGTTGGCACAGTAAAAATGAAAAAGCCGAGCAAAATAGCTCGGCCTTTAGAATTCAAGACAACTGTAGATTAGATGTTGTCTAAGTCGATGCCTAAACGTGCAGCAACTTCTTCATAAGCTTCAACCACACCGCCTAAACCTTGACGGAAACGGTCTTTGTCGAGCTTTTTCTTGGTGTCTTTGTCCCATAAACGGCAACCGTCTGGAGAGAATTCATCGCCCAATACGATACGGTCGTGGAATACACCAAACTCAAGTTTGAAATCGACCAGAATCATGTTACCTGCATCAAACAATGCTTTTAATACATCGTTGACTTGGTAAGTCAGTTCTTTCATTTTTGCCAATTGTTCTGCATTGGCCCAACCTAAAGCAATCGCTTGAGATTCATTGACCATCGGATCGCCAAGCGCATCGTCTTTAAAGAACAATTCAAATGTTGGTGGGGTTAATTCTTTGCCTTCTTCTACACCTAAACGACGGCAAAGTGAACCTGCAGCGTAGTTACGAATTACACATTCTACAGGAATCATGTCTAATTTTTTCACCAATACTTCGTTTGGTGTAAGTAGCTTTTCAAAGTGAGTTTCGATACCCGCTTCAGCCAATTTTTCCATGATAAAGGCGTTAAAACGGTTGTTCACCTTACCTTTACGATCTAGTTGTTCGATTTTTTCGCCATTGAACGCAGAGGCATCATCACGAAAGACTAAAATCAGGTGGTCTGCACTGTCTGTGGTATAAACAGATTTCGCTTTACCAGTATAGAGCAAGGTTTGTTTTAACATGAGGGAACCTTTTTCAAAAAAAAATGCCTAGTACGGCTAGGCTGGCCAATTTTGGTAAATCTGGGCCAACAGATCTGCAGCTTTTTCTTGGTCTGCAAAGCTGTTATCGGCATTGAACACGGCTAAGTTGTTGCTCGAACCGACAGAGGTCAATCTTAAGACATAAATCTGTTGATCGACCTTAATGGTTGCCTCGTAACGGTTCTTACTTTGACCAACAATGCTGTAATTCAGACTGCTGAGGGTGGCAAGAGTGTATTGCCAAATTGTAGCAGAATTTCCATCAATTTTGAGTAACGGATTTTGGTTTCCATCAACTACAGGCTGAGGACGGCCAATTTGGGTACCGTCTTCAACAGTCGGACTCGCTTGCACAGCTTCAGGACGTGGCATTGCAAAACGGTTGCCACGTGAATTTTCAAGCTTTGGCGCATTGGCCGTTGCAAGCGGGTCAACGCTTGGTGCAGGATACAATGGCGTTGCAGGTCGAACCACAGAACCTTCAGGATATTGAAGTGGTGCTAAAGTGGTGGTGTCTTTATAGTCCAATGAACCATTGTTAATGGCCAGAGAACTACAACCAGCCAAACTCAATACTGAAAGTGCGGCGATAAAACCAAAACGTAATTGCATCATACTAAGCTCTTTTATTGAATGACACCCGCAGCCTGAAGGGCTTCGCGTAGCGGTGCACGATATTGTTCTGCAAGCGGAGTTAATGGCAGGCGAATACCTGTACCAATTAATCCCATTTCATGAAGTGCCCATTTCACAGGAATTGGGTTCGATTCACAAAATAGAATATTGTGTAAATTTGCAATCGTACTGTTCTGTTGCTCTGCACCTGCCGCATCACCAGCAATCGCGGCCGCGCAAACTTGGCTCATGGCTTTCGGTGCAACATTGGCAGTTACAGAAATATTGCCTTGTGCACCGTGTAGCATCAGTTGATATGCTGTCGCATCATCGCCTGAGTAAACCACCATGTTTTTGCCGTTCAAGCCAGCTAATAACTGCTGACCACGTGGCACATCGCCTGTTGCGTCTTTTACGCCCACAATATTAGGGATGTCTGCCAAGCGAATGACAGTTTCGTTAGACATGTCTACGCCCGTACGACCTGGTACGTTATATAGAATGATCGGTAAATCTACCGCTTCTGCAATGGCTTTATAGTGTTGATATAAACCTTCTTGGGTTGGCTTATTATAATAAGGCGTTACCAATAGGGCCGCATCTGCGCCCAGTTGTTGTGCTTCTTTGGTCAGTTCGATGGCTTCATGCGTTGAGTTTGCACCAGTACCAGCAATGACAGGAATACGCTTATTTGCGACGCGAATAATTTCTGCGATCACTTTGGTGTGCTCTTCCATACTTAAGGTCGATGCTTCACCAGTTGTGCCCACAGCAACAATACTGTTGGTGCCTTGTTCTATGTGCCACTCAACGAGCTTCTCGAGACCTTTCCAATCTACGCTGCCATCTTCTAACATTGGGGTGACAATTGCGACAATTGAGCCTTGAATGGTCTGTGCTTGCTGAGTCATTTTTTAAAAAGATCCTATTTTTCCATCCACAATGGTGTAGAAAAGAAGACGTGGATGGTTGCAGTATTTTGATTTGGGTCAAAATTTAATCAATTTGATTAAATAATGCTTAGCCAAATTATGACTGATTCAGTGTGTCAGAACAATATGCTTTCGTCAAAGCAAACAGAAACTTTGTGAAGTTCGGTAAAAAATGAATTGAACAGGTATTTGTTTTCACAATAAAAAGCAAAAACGACCACAGCAAAGCTGAAATTATTTTCTGCAGGTCTTTAGATCATGCTACTTGAGTCATTTTTAATGCCGCAGGCTGAAATTTGTCACTGAAACCATGATTATTATAGAAAAAAACACTCAATTCAGAGTTTATAGCTCTTATATCTGAGTATTTTAATCGGAATATATGGGGTTTTTGCCTTTCAGATTAATAGCTTTTAAGTCTACTCTGCTTTATGCAGGCTTCTTAAATAGTGAGAATTTTCTAGCGAAATAGTGGTATTTATTTAAAAAAATGAGGGTAACGCAGCTGAATTATTGTTTTTTTCGCTATATTTTTTGCCGCAAAATTTATTTGTACTGTCTTCTGATCTTCAAAAAATCACTTTGGTCTAACACTTATTGATAGCTATTGCTGCTGTTTAAAACTGCGCAAGATGCAGGCTTTCACATGGCTATCTAATTCTAGTAGAGGGACCCAATGGATAGATCAACACAACATACAGATCAACGGCATGCGGTGATTACCGTTGCGATCTGTTTTTTAATTGCAGTCATTGAAGGCCTAGATATTCAGGCAGCGGGTATTGCGGCTGCAGGTATTCGTGAACATTTTGGACTAGACAGCTCACAACTTGGGGTGTTTTTTAGTGCGGGTATTTTAGGTTTATTGCCTGGGGCATTGGTTGGTGGACGTTTTGCAGACCGTATTGGTCGTAAAAAAGTACTGATTTGGTCAACTGCGGTATTTGCCTTATTTACTTTGTGTACCGTTTGGGTCAATAGCTTTGAAAGTTTATTGGCGGTACGTTTCTTGGCGGGGGCGGGCTTAGGTGCTGCTATGCCAATTTTGATTACTTTGGCTTCTGAAGCAGTTTCACCACAAAACCGTGGTCGTGCTGTAGGTTTAATGTATTGTGGTATGCCTGTGGGTGCAGCCATTTTATCTTTAGTGGCCAGTACAGATTTTGGTTCAAACTGGAAAAATATTTTCTATTTGGGCGGTTTGCTTCCGTTTATTGTGATTCCGTTGATGATGTGGTTATTGCCAGAATCACGTGAGTTTTTAAAAGCACAAGCAGCAGGCAATCATTTGGCAGCACAAAACGCTGCGCCTAAAGCGTCTTTTAAAGATTTATTTAACTCACAAAACTTAATGCGTACCTTATTTATTTGGGTGAGCTACTTCTTTACCTTAATGGTGGTTTACATCATGTTGAGCTGGTTGCCATCCTTATTTATGGAGTTAGGTTTCTCACGTAAAGAAGGCAGTACAGCACAGTTCTACTTTATGGTGAGTGCAACTGTAGGTACCGTAATTTTAGGTATGCTGACCGACCGCTGGAAAAAAGCCTACGTTATTTTATTGATGTACGGTGGCATTTTGGCAGGCTTATTTGCACTGAATGCAGCAGGTTCACTGACCCAAATGTATATGGCATCGGCCTTGGTGGGTGCATTCGTGATTGGCTGTCAGGGCGTGTTGTATGCTTTTGGTAGTATTGTTTACCCAACTGAAGTACGTGGTACAGGGGTGGGTGTTGCATCTGCTGTTGGCCGTGTGGGGGCAATGCTTGGCCCTGCAATTGCGGGTCAGTTATTGGCAGCAGGCTTTGGTGCGGCAGGGGTCGTATCAGCAGCCATTCCTTGTATTATTATTTCAGCAGTCTTCATGTTGTTATTGGTACGCCGTATTCAAACTGTTTAAAAGGATGAGAACAGCTTGAAGTCAAAATAGCCCGCAATGCGGGCTATTTTTTGTTTTGATTGAAAATTTGAGTGAGCAAACCGCTTGATTTAGTGTGACAAGTACTGTCGCACAGCTGCCTGTTTTATCGAGGGATATCCACCACAAAGGGTATAATAGAACGTAAAAAAACAGTTAAAAAAATAAGAGTGTGATGGACATGAAACAGAAAAAATTGATTGCTGAGTTTCAGGTCAGCCAACAGCAGTTTTCACTGTATTTGGTTGAATACGAATTTATTTTAGAACTTAAACGCAAGTTTCAGGCAACACGCACATCCCCGAAACAAAACGCATGGCTGGCGTTTGCAGATCAAGCCACTTATGAAGATGTCAATGCTGGGATTGATGCCTTTCAGGTCATGTCTTTAGCCCGACAACATTTGGTGAATTATTTGACTCGGCATCCACTGCCTTATTTTTATTTCCATGCTGCCACAGCACGTAAAGCCAAAGTCTATCCGCGTTTTGTACGGCAGTTATTGTCACAACTGCCCGCCTATCAACATTGTGTGGAACAGGGTTCTTTTTATTTTTATCAAAGTGATACAACTCAGGTTTAAATTTCAGCTATGCTGATGGCAGTGTTTAGCTTTGAAAAGGAAACAGCATGCAGCAGGTCAATAGCGCCCTGATTGTGGTGGATGTGCAAAACGGATTTTGTCCGGGTGGAAATTTGGCCGTTGCCGACGCCGATCAAATCATTCCCTGCATTAATGCGCTTGGGCGCGTGTTTCATAATATTGTGATTACGCAAGACTGGCATCCTGCAACGCATGTATCCTTTGCGGCAAACCATGCGGGCAAGCAAGCTTATGAACAGATTCAGCTCAGCTATGGTGAGCAGGTACTTTGGCCTGTGCATTGTGTGCAAGGTACGTCCGATGCTGAACTACACCCAGACCTAGATTTACCAACAGCACAACTGATTATTCGCAAAGGTTTCCACCCTGAAATAGACAGTTATTCTGCCTTTATGGAAGCCGACCGCAAAACCACAACAGGATTAGCCGCGTATTTAAAGGCACGTGGGATTGATACGGTTTATATTGTGGGCATTGCCACCGATTTTTGTGTGGCATGGACGGCAATGGATGCTTGCCAGTTAGACTTTCAGACTTATGTGATTGAAGATGCCACCAAAGCCATTGATCTAAATGGTTCTTTGCAGCAGGCATGGCAACAAATGCTGGCACATGGTGTGCAGCGGATTCAAAGTGCAGATATTTTAAATTAATGTCAGATACATGGTCTAAGATAAAAGAAGTCACTAAAAGTGCTGTTTTGCTATAAAAATGTATTGAATGTAAGATAAAACAAACAAAATCAATTTTTTAGATTGACCTTGTACTGACGAAATGTTCTGCAATTGGTTGTGGGTGTAACATGATTGTCATAATCTCTACCTACCATGCCTGCACTGAGGCGAAATAAGCAGACTGTCCCAAAACAGCATAGAGAAGATATGGAACACTTTCACCATTCATCTGATACTTATTTTAATCGTGAACTTTCCTTAATTGAGTTTAACCGTCGGGTCTTGGCGCAAGCATTAGACCCTGATTTACCTATTTTAGAACGGTTGAACTTTTTAATTATTTTTTCACGTAATTTAGATGAGTTTTTTGAAATTCGAGTCGCTGGGCTAATGAAGCAGCTCGATTTGAATGCGATTACCCGTACCCCAGATGCAATTCCAACTGAACACGTGTTGGCAGAGCTGTCAGATAAAGTCCATCAGGCGGTCAAACAGCAATATGACACCTTAAACTTTGCAATTTTGCCGCAGTTACAAAGCTTGGGGATTCATTTTATTCAGTTTCAAGACATTCTAGATAAACATAAGGCTTGGATTGCCGACTATTTTGCGCGTCAGGTACAACCTGTTTTAACGCCAATCAGCCTTGACCCTTCGCATCCATTTCCACGTTTAGTCAATAAAAGCCTGAACTTTATTGTTAGTTTGCAGGGCAAGGATGCCTTTGGGCGAGAAATTGAAATGGCGATTGTACCTGCGCCACGTTCATTGCCTCGTTTAATCAACTTACCTAAAGAAGTTGCAGGCAGTGCGACAGAACACATTTTCTTGACGGCTATTATCCAACAGCATATCAATGATTTATTCCCAGGCATGAAGGCTACAGGCTGCTATGCATTTCGGGTGACGCGTAATGCCGACCTGATTTTGGCAGAAGATGTTGATGATTTGGCGGTAGCCCTTAAAGATGAACTTTCATCGCGTCGTTTTGGTCGCGCAGTGCGTTTGGAAATTGAAGATGACTGCCCGCAAGACATTATTGACTACTTGCTGACAGAATTTGATTTAGATGAACAGCAACTGTATCGGATTAGTGGCCCAATCAATCTATCACGTCTGACCAGTAGTTTTGACCGTCCTGAATTAAAGTATCCACCTTTTGTGCCCGTTATTCCCAAAGTATTTCGGAAGCAAAAACCAATTTTTGAAATTCTAAAAAAGCAGGATGTGTTGCTGCATCATCCTTTTGACTCTTTTCAGCCTGTAATTAATTTACTTAAAGAAGCGGCGAAAGATCCAAATGTGTTGGCAATTAAGCAAACCTTGTACCGCAGTGGCCCTGACTCTGAAATTGTACAGGTACTTGCTGAAGCTGCACGTAATGGTAAAGAAGTTACGGCAGTGATTGAGCTGCGGGCACGTTTTGATGAAGAATCTAACATTATGGTGGCCAACGTCTTGCAAGAGGCGGGTGCTGTGGTGGTGTATGGTATTGTGGGCTATAAAACCCATGCCAAAATGATTTTGATTGTGCGCCGTGAGCAAGACCAATTGGTGCGCTATGTGCATTTGGGTACGGGGAACTATCATGCAGGCAATGCACGCATGTACACCGACTATGGCTTAATGACCACACAGCCAGATATTTGTGAAGATGTGCATCGTGTGTTTCAGGAACTTACAGGTATGGGCAGATCGGCAAAATTAAAAACTTTGCTGCACGCACCATTTACCTTGCATAGTGAGTTGTTAAAACTGATTGAGCAAGAGATTGCCTTTGCGCAAGCAGGCAAAGCTGCCCGAATTATGATTAAAGTCAATGCACTGACAGAGCCTGAATTGATTACGGCCTTATACCGTGCTTCGCAGGCAGGGGTGCAGGTTGACTTAATTATTCGCTCAATTTGCTGTTTGATTCCACAAGTCAAAGGCATGTCGGAACGTATTCATGTGCGTTCGATTGTGGGACGTTTTCTGGAACATACTCGTGTTTATTATTTTGAGCATGGCGGGGCGAAAAAATTGTACTGTGCCAGTGCCGACTGGATGGGACGCAATTTATTTTCACGGGTGGAAACCTGCTTCCCAATTTTGGATGAGAAAATTAAACAACGTATTGTAGAAGATGGCTTGCTGAGTTATTTACACGACAACCAAAATGCTTGGGAACTTCAGGCCAATGGTGAGTGGAATAAAGCAGCGGTTGGTCAATCGGAGGCTTATAGTGCACAAATGCATTTGGTGGAACAAAAGCAACTGAATCTATAAACAGGCAAGTATCCCAAAATAAAAAAACCTGAGTGGTGATATTTCCACTCAGGTTTTTGTTTTCTGGTGAGCTTCTCCGTGCTTTTATTATTTAAGCACTTTTGGAAGATTTACCTTTTAAAATTTCAGTTCTGAGGCTTTGTGCTAGTTCAGCCGAAGCACTGTCCATGCCATTGACCATAAAGGCATGTCGCATCAATACATTGGTTGGGTTTGGCATACTTACCAACTCATAATGCGCAGATAACTCGTCTAACAATTCATTGGGTAAATGTACGGCATTTTCGCGGGCAGACAGTTGATTGACCAAACGTTCTGCCGCTTGTGCAGCAGACAGCTGCATGGCTTCGACTGAAGTAGATAAACCACTACGGGTTTGTAACACGAAGCGTTTTTCTTCACGGTAGCGCTTATAGAGCACTTCCGACAACAATTGGAACACGGTACCAATCATGGCCATACATGGCACAGCATTAGGCGTATTGGCTGCAATGCTGAGGGTTGCACCTTCTTCATGGAAGGGTTGCACGGTTTGAATATCTGAACGGTTTAGTTTGTAGTGTTGTACGCACAATTCAATGCTTTTATTTAGAAAAATTTGGCACAGACTAAAATATGGTACAGAAACAGTTTGATTGACGGTGTCTAATAACTGTTTTGGATCATAAAACTGAATATTGAGTGCAATATTATTTTCGGGTTGCGTAGGCTCAATGGCTTTATTGGTTTTAGGTGGCAATACCGGTTTAGGCTGCTGTTGAGCTTGTGCCAATGCCAAGGCAGTTTGGTGTTTTTCTTGTTCCAGTGCCTGCGTTAAAGCTTGCAACTCATGTTTTAAGCGTGATTCGTTGTTAATACGTGCCAGATATTCACTGCGGCTTGGACGGGCAATCGCTCGATACGCTAACCACAATAAACCGTGAATAATCAAAGACAATAATGTTGCTAGCCACTGTGTTCGTAAAATTTCACCAATACTCGGTTGAATCAGCGTAATTTCAATGCTGCCGACTTTCTTTTCATTAATCAGCGCATCACGCACAAAAACTTCGCCCTGACGGGTACGTGATTGTCCACCTGTGGCCAAGACCTGATTGTGGGCATCTAAAATGCGAATAGAAGCAATGCTTGGATTGGTGGCATAGCGATTCACCAACAAGGCCAGCGATACCGTATTGGCAGGTTCCAGCTCAGAAAGGCTGTCGGTGACCAGTTGGCTGGTCATTAACTGCCCCTGATTGGCGCGGTTTTCATTCAATTGGTGTGTTGTTGCAAGCACCAATAAAAAGGTGTGAAAAGCAAAACTTACAATCAATAGGCTAGCAAATAGCCCTTGTCTAGGCGCATTCAAGGTAAAACTTCCAAGGCATTTATATTCAATTTAGATTATGATTCTCACAATAGTTGTAGCTCAGACCCGAGTCAATTCATGCGAGAAATCATTCTTATATCATTTTTAGGACCTGACCAACCTAATCAGTTTACTCGATTAATGCAGGTATTGTCCGCTCATTCCTTACAAATCTTAGATGTTGGCCAAGCTGTTATTCATAATCAACTGACTTTAGGTATTGTTGTTGCATCAGAAGACCAGACCGCAACCGCTTTAGCCATGAAGGAGATTCTGATTTTAGCACATGATATTGGCTTAACAGTGCGTTTTAAACCAATCTCTGCAACCGAATATGAGCAATGGGTAAACGAAGGTGGCCGTACCCGTTATATCGTAACGGCACTGGCACCCGAGCTAAATGCCTCACATTTGCAGGCGGTTACGCATATTGTGTCTAGTCAGGGTTTTAATATTGAAACAGTGACACGTTTGTCGGGGCGTCCGCAGCTCAATGCATCTGTAGATGAACCAAAACGTGCCTGTGTGCAGTTTGGTCTAAGTGGGCAAATGCTCGATGCTGTGGCCATGCGTGCTGCGTGTTTAAGCTTGTCGAATGAACTGAGTGTGGATGTTGCCGTTCAAGAAGACAATGCCTACCGTCGTAACCGCCGTTTAGTTTGTTTTGATATGGACTCGACCCTGATTGAGCAGGAAGTGATTGATGAGTTGGCCATTGAAGCAGGCGTAGGCGATCAGGTAGCTGAAATTACCGAACGTGCCATGCAGGGTGAGTTGGACTTTCAGCAAAGTTTCCGTGCCCGTGTGGCATTGCTGAAAGGCTTAGATGCTGCAGTGTTACCTAAAATTGCAGAGCGACTTACAGTCACTGAAGGTGCCGAGCGTTTAATTTCAACGCTGAAATCCTTGGGTTATCGCACTGCAATTTTGTCGGGTGGTTTCCAGTATTTTGCAGAATACCTACAGGAAAAACTAGGGATTGATGAAGTACATGCCAACATTTTAGATGTGGAAAATGGCGTGGTAACGGGTGAGGTTAAAGGCCATATTGTCGATGGGGCACGTAAGGCATTATTACTGCGTGAACTGGCAGAAAAAATGGGTATTTCTTTAGAGCAAGCCATTGCTGTGGGGGATGGTGCCAACGACTTGCCAATGCTTTCCATAGCAGGTTTAGGGGTTGCATTCCGTGCCAAACCTTTGGTGCGTCAGAATGCCAATCAAGCCATTTCCAGTGTTGGATTAGATGGTGTGCTGTACTTATTGGGTGTGCATGACAAAGATTTGAACCGCGCCTAATATGACAAATCAATGAAAAAAACGCGGCAGTCATGCTGCGTTTTTTGTTTGTATAATCAGCAGATAACGATAAACGGTAAGGAAAAACTGCTGATAAAAACAACAACAAGATCGAATCAAAAAAAATTTTTTTAGGGCAAAAATAGAAGGTGTTTTTTTGTAATGACACGCGAATAAAGAGCCTGCTTCACTTCCCGAAAACTACCAAATTAAAAAAATGTAATGACAATATAATATTGCGACAAGGTGTGTCGCTTTATGAAAATACAAGTCTTTTTTTATCGAAAAAACGCAGCATAATGCATGCATAGAATTTAAATCGACATCCATTATTTATTTAAACGGTATTTGAAGTCGCAGACCAATTTAAAAATGAGGCTGCATCTTTAGACGGAGGTTTTTATGGTAACAGCGAATTTAGCGACCATTGTTGGCTTAAGCCTAGTCGCAGCTGCGTTGATTGCTGTTTTCTTTTCGCCTTATCGTCGCTGGTTAAACTTTATGTTGGCAGGTATGGTTTTTTGGGGCTTGTTAGAAGTAGTGCGCTACAGTGTACAACGCGTGTTTGAGCTACCAATTACCTATAGTTATCTGTCTGCAATTTGCTTGGCGATGGCATTGGTAACTTTATTATTATTACGAGAAGATCGACGCGCAGAACGTGCTTTGGCAAAACGCCGCTATATTGAACATACCCCAGTGTATGAAGATGATCAGCAGCAATGCTCAAGCCGTTAATTAAAATAGATCCTTGATTTAAAAAAGATGCAACAGGTTTGCATCTTTTTAGTTTATAAATACGGTTAACTCACCCATAAAGTGTGCGACAAAAGTTTAACATCCAGCTTAAGATTGTTATACAAAGCCTTGCGGTAAAAAGCAGGAGTTGTGATAGGATGATGCGATCAACTCTCCAACAATTACAATAGGCTTCACAGTCATGAAACTTTCTGCAATTCCTGTGGTCAAACTTCCTTTAGTTGATGTCAGTACCGATCCACTTGACCTTTTAGTGGCAGGTTTGGCATTACGCATGAAACAGCTGGCACGTACCAGTCCAAAATTTATTGAGTTGGTGCATGAGCGTCAGTTCCGTATTCAAATTGGTACAGATTTGGGCATGGCGCGTCAAATTATTGTCAACAATGGTCATATTGATACGGTTGCTGGCGATGCAGAAAAAGCGGATTTTGTTTTGCAATTTGCAGACAGCGAGCAAGGGGTGAAAACCTTGATGAAAGGTGACCCAACTGCGTTTATGACTGGTATGCAAAATGGCAGCATTAAAATGGAAGGTGATTTTAGCTTGTTAGTGTGGTTTAACCAAGCAGCGAAATTAATTCCGCCTAAATTGCCAAAACCTGTAAAAGAAAAAATTAAATTAGCACGTCAGTTTATTAAACAAAAAACAGGCAAATAAGTTGCCATGATGTGAAAAAACCTCTGATCAGTTTTGACAGAGGTTTTTTAATGCACTTTATTCTACTTCTAAACAGAAAGTCACAGGCCCATCATTTACCAGATGTACTTTCATATCGGCAGCAAAAATACCCGTTTCTACTTGATCAAACTGGCTTTTGGCATAGTCCACCAATTGTTCGTAGAGCTCTTGAGCGGCTTGTGGGGGCATGGCGGGGCCAAAATCAGGACGTAAACCTTTTTGGGTCTGTGCCATCAGGGTAAATTGTGAAACCAATAACACACCGCCATTGGCCTGACTGACATTCCAGCCCATTTTGCCTTGTTCGTCATCAAAAAAACGATATTTTAAAATTTTATCAATCAGCTTTTTGCCTTTTTCAAAATTATCGTCTTTGCCTAAACCTAAGAACACCAAAATACCCTGTTGAATCTCGCCAGTGATTTTGCCATCGACCACGACTTTAGCTTCAAGAACCCGTTGTAATAATGCACGCATACTCAGTATTAATCTAAGTGAAGAGATGGCGAGATTCTAACAAATTCATGCCCGCTGGCGTGATTAAAGATCAGCTTACTCCAAGTAACTAAGCGATAAACCCACCGAAAATGAAACAGGAATGGAGCCGTACGGTGCAGCAAAGTTGTAACAAGATTGTCGATAAAAGCCCTTTTTTGCTGAAAAAATTATGCTTTAATGCAAGAAGGATCGCGAAATGATGAGCACTATGACCCCAATTATTCAATCTTTGCTTGATACAGATTTGTATAAATTCACCATGTTACAGGTGGTACTGCATAAGTTTCCGCAAACGCACAGTGTTTATCAGTTTCGCTGCCGTAATCTTGAAGATACTGCCTATCCACTGACCGATATTTTAGATGAACTAAATGAACAGTTAGATCACCTGTGTCAGCTGAAATTTAAAGAAGATGAATTGCAGTATTTGCGCAATTTACGCTTTATTAAAAGTGATTTTGTCGATTATTTAGAACTTTTCCAGCTCAAACGCCGTTTTATTCAGGCCAGTATTGATGCACAGGGCCGCTTGGACATTCGGGTGGAAGGTCCAATGGTACAAGCCATGATGTTTGAAATTTTTGTGCTGGCCATTGTGAATGAACTGTATTTCCAGCGAATTCGCACAGATGAGGTCTGGGCAGAAGGCGAGCGACGTTTACAGCAAAAAATTGCCCTGATTCAGGACTATCAACAGCAGCAACAACCTGAAGACCCGCCATTTTTAGTGTCAGATTTTGGTACTCGCCGTCGTTATAGCTTTGCATGGCAAAAGCATGTGGTAGCAGCTTTTCATCAAGCCGTACCTGATGTATTCCGTGGCACCAGTAATGTACTGTTGGCCAAAGAATTAGGTATTACGCCTATTGGTACCATGGCACATGAATTTTTACAGGCTTTTCAGGCATTGGATGTGCGTCTGCGCGATTTCCAAAAAGCTGCGTTGGAAACTTGGGTGCAGGAATATCGGGGTGATTTAGGTATTGCCCTGACCGATGTTGTGGGAATGGATGCTTTCCTGCGTGATTTTGACCTGTATTTTGCCAAGTTATTTGATGGTTTGCGACATGATAGTGGTGACCCGTATGCGTGGGGCGATAAAGCCTATGCACATTATAAAAAGCTGAAAATTGACAGCAAAACTAAAATGCTGACCTTTAGTGATGGATTGAATGTTGAAAAAGCATGGGCCTTGCATCAGTACTTTAAAGACCGTTTTCAGGTCAGTTTTGGGATTGGTACCAATTTGACTAATGATATGGGGCAAACGGCACTGAATATTGTGTTGAAACTGGTCGAGTGTAATGGTCAGTCGGTGGCGAAATTGTCAGATAGTCCTGGTAAAACCATGACCGATAATGACACCTTCTTGGCATATTTGCGCCAAGTTTTTGATATTCAAGCACCAGTTTAAAGACCAACAAACCTATAAAAACTGAAAAAAGACCGAAGAAAATCTTCGGTTTTTTTTCTAGATTAAAGCATGTGATTGTTAAAATTCTGAGAAAGTTATGAAAAAAACAGCATGCGCCCAAAAATGACCTATACTAAGTTAAAGTGGATTGCCAACCAGACTGAACAGCATAAAAATGAACGCTTCACCATTCGATTTTGGACTGCTGATTGAAGCAGAAGATTTAGTCCCTGTTTTAGGACATGATAAATTACGCATTGTCGATTTAAGCCGCAATTCAGTGTATGAGCAATTGCATCTGCCGCATGCCTTACAGGTCAAACCGAGCATGTTGTTACGTCAGGATGAAGATACTTCAGGTCTATTGCCAGAACCTGAAGCCTTGCAGGAGCTGATTCAGTATTTGAATATCTCGCCTGAGCATCATGTGGTGGCTTATGATGATGAAGGCGGTGCATGGGCAGGGCGTCTGATCTGGAACTTGCACTGTTTAGGCTTTGAAAATACCAGTTTGCTCAATGGCGGTATTCATGCTTGGTTGGCCGCAGGTTTTCCGACCACCTCTGAAGTTGAATCATTGAAACCTGTCAGTACACTTGCTCCTGTTGTAGCGCAAAATCAGTATCGTATTCAATATGATGAGCTATTAGAAAAGTGCCAAAACCAGTCGGTACAACTGTGGGATTGCCGTACTGTAGACGAATATACAGGGCTGCGTTTGGCTGCACGACGCGGTGGTCACATACCTGGGGCATTGCATTTTGAATGGAGTACTGCCCTTAATCGTGAAAATCATTTAAAATTGCACCCCTTAGAACGCACACGACAGCGTCTGGAACAACTCGGATTCAATCTCAATGAACCTGTAGTGGTGTATTGTCAGTCACATCACCGTTCAGGTCTGGCCTATATTTTAGGAAGATTACTGGGTTGGCAAATTCAGGCCTACGATGGTGCGTGGAGTGAATGGGGCAACCGCCCTGACAGTCCTGTTATTACTGGAGAGTTGCCGTCTTGAGCCTCACATCACGTTTAAAAAAACAAATTTTCATTCAGGCACAGCGCGTTGTGCCACAACATCAATTATCACGTGTTGTAGGTAAACTTGCAGCTAGCGAGCATCCTGTACTGAAAAATGCGGTTATTACGGCATTTAAAGCCCAGTATGGCATTGATATGTCATTGGCAGAGCAAAGCAATGCCTTGAAATATAAATCTTTTAATGATTTTTTTACCCGTTCTTTAAAGCAGGGCGTACGTGAAATTGACAGCAATCCGAGCAGCATTGTATCGCCTGCAGATGGTGCAATTTCGCAATTGGGTAAAATTGAAGATGGCGCTATTTTTCAGGCCAAAGGTCAGCAATTTACTGTTGAAAATTTAATTGCCGACCCGCAACTGGCAGAACCATTTAAAAATGGTCAGTTTGCCACCGTATATTTATCTCCGAGAGATTATCACCGTGTGCACATGCCTTTTGCAGGTACACTGACTGAAACTCTTTATGTGCCAGGTGAACTATTTTCGGTGAACCAAACCACAGCAGAAAATATTCCAGGTTTATTTGCCCGCAATGAGCGTATGGTGTGTTTGTTTGATACCGAACTTGGCCGTATGGCAGTGGTTTTAGTCGGTGCGATGATTGTAGCGGGTATTGAAACCGTAGCTACAGGTAAGGTGAAACCATCGGGGCGTTTAGAACTGAATCAACACCAATTGTTCCTTGAAAAGGGTGCAGAATTGGGACGTTTTTATTTGGGTTCAACAGCAATTGTTTTATTTGAAGAAAATAAAATGCAGTGGGATGCTGAATTTCAAGCCAATTCGGTGGTGGAAATGGGTAAAGCCTTGGGGCATACCGTTACCGCAGTATAATTTTATGTATTGAGAAATAAAAAAACGCCAAATTGATTTGGCGTTTTTTTGCTTCTAATGAGCATTTTGTCTTTAAACTCGAACTTAAGTCACATGGTATAAACGTTCTTTCGGGAATACGACTTTAAAGGTAGAGCCTTGATTTTCTTTAGATTCTACTTCTAAGTGTGCGTTGTGCTGCATTAAAACGTGCTTCACAATTGCTAAGCCTAAACCTGTGCCGCCAGTTTGTCGGCTGCGTGCGCTGTCTACACGGTAAAAGCGCTCGGTCAGACGTGGTAAATGTTTAGGATCAATCCCGATGCCTGTATCTTCCACAGTAAAATAGCCTTGATTGCCATCATCATGCCAGCCAATGGTAACGGTACCGCCTTTCGGGGTGTATTTAATGGCATTAGTAATCAGGTTACTAAAGGCACTGGCCAGTTCTACATCTGAACCGATTAAATCATAATGACTGTCAATATTTAAGTTGAGGGTATGACCATAATCGACATTATAGGCATGCGCATCATCAAATAATTGATTCATTAAACTTGGCATTTCAATGATTTGATTTTTGGCGATGGTTTTTTCATTTTCCAAGCGAGATAATAAAAGCAGGTCATTCACCAACGCATTCATGCGGCGGGTTTGTGACTGCATTTGCTCGAAAGCACGTTTCCAGCGTGGGTTAATCTCTTCTTGATCGGTAAAGGTTTCAATATAGCCACTGAGTACGGTCAGCGGGGTGCGCAATTCGTGTGAAATGTTATCGACAAAGTCTTTACGCATTTGCTCAAGGTTATGCATACGGGTCATGTCGTAGGCAAATAACAAACGGCTATCTCCACCAAATTGGGTCATTTTAACCTGTACGTATTGCCCTTCGCATACGGTCGATTTCATCTTTAAGCCATCGGGTGCTTGGTCAATATGGTTAAAATATTCAATAAAATTCGGTTGGCGCAAAATAGTCAGAATATTGCGTCCACGGTCTAAGGGCTGAATACCTAAAAGTTTTTCTGCGGCAGGGTTCCACCATTCAATTTGGTGATTTTCATCAATCAGCATGACAGCTTCATCTAATGCCACTAGAGATGACTGTGCGCGGTCAATCAGCCCGACCATTTCGGCCTGAACAATACGTTCCTGACGTTGTGAGCGATAAACATTGAATAACAATGCCCCCCAAATGCCGTGCAGATTGGGCGGCACATCATAGGGACGATTAGAAATCCAGTCGTTGACTAAGTATAAAG
Organism: Acinetobacter sp. A2; assembly: GCF_012371325.1. GTDB lineage: Bacteria > Pseudomonadota > Gammaproteobacteria > Pseudomonadales > Moraxellaceae > Acinetobacter. The sequence continues at coordinate 73,642 of NZ_JAAZQX010000004.1, read as the reverse complement.
AGCGCATTTGCTGAAGAAAAAACAGCAAAAAGGCGATGCTAATACAAATCCAAAAATACCCAATCCCAAATCCAATCAAACTTGCAATAATGAGAAAAAAGGCCAGTAAACGAAAGTCTTGTTTGGCAAAAGTCCATAAACTGCTGTAACGAACTTGTTTGAGGTCACGGGCGAGTTCAGGGACTGGGTAAGGTTCGTACATAAAATAATTTTAGCCTAAAGCAACATCCGCACGCGTCGAGAAGCGATAACCTGTACCACGTACCGTTTGCACAAAACGGTCTACACCATACGGTTCCAAGACTTTACGTAAACGACGAATATGCACATCAATAGTTCGGTCTTCAATATATACATTGCCGCCCCAGACTTGGTCAAGCAATTGTGCACGGGTATAGGCACGTTCAGGATGGGTCATAAAGAACGCAAGTAAGCGATATTCAGTTGGCCCCATTTCTAAAATATTGTCACCAAAACTCACCCGCTGGCTAACTGGGTCTAGAATTAAACCGTTGGCATCAATGGTTTTTTCACCGCTTAGGGCATTGGCACGACGTAATACCGCTTTAATACGCGACACCAGTTCACGGGTCGAGAAAGGCTTGGTCATGTAGTCATCTGCGCCTGCATCTAGCCCTTGAACCTTGTGGTCTTCTTCGCCACGTGCAGTCAGCATAATCACTGGAATTTCTGCAAGGTTATCGTCACGTTTTAGGCGACGGCACAAGTCTACACCGCTGACACCGCCTGGCATCATCCAATCAAGCAAGATAAGCGCTGGACGTTGATCGACAATCATTTGATGCGCTTGTTTTGCATCTTCTGCCTGTAAGCACTGAAAGCCTGCCATATCTAAAGAGGTATGGATCATTTCCCGAATTGGGAGTTCGTCATCGACGATTAAAATGTAGTCATCTTTCACAACGCAATATCCTATAGATGTTAACGGTGGACCGTTTTATTTATGACAGGCTTATTACAAAGATTAATTATGACAGTATCATTGCAGAAAGGGGTAAACAGGCTATTTTTGCAATAATTTGTGACAAACTAGTGTCGATTTGATGAAATATCTGCAGATATTCAGTCAAAGTAAAATAATGAAATTAAAAAATATTATGAATATTTTTCAGTTTTATGACAGATTGCTGGAATCTTTATCAAGCACTTGCTCTTTGTCTGAAAAGGTTTGAAGCAGTGATAAAAATACAATGCGGCAAGACGACAAAACATCTTCCATCGATTGTTTAAAATCACTCATGACCCAGCGAATCGCAATTTGGGTGACATAGCCATTTAAGCCTGTGGCAACCAAGGAAATTTCACGGTTAGGGCGGTCTAAATGCGGCATCATCAACATCACAAAGGCCTGAATCATACGGTCAAAACGTGACATGGTTTCGTGAATAGTGGCCTGATTATGCAGTTCCTGTACCAACATGGCATCTATATAAATAATACGTGCCATTTGTGGGTTGTTTTTTAGGGTGGTCAGCAAGGCGGTCAGGCCTGCATCAATCATTTTTTTCGGGTCGGTGGATGCCTGCATAATGGCTTGCATGACATTTTGCTGCAATTCATCAATCAGTTTTAAAAAAATAGTCTGAAATAGTTCTTCGCTTTTTTTAAAGGATTCGTAAAAGTAACGCTCGGTCAGTTTGGCTTCGGTACAAATATCTTTGACAGTCACGGCAAAAAAACCATGCGTACCATAGGCCTGAATACCCGCTTCAATCAGTTTTTCCCGACGTGCCTGTTTGCGTTCAGTTAAAGACAGACCTTTAAACTGACGTTCTTTTTGTTGTTTTTGGGGCTGTTGTTGTGTGTCTGCGTGGATGGGCAGTTGTTCTGTCATCTTCACCTGAGCCAAATAAATTCGTTAATGGGTTTTATATTAGCAATAATTATCTGTTAAACCTATGTTTTCATATTTGTTTGCGATATTCGTTTTGACTTATATTGACAATAGTTATTGTCAAAATTATATTGAAAGCGATATAACTGCACAGCCCTACAGAAAAACAAGCAGGTCTGAACTGTGCAGGCAACACACTCAAGGAAACCACATGAAAAATTTTAAAAATAAAGTTGCCGCAATTACAGGTGCAGGCTCGGGGATTGGACAGCAACTGGCAGTGCTTTTGGCACAGCAAGGCTGTCATTTATCGCTTAGTGATGTGAATGAACAAGGTTTGGCCCAAACGGTAGACTTGTTAAAAAACAGCAATGTGCGTGTGACCATTAAAAAGGTAGATGTGTCTCAGCTGGAGCAAATGCGTGCTTGGGCGGCAGAAACTGTACAAGATCACGGCTCGGTGAATATGATTTTTAATAATGCAGGCGTGGCTTTGGGTTCTACTGTAGAGGGCGCAACTTACGAAGAACTGGAGTGGATTGTTGGCATTAACTTTTGGGGCGTGGTGTATGGCACCAAAGAGTTTTTGCCTTTAATTAAACAAACGGGCGATGGCCATATTATTAATATTTCAAGTTTGTTTGGTTTAACCGCACAACCGACTCAGTCGGCCTATAACGCAACCAAATTTGCGGTGCGTGGTTTTACAGAGTCTTTGCGTCAGGAATTGGACTTGGAAAACTGCGGTGTGAGTGCATTGAGTGTACATCCAGGTGGGATTCGTACCAATATTGCCAATAACGCAAAAATGAATGACAGCATGCGCACGTTGGGTATGAATCCTGAAAAATCGGCACGTGCATTTAATAAATTATTGCGTTGTCCACCTGAAGAAGCAGCACGTCAAATTTTAGAAGCGGTACAAAAAGATAAACGCCGTTTATTGATTGGTAATGATGCGAAAAGCTTAGACTTGATTCAGCGTATTGTTCCAACGGGTTATCAAAAAGTCACAGCATGGGCAACCAAGCTGGGTAAAAAACGTAGTTAATCTAATCTAGACTAAACAAGACCATTTAGACTAAAACCTGGATGGTCTTTTTCTTCCAGACGAATTGATAATACGCGCCTTGACCGATGCACAGGCTCACAAATGCCAAGGCATAGGCATACCAAATACCTTCCAAGCCCCAGCGTTGACTAAACAAATAGGCACATGGCACTTCAATCAGCACAATGGCTAAAATATTGATGATCATGGGTACAGTGACTGTGCCACTGGCACGCATAATTGAGGCAAAAATTGCACTGGCACCAAAGAATACAATGGCCCACAACACAATAAATAACAGTTGTTGACCTAGCACCACCACCGCAGGGTCGGTAATAAACAGCGCCATCAGATATTTAGAAAACAAATAGCCTAAACTGACTAAAATACCGGTAATCACCAGATTCATTCCTAAGGCGGTGCGGGTCACTTTGGCCAGTAGTTCGGCTTTACCTGCACCAATCGCTTGTGCAGCAAAAATAGAAGCGGCAATGGCAATAGACAGTGCAGGGAACTGAATATAATTCAACACCTGATTGACCGCACCATAGGCTGCTGTGGCTTCTGCGCCATGCCGATTAACCAACCCCACAATCACCAAACCTGCCATAGACGTGGTGACCATTTGTAAGCCTGTCGGAATGCCTAAGCGTAAAATGACTTTGCTTAAATGGGGTTGATGCCGAATTTGGCGAAACAAGTGCCAATCTAGTTTGAGTGGATGATCTTTTTTATTTAAATAAATCACCAAGAAAATTAAAACAGCCAGATAACCTAAAATGGTGGCAATGGCCGGTGCAATAATGCCCAAACGTGGAAAGCCAAAATAGCCTGCAATCAGTACAGGTGTAATCACGACGCCCATGAGACTGGTCAAACTCAATGCAATCAATGGCGTTAGACTGTCGCCCACACCACGTAAAATAGAAGTATAAATAATATAAACAAACAGCAGCGGACTGCCTGCCAGCATCCATTGCACATAAGGTACTGAAAGATGCATCACTTTCGGGTCAGTACCCAGTAATAGTAGAATTTGCTTGGCAAAAATTACGCCCAAGCAGGCAATGACACTGCCCCCAATTAGGGTCATAAATAAAGTTGAACCCACAATACAGCGTACTTTTTCGACATTTTGTGCACCCCATGCTTGTCCGACCAGCACGGTAGACCCTGCCGAGAGTCCAATCACAAAGGCCATCAGGCAAAAAATAATCGGAAAAAATACCGACACTGCAGCAATCGCATCGACCCCGAGCATTTGTCCCACAAACACAGTATTAATGGTGCCTGAGAGATTTTGCAAAATATTGGTGGCAATCAACGGCAATAGAAACACCAAAAAGGTTTTCCAAAGCTGAGGGTGATCGACCAATGCCTGAGGTCTTGCCATGCCAAATCCTGCGTTTGAACTGCGGTTGTTTTATTCACCCTAGCATGATTCGCCCCTAAAAAGCCTTAGCTTTTCAGTAACTCAGCGATGCAATTCCTGACTTAAACTGCCGATAAAATTTCCGCTGCACGTAACAGCGTCTCGGTTTTTTTGGCAAAGCAGAAACGAATTAAACGTAAGTCATCAGGCGGGCTTTGATAAAACGCAGACACAGGAATACCGACAATGCCATGTTGCTCGGCAAGGAAATGGCACATGTCTACGGCATTTAAATCAGGACGGATATTGCTGTAATCCAAATTTTGAAAATACGTGCCCTGTGCAGGACTCAACTGAAAACGTGACTGAGCAATACCATGATTAAATAAATCACGTTTGGCCTGATAAAAGCCTGCCAGCTCTGCAATATGTTCAGGATGCTGCTGCATATAGTTGGCCAATGCCACTTGTACAGGCATCACCCCACAGAAATTCACAAACTGATAGGCTTGGCGGAAGAGCTGCATTAAAGCAGGTGCAGCTGCACAGTAGCCTGTTTTCCAACCTGTGACATGAAAGGTTTTACCAAAAGAACCGACAACGAAACTACGCGCTCTGAGCTCAGGAAAAGACAGTGCAGAATGGTGTTGCTGATCATCAAAGACCAAATGTTCATAGACTTCATCGGACAGTACCACAATGTTATGTGCCTGAATCAGGTGAATTAATTGTTGCCACTCTTGTTCTGACCATACCGTGCCTGTGGGGTTGTGTGGTGTGTTGATGATGATCATGCGGGTTTTGGCATGAATCGAATCTTTAACCCTATTCCAGTCCACTTGAAAATGCGGGGCTTGCAATGGAATGTGCACAGCTTTTGCACCCAGCAGCTTTGCACATGGGGCATAGCTGTCATAACTCGGGTCAAAAATAATGACTTCATCGCCTGCTTGCAGCACGGTTTGCATAATGCTAAAAATGGCAAGGGTTGCCCCTGGGGTGATGGTAATTTCACTGATGGGGTCAAGCTGTAATTGATCACGCTTTAAAAATTGCTGTGCCAGTTGTTCACGCAGTGGCAAGTAGCCATCACCTGAAGGATATTGATTGAAACCTGCGTGTGTGGCTTGGCTTAATGCGTCTAGTAGTGCTGCAGGTGCAGGAAAATCTGGAAAACCCTGCGATAAATTTAAGGCATTGAGTTGTTGAGCCAAAGCCGACATACGGCTAAAAATACTGAGACCTTGAGCAGGGAGTTTTGCGTGAATATTGAGCATAGAAAGGTTCTGATGGTGGCAGCAGTTTGCTTTACATCGTAGCGTTTTCAGGGTTGAATGCAAATGGATATTCGGTGTGGCATGATCGTGTTGTAAGCCGAAAAATATTGTCACAAACTAATTTTTGAGGGAGGACATCATTAGCTTGTGAGCAATTAGGGAAAAGATTTTTTATAACAATGAAGCATGCATTTTGTTCTTTTTTATCTAGTTGAGTCATCCCTGAAGCCAATATATTTTTGCTATAACTTTTTTGGGGCGAGTTGTGATGTTGGAGAATAATGATATGAAACTTGTTCAGTTAATCTTAGCTGACATTACTACAATTTCAGTAGATATTATTGTCAACTCTGCAAATAAGTCATTACTTGGTGGTGGTGGATTGGATTATATCATCCACAAAAAGGCTGGTCCTTTGATGAAAGAGGCTTGTATACAATTAAATAAAGAAAAAGGAATACGTCCTGTAGGAAGTGTTGAACTCACAACGGCTGGAGATTTGCCTGCAAAATACATTATTCATGCGATTGCACCACGTTGGCTTGATGGTAATCATCATGAAGCACAGCTTTTATGTGATGCATATTGGAATGCACTCAATAAAGCAAACGAAGTACAGGCAAAAATAGTATCTTTTCCCAATTTAGGGACAGGGGTCTATAAACTTCCAAAGCGAAAGGCGGCTGAAATAGCCATAGGGACTATACTTCCTGCATTAGCATATAGTCCCTCTATTTCTAAAGTATTGTTTGTATGCCATGATGTTGAAAATTATGAAATTTATAAAGAAATAATGTCTAACTTGGAGGATCCAAGTATAGAAGTTAAAATTATTCCGAAACCGTAACTCAAATGATCGATAGCTACCTTAAATGAAGCTGAAGTTTATAAATAAGTATCCTAAATATTTAAATCTCAAATCAACTCGACCAACGCCCGAATAATCCCTAAACCCAAACCAATAAATGCACCGACGATGACACCATTGACCCGAATCATGTGTAAATCGCCACCGACTTCATTTTCAATTTTGCCAATCATTTCGCGTGAGTCCCATTCATGAATACGCTCACTAATAAAACGAATCACTTTTTCGCTGTATTGATCTGACAAGTTGACCGCAATAGCGCCCATTTTTTCATTCAATAACTGACGCACCGCCGTGTTGGCAATGATATTTTCCCCGACTTGCTGAATTGCGACACGCAGGTTTTGGGCAATCCCCGAGTCAGGCTTTTGCAAATCTTCCTTAATCGCATTGCAGAGAATCACCACTGCACCACTAATAAAGTTCAAGACGGGTGGACTGTCTAACAAGGTATTTTTAGTGTCATTTAGGCGTTGGCTTGCACTGCTGTTGTTGTCTGCCAGTTGCAGCATCAGTTGTTGTCCAGCATCTTCAATTTTTTGGCGCCAAGGATGATCTGGGTCTGCCAGCATAGATTCGACTCGTTGCAACAATGAATCTATGGTGCGTTGCTGTACATCAATGCCAATCCAGCTGGCACCTTTGGCCAGTTTCCAGACCCCCAGTTCTTTAAACAACTGACGGGTCAATTCACGGCTTTTTTCAGGATGTTTTAGCATCCAGTCATGGGCTAGGTCTAAACCACGTTGCAGCACATCTTGGTGGAAATCATTTTCTAAAACGGCACGCAGCATTTCACTGGCCAAATGGTTTACCTGAGTGTTGCGAATCCATTGCACACTGTTACTTTGAATAAAGCGCCCAATTTGCTCTTGTCCCACGAACTCAAAAATTTTCGGTACAGTTTGCTGAATGACTTGCGTGACTTGCGCATTATTTTGTGGATTGGCCAACCATTTACCCACGGCTAAAGACAAGTCTGTACTGTGTAGGCTTTTTTCTACCACTTGTGGCGACAAAAAGTTTTCCTGTACAAAACGTCCCATCGACTCGGCAATACGGTCTTTGTTGCGCGGAATAATTTCGGTGTGATCACGTAAAAACTTGGGAATTGGCATTTTGCCAAAAGGATTGCGAAACAGCACAGTAATTGCATACCAGTCTGCCAGACCACCCACTACACCTGCCTCGGCAGATAGCATCAGAATATGAATCAACCAGGTATATTCAGGCAGTAATTTTGCGGTCAGCATTAATGCCAGCCAGGTCAGTACCGCAATCACTAAGGCAATGGTGGCAAAGCGTTTACTGCGTTGCAAACTTGGAGATACGTTTGCCGAGTGCTGAGTTGGGCTATTGGCAGGTGCTGGATTCATGCACACATCCTTTTAAAGCGAGAGTGACCAAATAACAATGGTTGATGCAAATTACGGTCTTACTGTGCCGCAGGGGCAGCAGGCGCAATCAGCGGTTGTCCTGTTGGACTTAACCCATATTTAGCGCCTAAAGACTGTAAAATCAATGTGGCATCAAAGGCATCTTCAGGAGCAGATTTCTGATCTTTAAAACACTGAATGGTATAAGACACCTGCGTTGGATCTAAATTGACCACCTGTGGCATGTCATAAAACGGGTCAGGCCAGAACGGTGCACGGCGGTGATAATAGCCATACGGTGAATAATTGTATGGATAATAACTCGGTGCAGGGTAGACCACCGCTTGTCTAGGCGGTTTCTGGCTGCGGTTACTTGGGTCATCTAAAACTTTAAAGAAACGGAAACCGTGTTGCAGTGTGGTTTGCGCCGCTTTAACCAAAGTGATTTCTTCAGCTACACCAAAACTCATGTTATGACCCGCCAGAAAACTAATTCGATAGGTCTGTGCATTGAGTGGCGTTGCGCTGTAGCGTCCCAATTGCTCAAAACTTAAGGGTTTAGAGGGTGTAGTGGCACAACCTGTAAATAGCAAACTGCCTGCAAGGGCAAGACCGAGTAGGGAATATTTCATAAGAAAGCTCTCCTGCGCAATTCAACCCGTTATCACAACCGAGTCAATTAAAAACTACTATTGGGTTGGGTTAAAAACTCAAGCTCTTCTGCGCTAGATGGACGTCCCAACACCTGATTTCGGTGCGGATAATGTCCAAAACGGTCAATAATCACTTTGTGTTTAAGTTCATAGCCCAAAACGGTGGGATCATCCAAACTTTCAAAAAGCCCTAAGGCTACTTCGTGAATGCGTTTTGATTCACTGTGCATAAATGGCATATATAAAAAGCGGCGCTCAATTGGCTTTAAGTCCTGATCCAGTTTTAAATGAATCATTTCCTGCGCCAAGACCAAGGCCATACCATCTTGAGCGAAGGCACGTGGGTCATTACGGTACAAATTACGTGATAGTTGATCTAAAATGATAATTTCAGCCAAACGCCCTGCGGGTGTTTCACGCCATGTCCATAATTCTCCCTGCGCAGCTTGGCGATGCACTTCTGCAAATTTTTCTGCAAGTAAGGCGTCGAATTCTGCAGTTTTCACAAACCAATTTGCTTCTGCAGCTGGAGAAAACCAAAAATCTAAAAAATCTTGATAATTCATACGCTTTATTATTTACCTCTGCTCATTTGATTATAAAATCACAAATTTAACGTGTCTTATAGTGCAACTTTGTGATAAAAAATTGCCAAATTAAAATTTATTGACGTTGACCACTTTATAAAATGTCAGCCTGCCCCAAAATCATCATTTTGTTAGAAAAAACAGCCCAAGCGCATGTACTGCTGCCAAATCAAGTTATACTTGAAAGGTTATGGTTTTATCTTAGATCATGCCCATGATTAAGAAAATTGCAACCGACCCAAAATCAGCTTGTGGTTTATGTCGTATTCGTAGTGTATTGGATTAAGCGAGAGTGTAATGAGTCAACCCGAACCAAATGCGCAAGATGTTTTACCGAACTGGGTAGACGCTGCGCTGCTTCAAGGGATGTTGCGCGGGATTGAACGCGAAAGTCTGCGTATGCAAAGTGACGGCTTTTTGTCGCAGCAAGCACATCCTCAAGCTTTGGGTTCGGCACTGACACATCCACACATTACAACAGATTATTCTGAAGCGTTGATGGAGTTTATTACTCCACCGCAAAGCAGTATTCCGCAGGCCTTGGCGTATTTGCGTGATATTCACAGTGTGGTGCATCAGCATTTGGGCGAAGGCGAAAAGCTTTGGCCACTGTCTATGCCGTGTATGCTTGATGAAACCGATGAAGGCATTCCACTGGCGCAATATGGCAGCTCCAATATAGGGCGTTTTAAAACCCTGTATCGCCGTGGTTTGGGTGTGCGCTATGGCCGTCGTATGCAGACCATTTCAGGGGTGCATTATAATTTATCCTTCCCTGAGCATTTATTTGCAGCCCTTCAACAACACGAAACCGATGATCAGCTAAAAGCGCTCAGTTTGCAGGATTATCGCAGCCATCGTTATTTGGGTTTAATTCGTAATTTTATTCGTTTAACGCCTTTGGTGATGTTCCTGCTCGGTGCGAGTCCATCGGTATGTCAGTGTTTTATGACAGGGCGTGAACACCATTTGTTGCCGTTGTTACGAGGTACGTTGTATTTGCCGTATGCCACCGCATTGCGTATGGGCAATTTTGGTTATCAAAACTCGGCACAGAAAAAACTCGGTATCCATTACAACGACTTAACGGGTTATTTGGATGGTCTGCAAAAGGCCGTGAAAACGCCGTATTTACCATTTAGCCGTTTAGGTTTGGATGATGAAACGGGTGAAGCGATTCAAATTAATGACCATGTCCTGCAAATTGAAAATGAGTACTACAGTTTGGTACGTCCAAAACAAGTGCCGCAGGATGGTGAAACACCATCACAAGCCTTGGCGAATCGTGGTATTGGTTATGTGGAACTACGTGCGGTAGATGTTAACCCATACAGCCCAATTGGTATTGATGAACATACGGCAGGCTTTTTGGAAGTCTTGGCGCTGTATTGTTTACTGAGCGACAGCCCAGCCTTGTTTGATGCAGAACAAACGATTATTGAGCAAAATCAGGCCGAAGTGGTCAATCGTGGTCGTGCGCCAAATGCACAAATTCAGGAAGGTGAAGTCAAAACTCCAATTGAAGCGTGGGGGCAGCACTATGTCACCGCCATGCAACCTTTGGCTGCTTTACTTGACCAAAGTTATGACACCCAATTGTACTCGAATGCCTTAACACACATGATGGTGCGTTTACATGAGGTGGATGAAACGCTGTCTGCGCATATGATTACAGATACTATTCGTCATGGCGGAACGTGGGGCTTTGGCAGTTATATGGCACAGCAACATGCGCATGTATATGAGCAGCATCAACTTAGCCCAGAAACACAGGCTTATTTTGATGCTGCTGCGCTACAATCAATTCAGCAACAACAACAATTTGAACAAGAACATAGTCTGAGTTTTACAGACTATTTAGCAAAATATCGCTAATCATTCCGAGGCTCGAGCATGCAAATTAGTTATCGTCTGCTAAGTGGTTTTTTATTTTTAGCCAGTGTCGTGGGGATGGCATTTGCATTGTATTTGGAGCAGGTGCAAGGTTTGGCACCGTGTCCATTGTGTGTGTTTCAACGTGTCGGTTTAATTGCCTTGGGCGTAATGTCGTTGATAGCTTTTGTGCATAACCCACGCTCCAATGTAGTCAAACGCATATATGCCTTGTTGGGCAGTATTGGCATTTTATGGTCAGTGGGTGTGGCAGCACGGCATGTATGGTTGCAAAACCTGCCACCCGATCAAGTTCCAAGCTGCGGGCCAGGACTAGATTACTTGGTTGAGGCTTTGCCAATGAAGTCTGTGTTGCAGCAAGTGCTGTCGGGTTCAGGTGAATGTGCGGTAATTGACTGGACGTTCTTGGGGCAGTCTTTACCAGTATGGTCATTGCTGTTTTTTAGTGTGTTGGCCTTGGTCAGTTTATGGCAATTACTGCGTAACTATCCTTTTGTTGCGCCTGCTTCATTTGGCAAAATTAAGAAAAAATAAGTTCAGTCTATCTGGTATTGGATTTAAAAAAGCGCCATCTACAAAACTGAGATGGCGCTTTTTTATTTTTTAGTTGGGTAGTCTTAAATTTTTAAGTCAGGGCAATGCCTTCTAAACTTGACCAATCACCAATAAATTCATGGATTTGCTGTTCTGGTACATCTTCTTGTGGTGGATAAAACCACTTCACCAATTGCTCGGCCACACTTGGGTGATAAGGCAACTGAAAATGGTTTAAACCATAAAACACCGCTTTATGTGATTCGGGCAATTTCAACTCAAAACGTGGGTTGGGATGTTCACCCAAAGCACTTTTCACGCTAACCAGATAATCGCCAATCACTTTGCGGTTCAGCTTTTGTTTTTTCTCACGCTCAATACTGCCTGCAACAAAGTAGGTGTTGATATGGGTCGGTAAGGGCGCAGGTTTACGGTTGTCATCGACCTGTCCAATCCGAGCCTGATTATGTTCCCAGTCATCATCACGCACACTGCCATGCCGTAAATCTAAAATGCCGTTACTGCGGATATTGACCAAATGTCCGACAATTTTCACAATCGGGAAACGGCCTAATTTGTCTTGCAAATGGAATCCAAAACGTTCCAGTACCGCCCCATGGTGCGGTGAGCCTAGACATACCAAATTTTCCACCAAATGAATCCAGCCATGCATATTTTGTTTGCCGTAAAACAGCGCACTGCGTGACACCAAGCCGCCCATGCTGTGGCCAATTAAATCAATACTGGTAATTTGAGGATGACGCTGAATTAAGTCTTCCAGTGTATTGGCGAGACTACGCCCATTGGCTGAAATTCTGCGTCCTGTATTGTAGTTCAGATACAGCATGGTGTTGTGATCACGTTGCGCCAGTAGTTTTTCACCAAAACCACCCATTTGATGTGATGTCCAATCTAAATGGTTACGACACAAACCATGCGCAAAAATCACAATACGCCCAGACAAATCGCCTTGTTGAACTGCACCATAGTGATCGTATAGCACCATAGGCAACGCGAGCGGATTTTGCTGCTCGAGTAAATAATCTCCCAACACCCCATTGAGTACACCTACTAAAAAGTGCAGGCTGGGGGTTAGAGCTTTGTCATGTAAATTGGGGAATTGTGCATTAATATGGCGTAAGCCTGGTGCAACAAAGTGGTAGCCGTATTGTTGCAAACTATTAAAGGCAAATTTATACAGCTTTTGAAATGTGGCTGTTTTTTGGAATTTTTTGGAGCGTTGTTCGCTCATGCCAAACACGCTAAGCAGGACTTCACGCTGGATGGTTTGAATGACATCGGTCATGACAGCATTCAGACGTGTGCTGACCAATTGTGCCAAGCCTTCTAAAATATCGGCCTGACTTGGAGGTGTACGGTCCCATCTACAATAGGTTTCATGCAGTGGTGTTAAACTTGGCATACTGTGTTGCCCCTTGTGTTCCCATATACCGAACGCTTTATTTTTACTTGAGTTCGCGGTATAAACTTGTACGCTTTCATTTTATCGTGTTTATTTCGATCTGCTTTTAAAATACCGATGACTGCCAAGATGCACGCGTCTTTTTGTCTAACAATTGCATTTTTCCATGAAAAATAAATTAAAAACACATAAAAAGTGGCTAAATTTCACGAGATCGAGAGAAAAAATAAGGGCATAGCAACAATGAATTTGATTTATTTACATGGTTTTCAAAGTAGCCCTTTGTCCATGAAAGGGCAGTTATTGTATGCCTATGTGCAGCAGCATCGCCCAGATATTCAGATGCATTTGCCCGATTTAAATGCACCGCCTTTAGAGGTTTTGGCACAACTGGCGGCATTGATTCAAAGCTTACCCAATGTGGCATTGGTGGGCAGCAGCTTGGGTGGTTTTTATGCGACACAATTGGTCGCACAGCATCATGTGCCTGCTGTTGTGATCAATCCTGCTATGCGACCATGGCAGTTGTTTCAAGACTTGTTTGGCGATGTATTGCCTTACACCGTACACCCAAACTGGCATTTAACTGCACAGCAATTGGATGACTTAGCAGACATTGCGTTGCCAGTTGCACAAGATGCAGACAAAATATTGGTGTTATTGCAACAAGGCGATGAAGTTTTGGATTATCGTGAAGCGCAGCGTTATTATAGTGCTGCTTCGCCTTCGGCCATGATGATGACCGAAGCGCACGGCAACCATGCCATGGATGATTTTGCAGACAAAATTCCGATGTTACTGCAATTTTTATCGGATTCCCTAGCTTAAGGAAACAGTACAACGTGTCTCAATATACCGCTCAATCTCTTGAAGTTTTATCTGGTTTAGATCCAGTACGTCGTCGTCCGGGCATGTATACCGACACCACACGTCCAAACCATTTGGCGCAAGAAGTCATTGATAATGCGGTAGACGAAGCGCTTGCGGGACATGCCAATAAAATTACGGTAAAAGTCTATAAAGATGGCTCATTGTCAGTAGAAGACAATGGCCGTGGCATGCCTGTCGATATTCACCCTGAATACGGACAAAGCGGGATTGAAATTATTCTGACCAAATTGCATGCAGGCGGTAAATTCAGTACCGATAACTATCAGTTCTCAGGTGGTTTGCACGGCGTTGGTATTTCCGTGGTCAATGCCTTATCTAGCCGTGTAGAAGTGACCGTACAGCGTCAGGGTAACCTGTATAAAATGGCATTTGATCAGGGTGAAGCTGCTGCGCCTTTAGAAGTATTGGAAGGCAAAGCACCAAAACGTGCTTCGGGTACGTTGGTGCATTTTTGGCCTGAAGCCAAATATTTTGATTCGCCTAAATTTGCCTTAAAAGCTTTAAAACACAATTTAAAAGCTAAAGCAGTATTGGCGGCAGGTTTAGAAATTCATTACCTTGATGAAATTAACGATGAAAAAATTGTCTGGCAATTTGAAAATGGTCTAGTCGACTATTTGATGGATGAGCTGGAAGATCGTGAAATTGTGCCTGCACCTGCTTTTGTGGCCACAGGTGAGGCAGAGCGTGCCAGTGCCGAATTTGCCATTTGTTGGAATGTAGAAGGCGGTGAGCAAATTCAGGAAAGCTACGTTAACCTGATTCCGACTGCACAAGGCGGTACGCATGTGAATGGTTTGCGTTCTGGCGTGACCGATGCTTTACGTGAATTTTGTGAGTTACGTAATTTATTGCCGCGTAATTTGAAACTGTCTGCAGAAGATGTCTGGGACGGGGTCAACTATATTTTATCGTTAAAGTTTCAAGAACCGCAGTTTTCAGGGCAAACCAAAGAGCGTTTATCTAGCCGTGAAGCAGCCAGCATTATGCAAAATATTGCCAAAGATGCTTTTGCCTTGTGGCTTAACCAAAACTCTGACATTGCCATGCAACTTGCAGAAATGGCAATTTCTAAAGCAGGTCGTCGTTTAAAAGCGGCTAAAAAAGTAGAACGTAAAAAAATCGTTTCAGGCCCAGCCTTGCCCGGTAAACTGGCAGATTGTGTGGGGCAAACCCGTGAAGAATCGGAACTATTTATTGTAGAGGGTGACTCTGCAGGTGGTTCTGCCAAGCAAGCACGCGATAAAAACTTTCAGGCGATCATGCCGATTCGTGGGAAAATTTTAAATACGTGGGAAGTCTCTTCCGATGAGGTTTTAGGCTCGCAGGAAGTACATGATATTGCAATTGCCATTGGGGTTGATCCAGGTAGTGATGACTTGTCTGAATTGCGTTATGGCAAAATTTGTATTTTGGCCGATGCTGACTCGGACGGTTTACATATTGCGACCTTGTTATGTGCTCTGTTTGTGAAGCATTTTCCAAGTCTGGTGGAAGATGGGCACTTATATGTGGCCATGCCGCCATTATTCCGTATTGATGACGGTAAAGATGTGCATTATGCGTTAGATGACGATGAGCTGGAAAACACCCTGAAAAAAGCCAAGACCAAAAATCCGCAAATTACCCGATTTAAAGGTTTGGGTGAGATGAATGCCAGTCAGTTGCGTGAAACCACAATGGACCCCAATACACGCCGTTTGGTGCAGTTGGATTTAGACGACAGTCATTTCACTGCTGGTTTGCTGGATAAGCTGTTGGCAAAAAAACGTTCTGCTGACCGTAAAGTATGGTTAGAGCAGAAAGGTAATTTAGCTGATTTGGCGGTTTAAGCTGATCTAAAGTGAATAAAAAATGGGGCATTTTATGCCCCATTTTTATTGATTGATACTTAACTAAAGAACCAATACACAAATAACGAAATAATAAATATACACATGATGTTCAAGACCATGCCCACACTCATCATTTCACTTTGCTTGATTTGACCTGTACCAAATACAATCGCATTTGGCGGTGTTGCAACAGGTAACATAAAGGCACACGATGCACCAATACCAATAATCACCACTAAAATTTCTTTCGGAATACCCATTTGGTCTGCAATTGCAGCAAATATAGGTACTAATAACGCAGCAGAAGCGGTGTTACTGGTAAATTCGGTTAAGAAAATAATGAAGGTGGTGACTGCAAAAATGACCACCAATGGAGAAGTATCACCAAAGGTATTGGCAAGGGTTTGACCTAATACCAAAGATGCGCCTGAATCTTTTAAGATCGCACTTAAGGTTAAACCACCACCGAACAGTAATAACACGCCCCAATCGGTATTGTCAGATACTTGCTTCCACGTTGCAGTACCGAGCATGACCACCAAACATGCAGCAACTAAGGCTGTCCATGTATCAGGTTGGCTAATACCAAAGGTTTCGCTAAGTTTCTTACCAAAAATCCATGCGACTGCAGTACATACGAATAAAAGCATGGTTGCAATACGGGTTTTGGTCCAAGGAATCACTTCAGTTTCAAAATGAATTTTCTGGTTTAAATTTGGACGCAATACCAAATACAAGCTGACCAACATGGCTGGCAGTAAAATCAGCATCATTGGTAAACCAATTTTCATCCAGTCAGCAAAGTCATAGTCTAAAGCTTTGGCTGCAATGGCGTTTGGCGGAGAGCCGACCAAAGTCCCCAAACCACCTAAACTGGCAGAGTAGGCAATCCCCAATAAAATGAAAACGAAGGTTTTACGCTCTTTGGTGGCATCGAGGTGTGACAACAAACCTAGTGCCAGCGGTAACATCATTGCTGCAGTCGCGGTGTTGGAAATCCACATCGACAGCGCAGCAGTGACCACAAAAATAGATAAAACCGAAATCCCCAAGTGACCGCCCGACATGGAAATAATCCACATTGCAATTTTACGATCCAGTTTTTGGATATGCAGCGCAGTTGCTAAGGCAAAACCACCAAAGAATAAGAAAATAACAGGGTCAGCAAAAGTTGCTAATGCTTGCTTGGTTGAAATTGGTACAAGTTCTTTGCTGGCATTTTCTAGTGGCATACCTAAAGCCACAGCAAGCACAGGTACTAACAGTGCTGTAATGGTAATGTGTACCGCTTCGGTGAGCCATAAAATACCAATAAAAAGCAACAGACTTAGACCCTTATTGGCGTTTTCATCATAGGGTAAGACGTTATACAAACCGAAAGAGAGCAGGGTCGCAAGAATAACAATGGCCCAAGTCTTGATCAGTTCTTTTCGCTTAATACTGGCTGGCACTTCTATATGGTTATTTTCCATAGAAGTTCGCTCCGTAAAAATGGGATAAAAGGAAAAGTTGGAAGATTGGTCGGTGCAAATGACCGAAGCAGTCTTAACAGACTGTTTTTTAAGCTAGTCTTAATTATAGGTGTAAAAAATTATTTAAGCCAAAAAAAATCTAAATAATTTTCCATTTGTTATGTTCATTTTATTGATTTATATCAACAATGCAGGCTGTTTTGTGATGATGGCTAATCCTTGAGCAATTGCGTAAATAGCCATAAAAGCAAGTAAAGTAAATACAATGTGCTTAAATACAGCCTGAGAAATATTTTTGCGAATCAGACTGCCCACATAAACCATTGCCACAGAAATTAGGCAAATCAGCGCCAAAACCTTATATTGTGTGCCGCTAAATTGTTGAATTACTGGATATAACACTGCCAGTTGAATGAGTTTAGATACAATAAAATTAAGATTACTAATCACCACAATATCGGTTTTACTGTGCTGGGTGCTGAGCAAATACATCATCAAAAACGGTGCCATGGCATTGGTGGCTCCACCAATCACACCAGCTAGAAAACCAAATATCAGCATATTTTTCAGTGAGGCAGAAATTTGCAAAGGATGTTGTCGAAATTGATCGGCCACGTAAAGCAGAATCAGTGTACCCATCGCAAATTTTAAATAGCCTTCATTTAGAATCAGCAGCAAACTGACGCCTAAATAGCTGCCAATCAGCGCACTGAGAATTAAGCCCCAATATTTTTTGCAGTAGTCATATAAACTGCTCAGTAAAGATTGCTTGGAGTCGCTCCGCAACATGTATAGATTTAACAGCAAACAGGGAATGAGCACTAAGGCAACTGCGGTACTCAGCGGATACAGCATCGCCACTGCAGCGGTGCTAAGCATGGGAAAACCAAAACCACTCATGCCATGTAAAATTGCGGCAATGGCACAAAATAGCAGAATAATGAAATCGGTTTTTTGCATGTGGGCTTCACAGTGCTTTTTATTTGAAATTTAAAGTAAATGTAGCGGAGTTTTAGGTCAAGTACAAATGGGTTGCGTGGTTATGAGCAAAGCATATTTATTGGAAACTATTTTAACGACCAATAAAAAAGCAAGACCGAAGTCTTGCTTGTTTGAATAGCGGTGAGGCTGGATTAGAAGTGGTATTTGACCAATGCGCTGACATCGTTTTGGTTAATGCCAGATTTGTTACCGTATTTGTTATTCCAGACAGAATGTTCAATACCCACGTATAAACGTGTATTTGGAGAGATATGTTTACCTGCATTCCACTTGTATTGTGTAGTCCAGTTGAGTTCGCTGGCGTGGTCATCTTCTGCAGTAGACCAATCAAGGAAACCATCAACTAAAAAGTCTTCAGCACCGACTTTAAACGGAAGGCCGTAAGCAAACGTCAATTGATAATCATCTTCAGACACATCTTTATCATTGTCTGCTTTGTAGAAGTTTAGCTGTGCATATTTAAAATATGGAATTTCAAGATCAAAACCAATACCGTACAGGTAGTTGTTAAAGCCTTCACCACCTTCCCACGTTGTTGCAATTAAAACGTCTTTAATTGGGCCGACTGCCAGTTTTTGACCTGAAACAGCACCCAAGCTTAAACGCGGTGATACTTCAAAGTAAGTTTCATTGCCGTCAGCATCATTGTTAGAGCGGTCAGCAAAGGCAAAAAAATCACCGTATTTCAATCCAGCAGCATATTCGAAGGTAACTGTACTTTGTTCCAGTTTTTGATCTTCAGTAGCGTAAGGTGATTTGTAATTCTCACCATATAAACCTGTAATGCTGAAATCTTGCCAAACTGGCGCAGCTTGCGTGAATGTTGCAGCAGTGGAGAGAGCGCATAGCGCAGCAATATGTGTAAATTTCATAAAATAAGACCCCAAGAAAAGCGTTTCAAGGATACAGATTCTTAAGCAAAAATAAAGCAAAATTCGATTATTGACAGGTCATTTCTTGGTATTTTTTGCCAATTCTAAAAGCGCTGCATTTTTTGCAGGATTTAAAACCAATGGTAAAAATAATGTCTAGCTTTTTGCATGCCATGCTAAGCCCCTTAAAAGCATCAAGTTTCTGTGTTGAAAAACCAATCACATCGGCTTGAACAGTCAAATTGGTTGCTTATTGAACATCTGAGCGAAAACTTGTCCTAAAAGGGTTATTCTTTTGCTGCTTTTCTATAAATATCGCTTGCATATTTTTTAGATAGGCCCGATATTCAAGGTATAGGGACACGGTTCTGCAGACTTAAAAGTGTTCATCATTCAAACGGGAGGAAGTTATTCCAAACTAAGTTGAAGATGTACTTTATGCTGTAAAAACAGCACATTATAAACACGCTAAAACGTATATGTATAAAATTATATGTAAGATTTTGGCACAACAAGATTCAGAAATAACGAACGCAAGAGGATGAAATCATGAATATTGAAATCCGTACCGATAAAAACATTCAAAACAGTGATCGATTAATTAGTTACGTTCGTGAAGAACTGAATAATGAATTCCAACGCCACAGTGAGCGTATTACCCATTTTTCAGTACATTTTAGTGATGAAAATGGGGAAAAAGGCGGTGATGACGACATCCGTTGCATGATTGAAGCCCGTCCAGCAGGTTTAAAACCAGTGGTTGTAAATCATCGTGGTCACAACATTGATACTGCAATTCATGGTGCGATTGACCGTTTAAAACGCAGCTTAGAACATGCGTTTGAAAAAAATGAAAACCCTCGTGGTGCACGCCCTGAATTTGTAGATACAGATGTCGATGCTGACGAATAAGAAACATGCAGTTTAAGTACTGCAGACTTCTGGCCTCGCAAACATTGCGGGGCTTTTTTATGCCTGATAGAACTGTGCAGATGTAAATTCACGATTTGCTGACATTTATCTCATACAAATGCCGCTTTATTGGGCATAATAGTCTTAAATTGAATATTGATTGAAGAGAGTTTTCTGCATGTTAACTGCGCAACAACAAGTTTTGGTGCAAGCAATAGAAGAATTAGACCTTGCCCAAGTGCAACGCCTTTTGGCAGAGGGTTTGGATCCTAATTTTATGGATGCCGAAAAGGGGCCTGTCATTTCGGTCTGGTCTGACGGTTTATTTCAATGGTGGGAAAAAATTTGTGAAGCTTATGAGGCGGGTCAGCCATTAAGTGATCAGCAAAAACAACAAGATTTACAAGTCCATTTAGATATTTTAGAAGCCTTGATTCAAGCCAAAGTGAATTTGCATTTATGGGATGCCGAAGAAGTCTACGGCCCACTTTGGGATGCTGCAAGTGCAGCATGTGCACCTGCCGTACAACGCCTGTTAGATGAAAAAGTGGATCCAAATACCAAAGATGAAGACGGTTTAACTATTTTATCTTCAATCAGTGATTTATTGTTTGATTGTGATTTTGATGAAATTCAATGGTCTGATGCTTTGCCAGAAGAACAACAGACTTTAGAATTGTTGCGTCACCATGGCGCAAAAATGAGTAAAGAATTGGCCTAACTGCAGAGATTAAAAATATGTCAGCATTAAAAACAGTTGGAATTCTGGTGGCAGCAGCGATCAGTATGCAGGTTGGAGCAACCGAGTTTGAATTTGATCGTCCTGGCGCAGGAATGAGCACAGGCATCACCCCTGTAGGAAAATTGGCTTGGGAACAGGCTTTACCAAGTGCAAGTTATCAGGAAAGTAACAACGCTTTGGGCGAAACAGTGAAAACCACACGCTTAAATGCTGACATGTTGTTGCGTACAGGTTTAATGCAGGACTTAGAGTTGCAACTAGGTTGGCAGGGTCCCGCGTGGAGCCAAAGCAAAACTGCAGGGCAATCGGTTGAAGATGATGGTTTGGGCGATGTCAGCATTGGCCTAAAACAAGCAATTGATTTAAATGACGATAAATTGTCGATGGCAGTATTGTTAGAAGCGTTAATTGCCACAGGCAATGACGGTTTTACTGAACATGACGATATTTACAGTTTAAGCACAGCGGTGAGCTATCAATATAGCGACCTATTAAAAACGGGCATCACCATGCGTTATGCGGTGCAAAATAGTGATTGGGCGGCAACTGCGATTCCAAATATTCAATATCGTTTAAATGATCAATGGTCGGGTTTTTCTGAGTTGGTATATCGCAAAGCAGAAAGTCAGGACTATGAATATGGTTTGGGTTCAGGGCTGATTTATACACTGAATGAGCGTACCCAACTCGATGCCAGTGTTGGTGTAGATTTAGACGGTGCAGATAAAAGTTACCGTGCAGGTTTAGGGATGTCGTTCCTGTTTTAAGTGAACAGCACTTAAACAACAACTCAAAATGCAGCGCGTGTAAACAGTGATTTCACGCGCTGCATTTATTCAATAACAACAAAGTGTATGCGGAGGCAGCTAAAACAAGATGACACCGCCTTTTTTTCAGCCGAGTGCAGCACAGTTAAATGCAGTGATTCGAGGCGTGGCTTATCATCTGAGTCACTATTTGCATAAAGCTGTGCGTATTTTATTGTTGGGTTGGCTGTTGCTGTTCAGTTTGAATGTGCAGGCAGAAACGCCATTACTTCCGCCCGAAAAAGCCTTTCAGTTTAGTGTTGAATCTGTAGATTCGCATCAGGCAGAACTGCGCTGGAACATGCCTGAACAGTATTATTTGTATCGACATCAATTTAAGGTCGAGCATGGGCAGCAAGTGCTGGCTTTGGAGTTGCCTCCCGCTGAAGATGTTTATGATGAAAATTATGGACACACTCAAGTTTATTATCGGCAGGTGAGTTTTAAAATTCCCACCCAAGCTGCGCAGCACTATCAAGTGACTTGGCAAGGGTGCGCCCAAGATCGGATTTGTTATCCACCGCAGCGCATAGAATTCCAGACCGATAACACAGGTTTGGTCATTTTAGAAAATCAAAGTGCATCACAAAAAAGTATTTGGGCTGGGCAAAGTAGTTCCACTCGTGAAGGATTTTCAACTGCACCTGCCAATTCTCCAACTGATTTGCAGACAAGCCCTGAAGCTGCACAACCTATAACGGCACAAGATCAGCAGTGGTCTGAAAAACTGGCACAAAGCTCGTTGGCCTATGGTTTGCTATTATTTTTTGGATTGGGGCTGCTGCTGGCTTTTACCCCGTGTTCTTTGCCGATGTTGCCCATTTTGACCTCCCTATTGGTACGTGAACACAAAGGCATCAAAGCATGGATGATTGCACTGGTCTTTGTCTGCAGTATGGCCATGGTCTATGCGCTGTTGGGATTAATTGCATCATCAGCAGGTTTGAATTTTCAGCGTTGGTTGCAGCAGCCTGCAACCTTAATTGCCTTTAGCCTGTTATTTGTGCTGTTTGCTTTAAACCTATTTGGTTTGTTTGAAATCAAGTTACCACGTGCTTGGGTCAATCGACTCGATCAGGCGCAATCTATGCAAAAGGGCGGTAATTTAGCTGGTGCTGCGCTAATGGGCATGTTATCTGCCTTGTTGGTTGGGCCGTGTATGACTGCGCCGTTAGCAGGGGCATTATTGTTTATTTCCCAAACCCAAAGTCAGATACAGGGTGCGTTACTACTATTTACACTCGGTTTTGGCATGGGTACGCCGTTATTGTTGGCCAGTGTGCTTGGGGCAAAAGTATTGCCGCGAGCAGGCTTGTGGATGCATCAAATTAAAGTGCTGTTTGCCTTTATTATGCTGGCTTTAGCACTATATTTTGTCCGTCCTTTAATTGGTGAAGCATGGCTGCAATGGCTTAGCTTGGCACTTGGACTCAGTTTTATTGGCTATGTGCTGCATCGTTTAAGCCGCTATCATGGTGGCTTGCGAGCCCTTTATGTGAGTGCGTTATTGTTGGTTGTGCCTTATCTGATTTATAGCCAGTATCAACACAGTCAGCGCTTTTGGCAGCAAAAAAGTGTAGTAGGATTACAATGGCATCAGGCCAAAACTGCTGCCGAATTACAACAGTTACTGGCTCAAGCCCCTAAAAATCAGCAAGTGATGATCGATGTTTATGCCGACTGGTGTGTAGCGTGTCGTCCGATTGAGCAGCAAGTATTGAAGGCTGCTGAGGTTAAACAGGCATTGGCAGCGTATTATCTGATTAAACTCGATTTAAGTGATTATGATGAAAGTCATCAGGCCTTGCTTAATCAATGGGAAATTTTAGGGCCACCGACATTCTTGTTTTTAGATGCACAACAACAAGAAATTCGCAGTTTACGTTTAACAGGTGCATTTACCGAGCGTACTTTATTGCAACAGCTCAGTCAGTTGGACACAGCACAGGAATCACAATTATGATGCAACTGTATATTGCCAATAAAAATTATTCGAGCTGGTCGCTGCGTCCGTGGCTGGTGTTAAAAGCATTTCATCTGCCTTTTGAAGAAATTCAGATCAATTTTCCCACAGAACGTGGTCAGGGTAATTTTAAACAGCAGGTGCTGGCAGTGAACTCAAACGGTAAAGTACCTGCTTTATTGCATGATGGATTATTGGTCTGGGATTCTCTTGCCATTTGTGAATATTTGGCTGAGCAATTTCCAGAGCAAGCCCTGTGGCCACGTAATGCACAACAACGCGCTTGGGCACGCAGTATTTGTGCAGAAATGCACAGCGGTTTTACAGATTTACGCAGTTTATGTGGGATGAATATTCGCGCCAATTTA
This sequence comes from Acinetobacter sp. A2, assembly GCF_012371325.1. GTDB lineage: Bacteria > Pseudomonadota > Gammaproteobacteria > Pseudomonadales > Moraxellaceae > Acinetobacter. The sequence continues at coordinate 49,890 of NZ_JAAZQX010000004.1, read as the reverse complement.
GCGGAAGTTGGCGCAAAATTATGGCAAGAACATGCAGGTTTGAGGCAGGATGTGGCTCGCATTGAACAGATTTGGGCAACACGCCCAACTGTAGGTGGCTTTTTATGTGGTGAATTCAGCATTGCCGATGCCTTTTATGCCCCTGTGGTGACACGTTTTATGACTTATGCTTTGCCCGTGAGCGCAGAAAGTCAGCAGTATATGCAACTGGTGATGCAGCATCCCGCTATGCAGGCTTGGATGCAAGCAGCTTTACAAGAGCCAATGTGGGTCAATTATTTGGAACCTTATCAAAGCCAAGTCTGAATGGAGTAGTCGTGTAAATTTGGAGTAGCTATTGCATAACCAAAGTGGGTTGTGGCGCAGCGATCTTGCCAATTTTGTTCCAAAAATAAAACAGAGTGTCTTAATTCTCCAGATTATTCAATTTAGCGCAAAGATTAAAATAACTTTATTGAATGAATAAAGAATTGAGATGCAGCCATGAAAATTTTACATATCGACTCCAGTATTTTAGGTGAAAATTCAGTTTCACGTCAGTTGAGTCAGGCCATTGTGCAACAACTGACTGCAAAACATGCCCATGCGCAGGTCGATTATTTAGATTTGGCACAGCAACCGATTCCGCATTTAACTGCCGAAATTTTAATGGGCCAAGATGTAGAACAAGCCGCTTTGGGTGAAAAAATTATCCAGCAATATATAGATGCCGATGTCGTGGTCGTGGGTGCAGCCATGTATAACTTTGGTTTGACTTCTACCTTGAAAGCATGGATTGACCGCATTAGTGTGGCAGGCAAAACTTTTAAATATACCGAGCAAGGCCCTGTGGGCTTGGCGGGTGAGAAAACAGCGTATATCGCCAGTAGCCGTGGTGGCGTCTATGGTGATAACAGCCCTGCCGATTTTCAGGAAGATTTTCTAAAAACCATCTTCAATTTTACAGGCGTGAATGATGTGCAAGTGATTCGTGCGGAAGGTGTGAGTATGTCTGAATTTAAAGATCAGGCAGTTGCTAAGGCCTTGCAACAAATTCAGGCAATTTAGGCTGTATTTTTCCCAATAAAAAGCTCAGTATCTTAAGGATGCTGAGCTTTTTTATTGTCAGTTTTATTGAAAACTCCGTTTACGCGCATAGAGCTGCAATGATGTCATCAACGGTTTTAGCTTAATTTCAAATTTAGCTTTGATCTTGCAGATGAGCAAATTCAGCCAAATCTGCCAAAGCTTGCTTGGCTTCATCAAACCATGGCGAAAACATTTGAAAATTGTGCCACATGCCTGTGTAGAGTTTGTAATGTACTTCTCCCCCTGCTTGTTCAGCTTTTTCTTTAAAACGGGCTGCATCGTCCAACAAAATTTCTTTAGAGCCAACTTGTACCAAAACAGGGGGCAAGTCGTGTAAATCATCAAATAAGGGTGAAATTTGTGGCGCAGCACGATCCAGTTCAGGCGGCACATAATAATCAATGCCTGTTTCTAGTGTTTCAATCGAGAGTAGGGCATCATGCTTGCGGTTATAGCGCAAGGATTCACTGGTAAGCGTTAAATCCAGAAAGGGTGAAAGCAACATCAGGGCGCTGACTTGTGGCAATTGCTCATCCCGTATTTTTAAGGCCAGTGCCAAAGCCAGATTTGCCCCGCAAGAATCGCCAGATAAAATAATGTCTTTGGCTTGAATACCTTGTGTTAAAAGACTTTGGTAAACATCAAAGACTGCTTCTAAGGCATTAGGAAACGGATGCTCAGGTGCAAGAGGGTAATCGACATGAATGACCTGCATTTGAGTACGTGCCGCCACTTGGCTTAAAAATGCCCGATGCGTATTTAAAGAACCTAGAAAAAAAGCCCCGCCATGAATATGAAAAATTAGCTGTGTAGCAGCATCCTGAGGTTTTAATTCTTCGGCACGTAAACCTGCCAAACACAATGTGCGTACCTGCACCGACTTTTGCATAGGAAACAAACGACACATTTGCTCAAGTGCAAAACGTAAAGAATTGGGTGGTAAATTTAACTGACTAGGCGTACGGATGGTGGTTTTTAAAAACCGCTCTGTAATAATTTGTTTCCACATGGGGTTAATCTTCATGATTTTTCCATTTTGTTCTTTATTTGATCGGATATTTGTGTATTTACCAACATAATTTACAAGGGTACACTAAACGGTCACATTCAAAAATTGCAAATTTGTTGTGACTTTTTAATAATAAAGTTGTCTGATAGTAGACCAGGGAAACAAAACAATGAAAAAAATTGCACTTGCATTCGGGCTGTTAGGTTTAAGCGCCTTAGCCAATGCTGCAGATCCGCTTAACGGCACAGTTTGGAAAACAATTGACGATAAAACCAAACAACCCAAAGCCACGGTAAGATTTACTGAGCAAAAAAATGGAACTTTAACCGCAAGTATTCAGTCAATTTTAACACCTGGTGAAGAAAATGCCTGTACAAAATGTGAAGGTCCGTATCACAACAAATCTTTGAAAGGTTTGACCATTGTTCGCGGTCTGAAAAATACGGGTGGCACAAGCTACGATGGTGGTTCAATTCTTGACCCGCAAACTGGTAAGACCTACAAACTTAAAGGTAAACTTGCCAATGGTGGTAAGAAACTTGAATTACGCGGTTTCATTGGTGTAGCGGCATTAGGTCGTAACCAAACTTGGATTCGCGCAAACTAAGTTGTCGTTTAAGGCTGTCGCTAAGGCAGTCTTAGCAACTAAGAATCAAAAAAACCTGCTTAATTTAAGCAGGTTTTTTTAATGGAATTTTTTGAGCTTAGATTAAAGCACGATAAGCAGCTTCATCAAAACCTGCAATAAAACCCGATTCGGTTTTTAAGACAGGGCGTTTAATTAAACTGGTGTGAGTACATAGTGCCTCTATTAAACTGGCTTCACTGGCCAGTGCTGTTTGCTGTTCTGCTTCACTGAGTTTGCGCCATGTGGTGCCTTTTTTATTTAAGATGATATCTTGCCCAAGTGCATCTAACCAAGTTTTGACGGTTTCGGCATCAATCCCTTGTTTTTTATAATCATGAAACTCATAACTTAGCCCTAATTCATTGAGTAAATCGAAGGCTTTTTTCATAGAGTTACAGTTTTTAATACCATAAATTTTGAACATAATTTTTCACATCAATATCATCAAGCTGGCTATAGCCTAGCCCAAAACAGCGTTAAGCGCTAGAAATCACCATGAACATGAATATCGACAAGTGTATTTGTCATCAATACGTCATAGCGATGTCACGAGATTGACACTTGGCGGTTCTAAAATGTGACGTATAAACAGAACAACATGAAAAACTTGATAAAAAATAGATTCAAGTCAAAATAAATACAAGAATGAAGTGAAGAGTAATAGTAACAGCGCAGAAAAGAACAAACACAAGATAAGATGATAAAAAGAGAAAACCCGCATTTAATCATCCTGATTATGCGGGTCTCATTTTAACGTCCATTGTTACATCCTTGAAAAGCAACTTGAATCAAGTTTACTTTTTCCATCCATCGGCTTCCAATCCTTTTGTGTCGTCCTGACTGTCCCTTTGCCGTGATGCAATAATGCGCTGAATGGCCCTGAAGTTAAATGTACAAAGTCGACAGATTATGTGCGAATTGAACCTCGATTAAGTGAACATTTGTTCACTCATTTGGGCGGTAAAATTTGTGTGAAGATTAAATTTTATAATCAATAATCACTGGGGCGTGGTCGCTAAACCATTCTTCTTTATATACCCACGCATTGACTGTACGTGTTTTCCAGTCAGGAGAGCAGGCATGATAATCAATCCGCCAACCTACGTTCTTGGCACGTGCTTGCCCGCGATTGGACCACCAAGAATACAGCTCTGCTTCCTGACGTACTTCACGGAAAGTATCGACATAGCCTAAATCATTATAAATATAATCTAACCATGCACGTTCATGCGGCAAACAGCCTGAAGATTTTTGGTTGCCTGACCAGTTTTTAATATCAATGCGTTTATGCACGATGTTGTAGTCGCCACAGACAATGATGGATTTATTTTCTTCACGCCACTGTTTTAGAATCTTTTGATACTCTTCTAAAAAGTGATCTTTCCGCATTTGTGCTTCTTCACCCGAAGAGCCAGAAGGCAAATACAGTGAACAGATGTAAATTGGATGATCTAGCCCGACATCGAACTCGGCACTGATAAAGCGGCCTTGTGAGTCTGCCAATTCAAAACCCAAACCATTTTGCACAGATACAAATGGTAAGCGGCTATAAATGGCTGTGCCTGCGTAGCCAGCACGCTCTGCAGGGAAAAGATGGGTGTACCAGCCTTCAGGTTTAAATTTATCGGTCCATTGGGCATGGGTGATGCGACTTTCCTGCATGCAAATCACATCTGCTTCAGACTGTTCTAACCATTCGAGTAAGCCCTTGCTTACCGATGAACGCAACCCATTGACGTTAATTGAAACCACTCGAAGAATTTTTTGATCACTCGGATAGCTACTCTTTGGTATCATGCTCAGGTCTTACCTCAATGTATTAATTCGGAGCACCTCATGACATCGCCAGCTCAATTTAACCCGCAAGCTTTTATCGAACTCGCCTTATCACGTGGTGTGCTTAAATTTGGTGAGTTTACTTTAAAATCGGGTCGTGTGAGTCCTTATTTTTTTAACGCAGGTCTATTAAATGATGGTGAAGCTTTATCGCTATTGGCTTCAGGCTATGCAGACCAACTTATGCAATGCAAAAATGTAGATGTGATTTTCGGGCCTGCCTATAAGGGGATTCCATTTGTTGCGGCTACTGCTGTGGCTTTATCTCAGAATCATGGCGTGAGTGTGCCGTGGGGCTTTAATCGTAAAGAAGCTAAAGATCATGGCGAAGGTGGTGTGCTTGTCGGTGCTGCGGTTGAGGGCAAAAAGGTTTGGATTATTGATGATGTGATCACTGCGGGTACAGCTATTCGCGAAGTGGTCACTATTTTGAAAAATGCAGGCGCACAAATTGCAGGTGTATTGGTGGCTTTAGACCGTCAGGAAAAAGGTCAGGGCGATTTGTCTGCCATTCAGGAAGTGCAAAAAGAGCTGGAAATTCCTGTGCATGCTCTAATTACCATGAAAGATTTAATGAACTATTTAGATGCCAAAGGTGAAAAAGAGGCCTTGGCAAAAATGGAAGCGTACCGTGTGAAGTATGGGGTTTAAGTTTATTGAGGAAGGAAGCGAGAGCTTCCTTTTTCGCTTTTATTTACTTAAAACTTCGCAACAAGGGAAGTTAGATGAAGTTTTTCCTTATTTTTTTAGCAGTCTTTTTAATATTCGGAAATACTGCCTGCTCATCTAATGAACATAATACTCGTCATACTGAAGCTAAGCCCATTAAAGACAGTGACGCTACATTAAATCTTTCCATAGAAGATCAGACTATTATAAAAAAATATAAAGATACGATTCATAATTTGAATTTCAGAGAAAGAGAGCATACAAATCAAGTAATGAAAGATAGTTTGCCCGAAATAAGCAAGATTAAGAATGATCATGAGAGAGAAAAGTTGCAAATGCAGATTTACTTAGCCACAGCTATGTATAAAGAGGCTTATGATTTAAATAGTAAAATGTTAAAAGATGCGTTTAGTGAAGCACGTTTGCTCACTCAATGTGAGTTAAGCTATTACGCAAAAAGACCCAAAAACGAATATGAAAAATGTTATGCGGAATTAGCATTATTATTGCAACAGACATCGGATGACATTGCTAAAAATGACCCTGAATATTTATATGGTGAGTGGGGGTATTTACTCGCAATGTATAAGGCAGGGCATGAAGAATATAAGCAAAAAATGGAAGAGTTTATTCATTCTACTCAAGATAAAACAATGAAATATCAATTTGAAAGCTCTTATGAATTGGCTATTGAACAGGTGGCAAGTTATAAGTAACCCTCGTTCTTATGATTGTGTTCGGGGAATTCTCTCCAAATAATAGAAGTTAAAACCAAAAATTTTTGTTGAAAAATCAGCGACTAACACATCAAAAGGTCTTGAGTTGCGCCATAATCGCATCTCGCAGGGTTGTTGCTAAGTAAAGTGATATCAGTCGACTCAAAAAACAGACATTTAAATTTGGGATCACAAACTGCTGAGTATGCAAACGTTCTTACTTAGCCTGCTCCTCACACTTCTTACACTCCAGCATCACCCCAAGCTTTTCTTGACGACCTTGCTTCGTAATGACCCATGGGCGGTTTTGCCAAGGTGGATTATGCCGTACATGCTGTCCATGACCGCAGGCTAAATCTGCGACCCAATCATTTTCTTCATCTAAATGAAAACCAATAATCGCTTGTTGCATCGCAAACTCCTAAGTGTGTGATGAGGCTAGATAAAGCGTTACGAAAATTGCAGCAAAACCAAGGCCAAACTCCGCTATACTTTTGCTATTCAATTCTTCAAAAGAGCACCGAAATATGCGCGTACTTGTGGTGATGGACCCCATTGAAACAGTTAATCTGAAAAAAGATTCCACTATGGCAATGCTATGGGCTGCTTCACGTCGTGGGCATACCTTGGGCTATGCATTACAGCAAGACTTATATATTGATCAGGGCAAGGCATTTGGCCTCATTGCACCGCTCAAAGTCTTTGAAGACTATAACCATTATTACGAATTGGGCGAAAAACGCAAAGAATCCTTGGCAGATTATGATGTGATTCTTATGCGTAAAGACCCGCCTTTTGACATGAATTTTGTCTACACCACGTATATTTTAGAGCAAGCCGAGCGAGAAGGCGCATGGATCATCAACAAGCCACAAAGCCTGCGTGACTGTAACGAAAAACTGTTTGCGACCCAATTCCCTGAGCTACAAGTTCCGACCTTGGTCACTTCACAACAAAGCCTAATTCGTGAATTTATTCAGCTACATGGTGATGTGATTGTCAAACCGCTAGATGGTATGGGCGGTATGGGAATTTTTCGTTTATACCAAGATGGGGTCAATATTGGCTCGACCATTGAAATTTTAACCAACAATGGCACACAGCCGATCATGGCGCAGCGTTACATTCCTGAAATTGTGGATGGTGATAAACGCATCCTCATAATCAATGGCGAACCTGTGCCTTATTGCTTGGCGCGTATCCCACAAAATGGCGAAGTGCGTGGCAATTTAGCTGCAGGCGGTTTAGGTGAAGCACGTCCATTGACTGAAAATGACAAGGCCATTGCAGCCAAAGTCGGGCCATACTTACGCGAAAAAGGTCTAGTTTTTGTCGGACTAGATGTGATTGGCAACTATGTCACTGAAATTAACGTGACCAGTCCAACTTGTATTCGTGAAATTGACGCACAGTTTGGCACATCTATAGCCGATGATTTATTTGACGTACTCGAAGCAGGGTGTAACAGTTAAACGAGAGTCTATGCTTTGACTGATTACATCGCAGGTTTAAGTACCGAATGAGGCTATAAAAAAGTGTGAGTCAAATCAGGCTAAGAAAGTTCAGACAATAGCGCTCTAATTTTAGGGTGCTTTGTTTTTAGAATGAAAGATACAAAAATGCACACTTATGCTTTGTAAAATAGGTCAAATAAATTGTCTGAAACTGAATAAAATTTAACATTTTCCGTAGATTAATAATAAAACTAGTTTAAACTTGAAAAACTGTAGAAAAAAACAATCAAGCACTTGGTGAAAAAAAGTAAATATCCTTTCAAGCCTATGCGTTTGTGATTACAATTGATGCCTTATACAAGATTTTTATTTGCCTTATTTTGAGTTGAAGAATTAAACCGTGACTGACGCACAGCAACAACAGCCTAAACATGTCATGATGATGGCCGCAGGTACAGGTGGACATGTTTTTCCAGCGCTGGCCGTCGCAAAACAATTACAGCAACAAGGGATTCAAGTGTCATGGTTGGCAACGCCAACGGGCATGGAAAATCGCCTGCTTCAAAACCACAATATTCCAATTTACCAAATTAATATTCAGGGTGTACGCGGTAACGGTCTGATCCGTAAACTGGTCGCACCATTTAAAATTTTAGGCGCAACATTGAGCGCCATGCGTTACATGAAACAATTAAAGGTTGATGCTGTTGCAGGCTTTGGTGGCTACGTGGCAGGGCCAGGTGGCTTAGCTGCTCGTGCCTTAGGCATTCCTGTGATTATTCACGAGCAAAATGCGGTCGCAGGTTTTACCAATACTCAGTTAGCACGTGTGGCAAAAACCGTATGTCAGGCTTTCCCAAATACGTTCCCAAACAGTGAAAAAATTGTCACCACAGGTAACCCTGTGCGTGCAGAAATTACGGCAACGCTAAGCCCTGCGTGGCGTTATCAGGAACGTGAAAAAGCAGGCTTGCCTATTCGTATTTTAATTGTGGGCGGTTCACTCGGTGCACAAGCCTTAAATGAGTGTGTGCCTGAAGCTTTAAAACAGCTGAATCTACCTTTAGATGTGTATCATCAGTGTGGTCAAAACCATGCCGAAGCGACGCAGGCGCGTTATGCGCATAAGCCAGACAGCTTGCAGGTCAATGTACAGCCCTTTATTGAAGATATGGCACAAGCCTACAGTGATGCCGATTTAATTATTTGTCGTGCTGGTGCGTTGACCGTGACTGAGGTTGCGACTGCGGGTGTTGCGGCTGTATTTGTACCTTTGCCAAGCGCAGTGGATGACCACCAAACTGCAAACGCCAAGTTTTTAGCCGATCTTGGTGCTGCCAAAATTTGTCCGCAGGCCAGTATGACGCCTGAAAGTTTAACTGCCTTATTAACCCCGTTGATGAATCGTCAATTGTTATCTGAAATGGCGGTCAAAGCCCGTCAGCAGGCACAACCTGATGCAACCCAACAGGTGGTTCATTTAATTCAAGCATTGTTCGAGTAAAATATGTCTCCATCTACACCCGCTGACCAAGCGAAAAAATTAATTAAAGTGCCTGAAATGCGCCGTATCAAACACATTCATTTTGTGGGTATTGGTGGCGCGGGGATGTGTGGTATTGCCGAAGTCTTGAAGAACCAAGGCTATAAAGTGTCGGGTTCAGACATCAAGGCATCCAAAACCACAGCACAATTAGAAGAAAATGGTATCAAGGTCTATATTGGGCATGCGGCAGAAAATATTAAAGGTGCCAATGTTTTGGTGGTTTCTACTGCAATTGACCCAGAAAACCCTGAAATTAAAGCCGCAATTGATACCCGTATTCCTGTGGTGCGTCGTGCCGAAATGCTGGGTGAGTTGATGCGCTATCGTCATGGTATCGCTGTTGCGGGAACGCATGGTAAAACCACCACGACCAGTTTAATTACCTGTATGTTGGCCGAAGAAAATATGGATCCAACTTATGTGATTGGTGGTTTGCTGAACCGTACGGGTGTGAATGCGGCACTTGGTGCTAGCCGTTATATCGTGGCTGAAGCTGACGAATCAGATGCCTCATTCTTATTCCTAGAACCTATGGCGGCTGTGGTGACCAATATTGATGCTGACCACATGGACACCTATGGCGGTAGTTTTGATACTTTAAAAGATACTTTTATTCAATTCTTACATAAACTGCCATTCTACGGCTTGGCGGTGGTGTGTGGTGATGATGCCAACATTCGTGAAATTATGCCGCGTATTGGCCGCCCAGTATTGACCTATGGTTTTAACGAAGACAACGACATTCGTGCCATAGATGTTGATCAGGACGGTATGCGCACTCACTTTACTGTTTTGCGTAAAGACCGTGAGCCATTACGTGTAACGGTGAATCAGCCTGGTTTACACAACGTACTGAATGCCTTGGCAGCAATTGGGATCGCGACCGATGAAGGCGTTTCTGATGGTGCAATTTGCCGCGCCTTAGAAGGCTTTAGCGGTGTAGGCCGTCGCTTCCAAGTTCAAGGTGAATTTGCTGTAGATGGTGGCAATGTGAAATTGGTGGATGACTATGGACACCACCCGAAAGAGGTTGAAGCAACCATTAAAGCGGCACGTCAAAGTCATCCTGACCGTCGTTTGGTGATGTTATTCCAGCCACACCGTTTTAGCCGTACCCGTGACTGTTTTGATGACTTTGTAGAAGTGTTGTCGCAAGTCGATCAATTACTGTTGCTGGATGTTTATCCTGCGGGTGAAAAACCAATTGTGGGTGCAGATAGCCGTACTTTGGCGCGCAGCATTCGTTTACGTGGTCAGGTCGAGCCAATTTTGGTCGATCTACACGATGGCAATTTACCGAATATTGTGAAACAAGTGTTACAAGCCAATGACTTGTTATTGACTCAGGGTGCAGGTAATGTTGGGGCAATTTCAATCGAACTTGCACAAAATCATCTGTATTTAAAATAATCACAGCGTGTGATTTTGAATTTGATCGACCAGTTTTAAAGTTTAAGGATATAAACGTGTCAAATGCTTCAAAGTTCGGCAAAGTTGCCGTGTTATTGGGTGGAAAATCTGCTGAACGTGAGGTTTCTCTAGACAGCGGGCAAGCGGTACTCGAAGCACTGCTACGTTCAGGGGTTCAAGCAGAAGCCTTTGATCCTCAGTCACGTAGTGTGACGGAATTGGTCAATTATGACCGTGCCTTTATTGTGTTACATGGGCGTGGTGGTGAAGATGGTCAAATTCAGGGCGTACTGGAGTGGTTGAACATTCCATACACAGGCACAGGTGTGCAAGGTTCAGCCATTGGCATGGATAAAGTCAAAACCAAGCAAATTTGGCAGGGTTCGGATTTGCCAACGGCACCTTATCGTATTGTTAGCAAAGATTCTAATATTGAAGAGGTGGTCGCAGCTCTAGGTTTGCCACTGATTATTAAGCCTGTGCATGAAGGTTCAAGCATTGGCATGAGCAAAGTTGAAAAAATGGAAGACTTTGCCGAAGCGGTAGCCAAAGCGACTGCACACGATGCCGTGGTCATGGCAGAAAAATGGATTACAGGGCGTGAATTTACCATTGTGTTACTGAATGGTCAGGCCTTGCCAATTATTCGTTTAGAGCCACCGAAAGATGTGGCGTTCTACGACTATGAAGCTAAATATCAGCGTAACGATGTGCAATATGGTATTCCATGTGGTTTAAGTGCCGCAGAAGAACAACAGTTACAGGCATTGGCTTTACGTGCTTTTCAGGCTGTGGGTGCAAGCGGCTGGGGCCGTATTGATGCCATGCAAGATGAGCAGGGCAATTTCTGGTTATTGGAAGTCAATACTGTGCCAGGCATGACCAGTCATTCTTTAGTGCCAAAAGCTGCAAATGCAGTGGGCTATAGTTTTGATGAGCTCTGTGTGGCGATTTTGGCACAAACCCTTACAGGTGAAGCGCACTAAGTATGGCTCAACTTCCAGCATCTTTGCGCCGTAAACGGGCAGCAATTACCTCAATTCATGATAAGCCACCGACAGCCAAAGAAAAGCTGATCAATTTTGGTGGCTGGGTAATGCTGTTTGTGGCGATGCTGGTATTGGCTGTTGGCGCTTATGCGTTATACACGGTGATGACCGATGCTCAAATTGCCAAGCTGGATGTGGTGGGTACGCGTTCAGATGCAGAACATCGTCAGGTCATGACCCATGTTAACCCTGTCATGAAAAAGAACTACTTTACCTCTGACCTAGAGCAAATTCGTGACACCACTTTAGAGTTGTCTTGGGTAGATCGGGTGGTGGTTTCCCGTGCTTGGCCAAATGCAATTCGGGTGCGGGTGATGCCTCGTCACGCCATTGCACGTTGGGGTACAGGGCGTTTACTAAGTGACAGTGGTGAGGTGTTTAGCGAAGTCACACCACAAAATAATCAACATTTGCCGTTATTACACGGCCCAGTGCATCAGTCTCAAATGATGATGCGCCGTTATAATGAAATTAACCAATTATTCTTACCCGTTAACGATCGTTTAAAAGAACTATATTTAACAGAGCGTATGACGTGGTTTATGCAGTTTGATTCAGGTCTACGTGTTATTGTAGATAAAGATCAAACCATGAGTAAGCTGCAACGTTTGGGGCATCTTGCACAAAGTGATTTAAAACCTGTATGGTCTAAAATCTCGGCTATCGACTTGCGTTATCGCAATGGTTTAGCCATTCAGTGGAAAAACTCCATTGCACCTAAAATTGCAAATGGTCACTTTGTTGTAACGATTGATGACACAAGCATTGCAGAGGGAATAAGAGCAAAGCCATAATATTGGGCTTTAAAAAAATAGAGGCATTAAGCCATAAATTAAACATACTGGTAATGGTAGTAAATAAATGAGTGAAGCTGTTCCCTCGGTTGTTGCGATTGACATTGGGACGCACAAAGTTTCAGTTTTGATTGGTAAGGTTCATGCGCCAGACAATATCCAAGTGATTGGTATGGCGACTGCGCGTAACCGCGGCATGAATAAAGGCAAAATTGTCAGTCTTGATAAAGTCATCACGGCTATTAAAAATGCTGTGCAGGAAGCAGAAGATATGGCTGAATGTCGTGTGCATTCGGCATGGATTTCTATTCCAAGTGCAGAACTCAAAAGCTTTTATGCCTCTGGTCGCACTTCAATTGAAAACAGTGAGCACATGATTACCACCAGTGAAGTGGTGCGTGCTTTAGATTTAGCCAAAGCCAGTCATCTCACCTCAGACCATTATTTGGTGAGCGCAGTGCCGCTTGGTTTCGATTTAGACGATTCTGGCGAATGGGTACAAAACCCGATTCGTATGTCGGCACATAGCATGACGGGGCATTATCAGTTAATGATGTTGCCTATTAGCACCATGCAGAATTTAGACCGTGCCTTAAAAGGGGCCAATATTGGTGTCGAAAAAATGGTGGTGTCTAATTTGGCAACCGCAGAAGCCAGTTTGCTCAAAGATGAAAAAGAATATGGTGTGTGTCTGGTCGATTTAGGCGCAGGCACCACCAGCATGGCGGTTTATTTAGATGGTCGTCTAGCGTTGGCACACACTTTGCAGCGTGGTGGTGAACACGTGACTCGTGATATTGCGGCTGTATTGCAAACCACGACAGAAGAAGCTGAACGTATCAAATTATTGCACGGCTGTGTTGATATGAAAGTGGTCAAGCCTGATCACATGATTCAGATTCAGGGTATTGATGGGCCTCAAACCATTAGTCGGATTGAACTGACCGAAATTATTATTGCGCGTTACGAAGAAATTTTTACACAAATTCGTCAGGAACTGGAAAAAAGTGGTGCTATCCATGGTTTATATCATGGTGTGGTATTGGCAGGTGATGCTGCACAAATTGAAGGCATGATCAGTTTGGTACGCCGTATGTTGGGCGTGTCTGCACATTTGGGTAACCATCCTGCACAAGTGTATGCAGATGAACCGCATCAAGCCGCTTTACGTCGTTCGCAATATGCGACTGCAGCAGGGTTGTTGCTTTATAGTCAAAATTATACCCATGACACGATTGTTGAACATGAAGACCCTGAAACCTTATCGGTGTGGGGGCGTGTGGGACGTGCGTGGTCAGGGTTAAACGAAAAGTTAAAATCGATTTTTTAAGTTGAGTTTTTTGGGAATATTGTTAGGAAGTTGTACGGATCATCGCTTGTACTTGACAAGCCAGAAGTTGAACAGCATTCTTAAAAATAATTTTTTATGAAGATCAAGGCAGTATACGGGCTTAAGTGACTGCCAATTATTATGTATTAGGAAATCTAAAGGTCATGGCCTCATTTGAATTTTTTGAAGATGATCAAACCGATAGCAACGGTCAAGCCCGTTTCACTGTGTTTGGTGTAGGTGGTGCAGGCGGTAATGCTGTGCAACACATGCTAGAGTCCGATATTCAGGGTGTAAAATTTGTTTGTGCTAACACTGACAAACAAGCACTAGATCGTATGAATTCGCAGTTTAAAATCCAGTTAGGTGAACAAAGCACGCGTGGTTTAGGTGCGGGCGGCGATCCTCAAGTAGGTCAAACTGCAGCAGAAGAAAGCCGTGAACTGATCTGCCAACAACTTGAAGGCACAGATATGGTATTTGTGACCGCAGGTATGGGTGGCGGTACAGGTACAGGTGCTGCCCCTGTCGTGGCTGAAATTGCGAAAGAAATGGGTATTTTGACCGTTGGTGTGGTCACAACACCGTTCAATTTTGAAGGTAAACGCCGTTTGCTGTCTGCCGAAAAGGGTATTGCCGCTTTAGAACAATATGTCGACTCGTTAATCATTATTCCAAACCAGCGTTTAATGAAAGTTTATCGCGATATTTCCATGAAAGATGCGTATAAAAAAGCCGATGACGTTTTACTGAACGGTGTGCGCAGTATTTTTGATTTGGTGGTACGTCCTGGTCACATCAACCTTGACTTTGCAGACTTGAAAACTGCAATGAGTACACGTGGTTATGCCATGATGGGTGTGGGTTCTGGTCGTGGTGAAAACCGTGCTCGTCAAGCAGCTGAACAAGCGATTCGCAGTCCATTGTTAGACAGCGTGACGATTGCCAATGCTAAAGGCTTGTTAATTAACGTCACAGGTGGTGAAGACGTGACCTTCGGTGAAATCGAAGAGATCATGGATGTGATTCATCAGCTTTCAGATACTGAACAAACTCAAGTGTTCTATGGCACTGTATTTGATCCAGATGCACGTGACGAAATTAGCGTGACTGTGATTGCTACAGGTTTAGCACGTAATACAGGCGATACGCCAGAGCCAGCGAAACGTACTGTGACTCAAACTGCAGCTGCAGCTCCTGCCGCAGCGGTAGAAGAAGATGATGTGCCTGCCATTCAGCGCCAACAAGCAGATGCTGCGCCGATCAGTGCAACCAGTACTTCGGGTGCTGCACGCCCAACGCCAATGAGTATTCAAGACTATTTGAAAAATCAGCAGCGTAAATAAGCCAAGATCATCAATTTAATTGTATGATCGGGAAAAGGCAGTTTTAAACTGCCTTTTTTGTTTTTTATCAATGGCTAAATATGCTAACGTATAGCGGTTTTAAAATTTAGATGAATTGAGAACATGCTGAAACAACGTACCCTACAACGTGTCGTCAAGGCGAGCGGTATTGGTCTGCACAGTGGTCAAAAAGTATTGATCAACTTTGTGCCGCATCATGCCGATGGGGGAATTGTGTTTCGTCGTATCGATTTAAACCCACCTGTGGATATTCCAGCCAATGCCATGCTGATTCAGGAAGCATTCATGTGCTCGAATTTGGTTCAAGAAGATGCCAAAGTCGGCACCATTGAGCATGTGATGAGTGCGATTGCGGGTTTAGGTATTGATAACCTGATTATTGAAGTTTCTGCTTCTGAAGTGCCAATTATGGACGGCAGTGCTGGGCCTTTTATCTATTTATTGATGCAGGGTGGCTTGAAAGAACAAGACGCTGCAAAAAAGTTCATCAAAATTTTAAAACCTGTAGAAGCATTAATTGATGATAAACGTGCGGTATTTAGTCCGCATGAAGGTTTTCAGCTCAATTTCACCATCGACTTTGATCACCCTGCCTTTAAAAAAGAATATCAGTCAGCCACCATCGACTTTTCGACAGAAACTTTTGTCTATGAAGTCAGTGGCGCACGCACTTTTGGCTTTATGAAAGATTTGGACTATTTAAAAGCCAATAATTTGGCTTTGGGTGCAAGTTTAGATAATGCCATTGGGGTGGATGATACTGGCGTGGTCAATGAAGAAGGTTTGCGCTTCTCTGATGAGTTTGTGCGTCATAAAATTTTAGATGCAGTAGGGGATTTATATTTGCTTGGGCATCAAATTATTGCCAAGTTTGATGGCTATAAATCAGGACATGCGTTAAATAATCAGTTATTACGCAATGTTCAGAGTGATCCAAGCAGTTATGAAATTGTAACATTTGATGACATAAATTCTTGCCCGATCAGTTATGTCCAAGTGACATAAGTCATTGTCTTTTCTTGCTAACGTTATAATGTAACAATAAAAAGTGTGACATAAATCACAAATTTACATTCGAGTTTTTGGAGTTTTCTGCAAACAATTATTTTTTATTGCTTGCCAAACGTAACAAAGCTTGGCTAAGCTTAGGGTCGCTCACAAAGTCAGCAGCACCTCGTAACATATCTTGAGTTTCTGGACTAAGTGTTTTTAAAGACTTTTCACTCTTTTGGGGTGTTTGAGATTCAACTCTTAATCGAACCTGAATTTTTTGCAAGTCTTTAAGTTCATGCAGTTGTGACAGTTGAGTAATGTATTGCTTTTGCAAATAGCCAAGTTGGCTCACCATTGCCTGATTGGTTCCGGTAATGGTTAAGACACCTTGCTGATAACAAACCACCTGCCATTGCTCTGGTTGCGGCAGTAAAGGTTGAATAAGTTTGCTAAGTTTCTGCCATGCAGCAACTTGGGTTGAGAGAAACGTTAGGTTTCCTGTTTTTATGTGTTTTCTTGTTTGTTGAAAGAGATTCACAGGTTCGGACATACATCATTCCTTCATGTTTATGCCCTAATCTTATGCGCTCCTTTCAGTAGATATCAAGGAAGAGATCACAAGGAACTTCAAGTAAGAACAGTTAAGAGGTTTTTTTATGCATTCACGCCGTATTTTATTAGCGTTTTCACTGGCAGCTTCTGCTGCATCTGTCGCATTTGCAGACTTGGTTGAGTTAGATTCACAAAATTCATCAACTGACCGTATTGAACAATTAACACGTACCTTGTCTCAAGGTTCTTATACTGAATCACAAGATATTGACGTTCCTGCACAAACGCAGATGACGGTTAAACTGCGTGAAAAAACTACAGAATTAAATAACGCGTCTTTAGCCAAAAAATATGGTTCTAATACCAGCACCCGTTTTGCTTCTTCAAATCCTTATTCGTGGTTAGTGTCACATCCTTTACCAAATGCACGTGTTAGCTCGAACTATGGCGGTCGCGTGATGAGTGGTCGTGCTGAAAACCATTCTGGCTTAGACCTTGCTGCACCAAGCGGTACACCAATTTATGCGACTGGCCCTGGTGTTGTGACTAAATCAGGTTGGGGCACAGGCTATGGTCAATATGTAGAAATTAACCATGGCAATGGCTACCTTACACGCTATGCACACGCTTCACGTTTAATTGCACGTGTGGGCGACCGTGTTGAAGCAGGTGAACATATTGCCAATGTTGGCTGTACAGGTCGTTGTACAGGCCCACACCTTCATTATGAAGTTGTGAAAGATGGCAAGCGCAAAAATCCTTCAACTTATTTAGCGATGTTGCCGTAATTGGTGCGCTAATTTAAGCGATTGGCTTGTAGTACGTAGAACTAAAGCCCAACACAGAGTTTGATTAAATTAAAGCGGCGTCAGTCGCTTTTATTTGGTCTGGTGTTTAGTCAGAGTTTAAATAGTTAACAATATCTGCATTGTATGAGTTATTAAAACAAATCAAAATGCTTTGCTGTATTTACGCCCTGAGTAATTTAATATTAGCCATTCACTTATCACTTAGAAAAATAATAACAGCCAGTGCAGTAACTATTGTATAAAAAACCGCCTATATTGGCGGCTTTTTGTTATCTCGTGTAAGTAAATGTCAATCAGTATTTATTTGCTAAATAGTGTGGCAGATGCGCATTTAAGTTTAGCCATATCTACTAAAGTCTAAAATATGTTACATATAAACGCATACGATTAGGCTTAGGAATAGTGAACTATGGCGTTTTATGGTGATACGGACGCACAAGAAACCCAAGAATGGCAAGACGCCTTTGATGCTGTGTTACAACACATGGGAACAGAACGAGCAGCATTTTTACTAGAAAAGCTGTATCAACGTGCAATTGCAAAGCATGTTCCCATTCAGCGATTAAATACTCCCTACCTGAATACCATTTCAGTTGAAGAACAACCTGCCATGCCAGGCGATCAGGATATGGAACGCCGTATTCGTGCGTTAATTCGCTGGAATGCGTTGGCCATGGTGTTACGTGCCAATAAAACAGGTGATGATTTAGGTGGTCACTTGGCCAGCTTTGCTTCTTCAGCAACCTTATATGATGTCGGTTTTAACCATTTCTTCCGTGCTAACAGCGACCATTTTGGCGGTGACATGATCTACTATCAAGGTCACTGTGCACCCGGGATTTATGCACGTTCATTCTTGGAAGGGCGTTTAACCGAAGATCAATTGAATAATTTCCGCCGTGAAGTGGGTGGTAACGGTTTACCGAGCTATCCACATCCTTATTTAATGCCAGATTATTGGCAGTTCCCAACGGTGTCGATGGGTCTGGGCCCGATCATGTCGATTTATCAGGCACACATCCAAAAATATTTAATGAACCGTGGTTTGATTAAAGAAGAAGACCGTAAGGTGTGGGCGTATTTGGGCGATGGTGAAATGGATGAGCCAGAAAGTCTGGGCGCAATTTCACTGGCAGGCCGTGAAAAGCTAGATAACCTGATTTGGGTGGTGAACTGTAACTTACAACGTCTAGATGGCCCTGTACGTGGTAACGGTAAAATCATTCAAGAGTTGGAATCGTTATTCCGTGGTGCGGGCTGGCGCGTGATTAAAGTGGTTTGGGGCCGTCATTGGGATGCCTTATTAGATAAAGATGACTCAGGTGCACTAAGAGCCATTATGGAAGAAGCGGTGGATGGTGATTATCAGCGCTTACAAGTTAAAGGTGGTGCCTACGCACGTGAGAAATTCTTTGGCAAGTATCCTGAAGCCAAAGAACTGGTTAAAGATTTAAGCGATGAAGATATTGATAACCTGAACCGTGGTGGTCACGATCCGTATAAAGTGTTTGCGGCTTATGCGGAAGCATGTAAGGCCAAAGGTCAGCCAACGGTAATTTTAGCCAAAACGGTAAAAGGTTATGGTTTGTCTGATGAAATTGAAGCGGTGAACAAAACTCACCAAATCAAAAAAATGCAGTTGGACTCTTTAAAATATGTACGTGACCGCTTTAACTTGCCATTTAGTGATGAGCAACTCGAAGAAGTGCCGTTCTATCGTCCAAGTGAAAACTCGCCTGAATTAAAATACATGAAAGCGCGTCGTGAGGCTTTAGGTGGTTATTTGCCTGCACGTCGCAAAGACAGCGAAGCCTTGGAAATTCCCGCACTATCCGTTTTTGATTCAGTCTTGGCGGGTTCAGGTGGCAAAGAACAATCTACGACGATGGTGATGGTGCGTTTAATTTCTGCTTTGCTGAAAGAAAAAGCCATTAAAGACCGTGTGGTGCCAATCGTTCCTGATGAAGCACGTACTTTCGGTTTAGAAGGGATGTTCCGCCAGTTGGGTATTTATGCCGCACATGGGCAAAAATATACCCCTGAAGACCAAGAACAGTTAATGCATTATCGTGAAGCCAAAGACGGTCACATGCTGCAAGAAGGGATTAACGAAGCGGGTGCGATGAGTGCTTGGGCGGCGTTAGGCACCAGTTATTCAACCAATAACCTGCCTATGATTCCAATGTATATGTATTACTCTATGTTTGGTTTCCAGCGTATTGGTGATATTGCATGGGCTGCGGGCGATGCACAGGCTCAAGGCTTCTTGTTAGGAGCGACTGCCGGGCGTACCACACTGAATGGTGAAGGCTTGCAACACCAAGATGGTCATTCACATATTTTAGCCAACACCATTCCAAACTGTGTGTCTTATGACCCATGTTTTGGCTATGAGCTTGCGGTGATTGTGCATGATGGTTTGCAGCGTATGTATGTGAATCAGGAGCGTGTGTTCTATTACTTAACCGTTATGAACGAAAACTACGAGCATCCTGAAATGCCACAAGGTGTTGAAGAAGGTATTAAACGTGGTATGTATTTACTGCAGGAAGATGAAAAAGCCACTGTTCAATTGCTAGGTTCGGGCGTGATTTTACGTGAAGTGATCAAAGCTGCGAAAATCTTGCGTGAAGAGTATCAAATTCATGCCAACGTCTACAGTGTGACCAGTTTTAACGAATTGGCACGTGATGGTATGGCGTGTGAAGAATACAACCGCTTGCATCCACTGGCAGAAGAAAGCAAAGAGCCATGGGTGTCGCAACAACTGCGAGGTACAGATGGTATTGTAGTTTCTGCAACCGACCATGTACGTGCGTATAGCGAACAGATTCGTGGTTACTTGCCAGACAACCGTCCATTCGTTGCTTTAGGTACAGATGGATATGGCCGCTCAGATACCCGTGGCAACTTGCGTAGCTACTTTGGTGTGGATGCAGCACACATTGTGGTAGCAACCTTGAAAAAGTTAGCAGATGAGGGCGAAGTCGATGCGCGTTTAGTCAAAGATGCGATTTCGACCTTTGAGTTGGATACCGACCGTCCTGTAGCGTGGGCACCGCAAGCGGTTCCTGAAGTACAAGCTGTTGCTGACTACAAAGAGGAGCACTGATCATGCAAATTCAAACGCCTGATATTGGTGTCGATAAAGCCACAGTTGCTGAAATTCTGGTCAAAGTTGGCGACACAATTGCAGTTGATGACAGCATTGTTTTACTGGAATCTGACAAAGCCTCAGTGGAAGTACCTAGCACTGCCGCAGGGGTAGTCAAAAGTATTTTAGTGCAGCAGGGTGATGAAGTTGCCGAAGGTGCAGTTTTGGTTGAACTCGAAGCCGATGCACAAAGCTCTGTAGTTGCAGAACCTGCCCCACAAGCTGAAGTACAGACTGCTGAGGAACTAACGGAACAAGTTGCTACTGAAGCGCCAAGCACAGCTGCATCTGCAACCACGCAAGAAGTTGATGTGCAAGTGCCTGACATTGGCGTGGAAAAAGCGGTGGTTGGTGAAATTTTGGTACAAGTGGGCGATGCGATTGAGGTAGATCAAAGCCTGATTGTGGTGGAATCAGATAAAGCCACAGTAGAAGTGCCAAGTACTGTGTCGGGTACAGTGACTGCCATTGCTGTGACTACTGGGGATACTGTAAAAGAAGGTGTGGTGATTCTCACTGTGAAAACAGTAGCTACTACTGCAGCGACACAAGCACAGCCAGCTCAAGCGCCAAAAGCAGAAATGGTGGCAGAAGAAGCTTCAACAGCATCTACGCCATCACAAGCAGCATCTGCTCAGGTAGATGTATCTGTACCTGATTTAGGTGTAGATAAAGCCACGGTTGCAGAAATTTTGGTACAAGTCGGTGATACGGTTAGTGCAGATCAAAGTCTGATTGTGGTGGAGTCAGATAAAGCCACAGTGGAAGTCCCTAGTACAACTGCAGGGGTCATTCAAGCCATTCATGTGGAATTGGGACAAAGTGTTACACAGGGCAATGCCTTGGTGAGTATCACCACGCAAAGCACAGCAACCGCTTCTGCACGTCAGGCACCTACAGCCTCTGTGACTGCAGCAAGTCCAACACCTGCTACAGTAACAACGGCTCAAGTAGAGCTGGCAGCTGAACCTGTTAATGTGGACAAGCTCAGCAAAGCACAAAACGAAGCCAATGCAAAAGTCTATGCAGGCCCTGCGGTACGTAAACTGGCGCGTGAGTTAGGAGTGGTCTTGGCCGATGTCAAAGCCACTGGCCCACATGCGCGGGTTATGAAAGAAGACTTGAAAGCTTATGTCAAAGCGCGCCTCACTGCACCGCAAGCTGCGCCAGTTGCCACTACTGCGCAAGTGGCAGGTCTGCCAAAACTGCCAGACTTTAGCGCTTTTGGTGGTGTGGAAGAGCATGCATTGACACGTTTGCAACAAGTGTCGATTCCGCAATTGTCATTAAACAATTACATTCCACAAGTCACACAATTTGATTTGGCCGACATTACTGAGCTGGAAGCATGGCGTGGTGAATTGAAAGGTAACTTTAAAAAAGAAGGTGTCAGTCTGACCATTTTGGCGTTCATTGCCAAAGCGGTGGCGCACTTGCTTAAAGCTGAACCGTATTTCGCTGCGCATTTGGCAGATGATCAAAAGTCGGTACTGTTGCGTAAAGAAATTCACATGGGTATTGCGGTTGCAACACCTGATGGCCTGACTGTACCTGTACTGCGTCATCCAGATCAAAAATCGATTAAACAAATTGCAATTGAACTGGGTGAACTTAGTCAAAAAGCGCGTGATAAAAAGCTATCACCAAAAGATTTACAAGGTGCGAACTTTACCATTACCAGTTTAGGTTCGATTGGCGGGACAGCATTTACCCCGTTGGTGAACTGGCCGCAGGTCGCAATTTTGGGTATTTCCCCAGCGACCATGCAGCCTGTCTGGAATGGTGAAGGTTTTGATCCACGCTTGATGTTGCCATTGTCATTGTCGTATGACCATCGTGTCATTAATGGTGCCGATGCAGCACGTTTTACCCATAAACTGACTCAGTTGTTGGCTGATATTCGGAGTTTACTACTCTAATTCAAGTCAAAAAACTTTACTTAAAACCCTGCTACGGCAGGGTTTTTTGCAACTTATTTTTATTCGCTTTGATGTCAGCACAACATTTGCTTAAGCACACTATTCCGTTTAGAATAGGCTTACTTCATTGGGGAGTAGCCGCTTTTTACTTACGGGGTTTAAACCACATTAAGTAAAAAGGTGATGGTCAACATATTTGTTCCACAGAACATGGTCATCATAGCAAAGAACCAAGTCTGCTTTTTCAAGCTTTCTTTTGTTGGCAAGACCTTTGATTTATCACTCTGCAGATTTTGGCTAGCAGGAGGGATAGGTCATTGGTATGTGTGCTAGCCAGAGAAAAACATCATGTATGAATTCCTCATCTCGACTGCCATAGTCGCTTTAGCTGAAATGGGTGATAAAACCCAGTTACTGGCGTTATTACTCGCAGCCCGCTTTCGTAAACCTGCCCCTATTTTAGTTGCCATTTTATTGGCAACACTGATTAACCATGGTCTTTCTGCAGTGTTAGGGCAGTGGATTACCACCGTACTCAGCCCAGAAGTCTTGTTGTGGATTTTATCTTTAGGCTTTATTGCAATGGCTATCTGGATGCTGATTCCCGACCAGTTGGATGATGAAACCGAAAGCATCAACAAATGGCAAAAATATGGTGTGTTTGGTGCAACCTTTGTGCTGTTCTTTTTGGCAGAAATTGGCGACAAAACTCAAATTGCCACGGTGGCTTTGGCGGCACGTTATGACAGCATTTTCTGGGTCATGCTGGGTACGACATTAGGCATGATGCTCGCCAATGCGCCTGCGGTATTTATTGGTAATAAACTGGCGACCCGCTTGCCAATTGCTTTAATTCATAAAATTGGCGCACTGATTTTCTTAATTATTGGTGTATCGACCTTGGCACAGCATTATTTCTTCTAGAGAATCAGTGGATGTGTATAAATCCTGAGCAAAATGCTTGGGATTTATTTTTGTAAGTTGTGATGCAATTCACTGATATTTCAGATAATCCAAGCTATTTTATTTATTGTAACTTTCCATAAATAGCTATATGTTATTCAGTCATAGAAAACGTATTTTTAAAAATGAAAAAATCGGGGTTTGGTTATGGCATTTGACCGTACAACATCGCAGGTCTTGTTTGACAATGGGACACACAAATGTATTAGTTTTACCAGTTTGGTCAAAGGTGAAGGTGTTCAGGCTAACCAATTTCTGATCCTTGATAATAACCGTGCTGCAGTGCTAGACCCAGGTGGTGACCTGACCTATGTACCACTGACCATGGAATTAAATAAATATACCCGCCTGACCAATCTTGATTATGTAATGGCATCTCACCAAGACCCAGACATCATCACCTCAATGCCGCGTTGGTTGGTATATACCGAAGCAAAAATTGTAGCGTCAAAATTATGGGCGCGTTTCTTGCCGCATTTGAGCTCATCTTTTATGAGCGACCGCATGAAAGGCAACTGGCTAGACCGTTTAATTGAACTGCCAGATGAAGGTCAATCCATCCCTTTGGGCGAGTCGAAAATTATTGCGGTGCCTGCGCACTTTTTGCACTCGGTCGGCAACTTCCAGTTTTATGACCCTGTTGCCAAAATTTTATTCTCGGGCGATATGGGCGCATCCATGGTGGAAGATGCTTCGATTCCATTGACCGATTTTGCTGCGCATATTCCTGCCATGAAAGGCTTCCATCAGCGTTATATGTGCTCGAACAAAGTTATTCGCCTGTGGGTGAGCATGGTGCGCACTATGGATGTAGAAATGATTGTGCCGCAACACGGTACGCCTTTTGTCGGCAAAGAACAGGTGAATCAATTCCTTGATTGGATTGAAACACTGGAATGTGGTGTCGATTTGATGGATGAGCACGTATTTAGCTATCCTGAATAAGTGACAAAAAAAAGCTAAAAAACCGTAAAAAAAACTTGAGTGCAAAAACAACTTTTTTTAAGATTTTCGCCCAAAAACGATTTTTTTGATGGCGAGAACTTAACGAATGTTGTCTCAAGTACCTACACAGGATGCCTGCTTAAGCTGTGGCGCATGTTGCGCTTATTTCCGTGTTTCATTTTATTGGGCAGAAGGCATGAATATGCCTGAGCACTACACGGAACCAGTGACAGCAGTGTATTCATGTATGTGCGGAACCAATCAGAGTCAGCCACGTTGTATTGCTTTACAAGGTGAGGTTGGACAGCAGGTCAGTTGCGGGATTTATGAATTGCGCAGCAGCTCTTGCAAAGAAGTACAAATTGCCGATGACCAATGCAACAAAGCCCGCCTTGCACATAATATGATTCCATTTGTGCAAATTGAACCTGCGATTCCAGTCAATGATGATGACTTTGATCAAGTGGTTTAAGGCCTAAAGTAGTCAGATTGAATAAGCAAAGCTACGGCTTTGCTTTTTTAATGACTAAATTTTGTTGGGATCGTTTAATCATTTTTTATTGAGGCTTTAATGATGAGGTACATGAAACATCAAAGCTATTCCATTGACACAGACTGCGGCTAGAAAAATAAAGGCTTGAGCGTGGGGGAGCTGATTTTTAGATGAAAAATACTGTTTTTTTCAGTCAGACAACCCCAGTTAGGCAGAATAAAAAATATTTCTTAGAGAACAAATGAAATTTGTGCCCAGATTTGTTTATAATGGCTCACGGAAATTACCAGTGAGACTGTTATGCTGACCATCGTTCAAGAAGCGTTAACCTTCGATGATGTCTTATTACTCCCTGCCTATTCTACTGTTCTCCCAAAAGATGTCTCCTTAAAGACACGTTTTACGCGCGGCATTGACCTGAATATTCCGCTTGTTTCAGCGGCAATGGATACAGTGACTGAATCACGTATGGCAATTGCGATGGCGCAAAACGGTGGTATTGGTATTCTACATAAAAACATGGACATCGTAGCGCAAGCTGCAGAAGTGCGCCGTGTGAAAAAATTCGAAGCGGGTATGGTGAAAGACCCAATTACCGTAACCCCAGAAACCACAGTACGTGAATTGATTGCGCTGACTCAAGCCAACAATATCAGCGGTGTGCCTGTGGTGAAAGATGGCAAAGTGGTGGGTATTGTGACAGGACGTGACACACGTTTTGAAACAAACCTTGAACAACCTGTCAGCAACATCATGACTGGCCAAGATCGTTTAGTGACGGTACGCGAAGACGAATCTAAAGAAAATATTCAAGCTTTATTGCAACAACACCGCATTGAAAAAGTGTTGGTTGTTAATGAAAATCAAGAGCTTAAGGGCTTAATTACGGTGACCGATTTCCGTAAAGCAGAATTGTATCCAAACAGCTGTAAAGATGATTTAGGTCGTTTACGTGTGGGTGCTGCAGTCGGTACAGGTGCAGAAACACCAAGCCGTGTAGAAGCGTTGGTTGAAGCAGGTGTTGATGCAATTGTGGTGGATACTGCTCACGGTCACTCTGCAGGTGTAATTGAACGTGTACGTTGGGTAAAAGCTAACTATCCACAAGTTCAAGTCATTGGCGGTAATATCGCAACGGGTGATGCTGCTTTGGCATTGTTAGATGCAGGTGCAGACGCAGTAAAAGTCGGGATTGGTCCTGGTTCGATCTGTACCACACGTATTGTGGCGGGTATTGGTATGCCGCAAATTTCTGCAATTGATTCTGTTGCCAATGCATTAAAAGAACAGATTCCATTAATTGCCGATGGTGGTATTCGCTTCTCTGGCGATATGGCGAAAGCTATTGGCGCAGGTGCAAGTACCATTATGGTTGGTTCATTGCTTGCGGGTACTGAAGAAGCACCGGGCGAAGTTGAATTCTTCCAAGGCCGTTACTACAAAGCTTACCGTGGCATGGGTTCATTGGGTGCAATGGCGGGTGCAACAGGTTCTGCAGACCGTTATTTCCAAGACTCTAAAGCAGGTGCAGAAAAACTTGTACCAGAAGGTATTGAAGGTCGTGTGCCGTATAAAGGTCCAATGGGCAACATTGTGCATCAAATGATGGGCGGTCTACGTTCATCTATGGGTTATACCGGTTCTTCAACCATTGAAGACCTACGTCAGAATGCAAAATTCGTGAAAATTACTGCAGCAGGTATGCAGGAATCTCACGTGCATGATGTGACGATTACTAAAGAAGCGCCGAACTATCGTGTTGGTTAATTTTTAGTATCGTTTTCAAATAAAAGCCGTCATCTATATGACGGCTTTTTCATTTTTGGTGTAAAGTAACTTGCAGTAAAAAAGTGATGATAAAGATCACCTCTAAGAAGTGAGAACAATATGAGTTATTTTGGTACAGACGGCATTCGAGGGAAGTTCGGAGAGTTACCTATTACACCTGAATTTGCATTAAAACTGGGTTTTGCAGCAGGTAAAGTTTTAAAAAAGCACACCAAAAAAAATAAACCAATTGTGGTATTGGGTAAAGATACACGTCTTTCAGGCTATATTTTAGAAGCAGCGTTACAGGCGGGTTTGAACGCCGCAGGTGTATATGTGCACTTGTTGGGCCCATTACCCACCCCAGCCATTGCACACTTGACCCGTGCCTTGCATGCCAGTTTAGGCATCGTGATTTCAGCATCACATAACCCGTACTTTGATAACGGAATTAAATTTTTCTCAGGTGAAGGGAAAAAACTTCCAGATACGATACAAGAAGAAATTAACCAAGAATTACAGCAAGAGTTAAAAATTGAAGACACAGCCAACTTGGGTAAAAGTGTTCGTGTAAAAGATGCCAATGGGCGTTATATCGAGTTCTGTAAATCAACTTTCCCGTATCATTTAGATTTAAATGACCTGACCATTGTGGTCGATTGTGCCAACGGTGCAGCCTATAACGTCGGTCCTGCGGTATTCCGTGAACTGGGTGCCAAAGTCTTTGCTATTCACAATGAACCGAATGGTTTAAATATTAATGAACATTGTGGTTCGACCCATCCTGAGCATTTACAAAAAGCAGTGTTGGATCATCAAGCCGATGTCGGTATCGCTTTTGATGGCGATGCCGACCGTGTAATTTTGGTAGACCGTCATGGCAAGCTAATTGATGGTGACCATATTTTATATATTCTTGCCACGCAAGGCTCGAAAAAACCTGCAGGAATTGTGGGTACATTGATGAGCAATATGGCCTTGGAATTGGCTTTAGAAAAAGCCCAAGTGCCGTTGTTGCGTGCCAAAGTAGGCGATCGTTATGTGCTGCAAGGTTTGGAAGAAAATGGTTGGGTCATTGGTGGCGAGCCATCGGGTCACATTCTAACCTTGGACAAGAGCACCACAGGTGATGCCATTATTGCGGCACTGCAAGTGTTAACGGTGATGGTAGAACAAAACAAAGCCCTAGATGAATTGGTTGCAGACTTTAAACTGTTGCCAAATGTGCTAGAAAATGTACGTTTAGAGAATATGTTTGACCCGTATGCGGTGCCAGCATTGGTTGCAGAATTTGATCGTGCAACTGAGCAGCTCAAAGGTCGTGGCCGTTTATTGATTCGCAAATCGGGTACTGAACCTGTGATTCGCGTGATGGTGGAAGGCGATGATTTGGCAGAAGTAAGCGCATTGGCAAAACATTTGGCAGATGCTGTGCGTCGTCATGCAATCTAAAGGGGTGTAAATCGTGAGTGATTTAATCAAAGATTTAAGTGAATTGCGTTTAAGTTACCAAAAAGGTGAATTGTTGGAAGCGCAGGTGAGTGCCAATCCGCATATTCAGTTTTTGAATTGGTTTAACCATGCTTTAGACGCTAAATTACATGAACCCTATGCCATGTCATTGGCCACTGCCAATGCCCAAGGTCGCCCGCATGTGCGTACGGTATTACTGCGCGGAGCAACCGAGGCAGGCTATGACTTTTATACCAATTATGACAGTCAAAAAGGGCTAGATTTAGCAGCGAATCCTTATGCGGAATTATTGTTTTACTGGCCTGAGCTAGAACGTCAAATTCGGGTGAGTGGCTATGTCGAAAAAATTGATGAGCAAGAGTCGACCGCGTACTATCACAAACGCCCGCGTGACAATCAGATTGCTGCGCACATTAGTACACCTCAAAGTGGTGTGATTGCCAGCCGTGAAGAATTACAGGCACGTTTTCAGGACTTGCATGCCCAAGTGGGGGATCAGTCAGAATTACAAAAACCTGTATTCTGGGGCGGTTACCGCTTACAGCCAGATTATTACGAGTTTTGGCAAGGGCGTCCGAACCGTTTGCATGACCGTTTACGTTATGAAAAAATTGAGGGCGAATGGTCGTTACAACGCTTGATGCCTTAAATTACTGGAAACTATGTCAAAAATACAAATAAAACAAAGACCTTTACTGACACGCCCTGAAAACTTTCAGGGCGTGTCCACATTTGTTGCCCAGATTTTAGCGCGCCGTGGGGTGACGTCTGAACAGGAACTTGAGCTCAAGCTCAAACATCTGCTTGCCCCAAGTATGAAAGGTTTGCCTGAGGCAATTCAGTTGATGGATCAGGCGATTGATCAGCAGAAAAAAATAGTGATTGTGGGCGATTACGATGCCGATGGTGCAACCAGTACCGCATTGATGATGTTGGCCTTACGCGACATGGGTGCGCAGGTACAGTATTTGGTGCCTGACCGCTTTAAATATGGTTATGGCTTAACTCCCGCCATTGCCGATTTGGCTTTTGAGCGTTATGCCCCTGATTCATTAATTACTGTAGATAATGGCATTTCCAGTCACACGGGAGTTGAGCGTGCTCAAGCTTTGGGTATGCAGGTCATCATCACCGATCATCACCTCACCACGAAAGCCACGCCAGATGCAGAAGCGGTGGTCAATCCAAATCAACTGGGCTGTGATTTTCCAAGTAAAGCTTTGGCAGGGGTGGGCGTAGCGTTTTATGTACTGGCCAATCTCTCTAGTCAGCGTAAAAAACAGGGAAAATCTGCTACAAATTTGACCCAATAT
Source organism: Acinetobacter sp. A2 (assembly GCF_012371325.1). Taxonomy (GTDB): domain Bacteria; phylum Pseudomonadota; class Gammaproteobacteria; order Pseudomonadales; family Moraxellaceae; genus Acinetobacter. Next base: position 20,633 of record NZ_JAAZQX010000004.1, on the reverse strand, counting down.
TTAGATTTGGTGGCTTTGGGAACTTATGCCGATGTTGCAAGTTTAGACTATAACAACCGTATCTTGGTGGATGCTGGCTTAAAACGAATACAGCAGAACTTGTGTCGTCCTGGAATTAGCGCATTGTTGGATTTGGCAGGGCGTGAACCCGCACAGCTTAAAGCTCAGGATTTAGGGTTTGTCTTGGGGCCACGTATTAATGCTGCTGGGCGCATGGAAACCATGGATATTGGGATTGAATGTTTACTGGCAACAGATATGCAAATTGCTTATGCCTTGGCACGTCAGTTAAATAGTCTGAATCAGGAACGTCGTCAGGTCGAAGGTCAAATTAAACAGGATGCGCTGGCTGAACTGGAAAAGCTGCAATTGCATACAACTGATTTGCCGCATGCTTTGGTCTTGTTTGAAGAACATTGGCATCAAGGTGTGATAGGTATTGTTGCGGGTCGCTTAAAAGAACAGTTTCACAGGCCTGCAATTGTGTTTGCTGCCGATGAAGATGGTGAACATATTAAAGGCTCGGCCCGTTCCATAGAAGGTATTCATATTCGTGACAGCATTGAATTAGTGGCAGAGCAATATCCACACTTGGTTAGTCATTTTGGTGGGCATGCTGCAGCCGCAGGCTTGACCATTAAAAAGGCTCATTTTGCAGAATTTAAACAGGTGTTTGAACAGCTAATTGCGCAGATGGATGCAGAGCTGTTTCATGCCGTGCTGTGGACAGATGGTGAATTGCCGCCAGAGGCTTTTCATTTGCACACGGTAGAGATGCTGCAGCATTTGGCACCGTGGGGACATAAATTTCCGCAACCTGTATTTGAAGGGCGTTTTAAAGTGGTCGATTTTAGATGGCTTAAAGAGACGCATTTAAAACTGCGTCTGGTGTTGCAGAATGGCCAAGTGCTGGATGCGATTGCCTTTGGTGCCAAAGATAAATTTGACTTTAACCCAATGCTGGATCATGTGCGTTTGGTTTATGAATTAGAACGCAATGTGTTTAATAGCAATGTCAGTTTACAACTGCAGATTGTGCATTTGGAGCAGTAGCCCAAATAAAAATCCGCTCACATTTGAGCGGATTTTTTGCTTTTAATTTATGGAATTAGAAGCGGAATGTACCGTTGATGCCGAATGAATCGACTTCATCAACTGTTGTGTAATTTACGCCAACTGCAATTGTTGGGGTAAAGAATTTTTGTGCACGAACGCCAAAAATAGTATCAGAATCATCAGCAGTTGAGTCTGCAATAGAAACACCTACACTTAAAGTTGGGTCGATATAAAGATCAGCGCCTAAGCGATAAGTTGTTTCATCACCAAAATAAGTTAAGCCTTCAAAGTTGGTAAAATGGTTGCCAATTTGTGTGACATATTTAGCACGTAGAGATACTACTGTATCATCTTGTAAAGTAGCTGCGTTTAAAAAATTTGTAGTGAAGCCATAATTTGCAACTTGAATTGGATCAATGTTTTCATTGGTAGCACCAACAGCCAATAATAAGCCATTAGTAGGTAAGTAACCCACTTCAAGAGCATAGCCAGTATTATCGGTCGACTCTTCCGCTCCTAGAACTTTTGCTGTTATTTCGGTATGGTTTAAGTTACCAGAAATATAGAATTGGCTATTCGGAATATAGAATTCACCGCTTATTCCAACATTATCAATATCAAGATCCGCATTAACAATAAAAGTATTTGTACCTACGAAGGAACCAAGATCAAACTCTAGATCATCTATGCTCGCATGGGCATAACCTAGACCAATATTGCTTGCTTTAGCTAAAAAAGCAGCTTCAGCTAAAGGTGCATTTTTGACTTGAACACCATTTAAATAATATTTGCCATTAATGAATAATGTATCTACGTCAGCTTCCCCATCAAAATCAGTATTTTCATAACCCCCATTGATTTCAAATTGATACGCATGAGTAGAAGTTAAACCAGCAAGAAGAGCAGTTGCAAGTGCAAGTTTTTTAAACATTATTGAGATTCCCTCTGTTATAGAAATATGACTGTTTTGTTACAGTTGTGCTGATTGTACGGAAAATAAACAGTACGTCAATGCACTATTTCTACCTAACTGCTTTATTTTAGGGCATAAAAAAGCACCCTTCCGAAGAAGAGTGCTGTTTGAATATCTAATTAGGCTAAACTTAGAAGCGATATTTTGCCGCTAAGCCAAAGCTGTTGTAGTCGTTGTTGAATTGTTCACCAAAGCCTACACGACCTTCTAAGCTCACTTGTGGAGTAAAGAATTTACGTGCACTCACACCAAACTCATCACGATCATTGATGTCGTTGCTGTAGTAATCAACACCTACGCTTAGGGTTTTATCAATGAAGTAGTCTGCAGCCAGATTGTATTCATCTAGATCACCAAATGCAGCGCCTGCTTCTAAATTGATGTCTTTACCATTAGACAACGTAGTTACATATTTGGCACGTAAAGTTGGGTCTACACCATCATCTTCATCAGTATCCCAACCTTTCACACCTGCTGCAATCAACAAGCCTGGTGCTGGTAAATAACCTACTTCTGCACCATAGGTGGTCAAGTCATTGTTTAGGTCATCATTGTTTTGTAGATCGTGACCGCTCACATTACCACTGAGGTAAAAGTCTGAGTTCGGTACAAAGTATTCAGCACCTACGCCATAAGTGTGCGCTTCAGAATCACCCACTTCGTCATATTGATATTTGGCATTTACATTGCTGGCACGGTCAAGGAACGCTGCTTCTGCCAATGGTGCATTACGAGTTTGTACAGGGTTAAAGTAATATGTACCATCTACACCAAATGAACCACTTGAGCTGCCATTGTCTGGATCAATCAGTCCTGCTGATGCACCAATTTCAGCTTGGTATGCGTTCGCAGTACCAGTGATAGCCAAAGCTGAAAGTAGGGCTGATGCGATTGCTAATTTTTTCATGGAAATTACCCCTCTGAAATCTGGTTAACAGTTAAACTTTTTGTTACAACTTTTAGTCTAGGCTAAAAAATTTCAGCGTCAATCATCAGAAAGTTACCGCATTGTTTCAGTCGTAAGTTTGTGTAATGATTCGATCTTAAGTTATTGAAATAAAAATGAAATAATTAAATGTTTTGTTTTATTAAAACTATGTAGATTTTGTGAATTTTCTAAATATTGACTATAAAATCATCAAATATGTGTCAGTTCTCCTTCAACGCTAGAGCAAATGGAAATTGCAGATCTAAATATTTCAGGCAAATTTAAGCTGAATATGCGTAGGCAATGGCCAGCTATTTATGTCTAGAAAAGTTGTGCTGGAAATAGCTGCAGTGTGGCAATGCCTGAACAGGTCTGTGCTACAATTATTGGTTATTGAGCTTCATTGTTAATTGAGAGAATTTACGTGGAAATTAATCCTTATCTAAACCAATTAAAAGACTTGAACGAACGTGGTCAAACACTACGGGGGTATCTTTGACTACGATCTGAAAAAAGAGCGTTTAGAAGAGGTTCTCCGCGAGTTGGAAGACCCTGCCATTTGGAATGATCAAAGTCGTGCTCAAGCGATGGCCAAAGAAAAAGGCGAACTTGAGAATGTGATTAATGTTCTGGAAGGTTTGGCAACCCAGTTGGAAGATGCGCAAGCCATGCTGGATTTGGCGGTTGAAGCAGATGATGAAGACTTATTGGTTGATGTGCAGTCAGAGTTGACCTCTGCTGAAGAAGAGCTGGCCAAATTAGAATTCCGTCGTATGTTCAGCAACCCAATGGATCCAAATCCGTGTTATGTCGAAATTCAGGCGGGTTCAGGCGGTACAGAAGCGCAGGACTGGGCATCTATGTTGCTGCGTATGTATATGCGCTGGATTGAACGTCATGGCTTTAAAGCAGAATTGATGGAAGAGTCAGATGGTGATGTGGCAGGGATTAAATCTGCAACAATTCGTGTAGAAGGCGAGTATGCCTATGGTTGGTTGCGTACTGAATCGGGCGTACATCGTCTAGTGCGTAAGTCACCATTTGACTCGGGTAACCGTCGTCATACGTCATTCTCTGCGGTGTTTGTTTCACCAGAAGTGGATGACAACATTGAAATTGATATTAACCCTGCCGATGTTCGTACTGATACTTACCGTGCTTCAGGTGCGGGTGGTCAGCACATTAACAAAACCGACTCTGCGGTACGTTTAACCCACGCACCAACAGGTATTGTGGTGGCTTGTCAGAACCAGCGTTCGCAACACGCCAACCGTGACCACGCATGGAAACAGTTACGTGCCAAGTTATACGAACTGGAAATGAGCAAACGTAATGAGGCGGCTCAAGCACTGGAAGACTCGAAGTCAGATATTGGTTGGGGCAGCCAAATTCGTTCTTATGTATTGGATGACTCGCGGATTAAAGACTTGCGTACAGGGGTGGAAACCTCAAATACGGGTGCAGTTTTAGATGGTGATTTAGACAAATTTATTGAAGCCAGTTTGAAACAAGGCCTGTAAGTTTAAATTTACAGGACCCAATAAGTCTGCCCAATTCGGTTGATCTGCTTAAATTGTTTAAACAATTTGTATAAATCGTAAAAAAGCGATATTAATATCGAAAAAATACGATATATTAAAGGCAGCTGCTGAATTGGGCTTATATTTACGAATATGTGTCTGAATGATGGATGTCGATTTAATATTTAAAGCCTTAGCCAATCCTACCCGTCGGCAAATTTTAGAATGGTTAAAAGCACCAGACCAATTTTTGTCGGTAGAAGAGTGTGGCGACTTTAAGCGTGGCGTATGTGCAGGACACATTGAGCGTTTGGGCAAGGTGTCGCAATCGACCATGTCAAATCATTTATCGGTACTGCAACAGGCAGGCCTTATTCGTGCAGAAAAGTATGGGCAATGGTCGTATTTTTCTCGTAATGAAGCACTAATTCAGCAATACATCGAATATTTAAAACACTCACTCTAAACAGTCGCATGTTGTAGTGAGTCATGAGGCAATGATGGCTGAATTAAACTCTCCTTTGGTTTTGGGTGATCTTCATCTTAAAAACCGTGTAGTGATGGCACCTTTAACCCGCAGTCGTGCCAGCGATGACCGTGTACCTACGCCAATGATGGCGGAATATTATGCACAGCGAGCCAGCGCAGGCTTAATTATTTCAGAAGCAACGGTGATTTCTGAAGAAGCCAATGGCTATTTCAATACCCCAGGTCTATTTACAGATGCACAAGTACAAGGCTGGAAATTGGTTACCGATGCGGTGCATGCCAAAGATGGTCTGATTGTCGCGCAATTGTGGCATGTGGGGCGGGTATCCCATCCTGATTTGCTGAAGGGTGAAACACCTGTTTCGGCAAGTGCTGTGCAACAAGCTGGTCATGTCAGTTTGTTACGTCCAAAGCGTCCTTATGTATTACCACGTGCTTTGGAAATTTCAGAAATTCATGCCATTACCGAGCAATATAAACAAGCCGCGATCCGTGCCAAAGAGGCTGGTTTTGATGGTGTAGAGCTGCATGCGGCCAATGGTTACCTGATTGACCAATTCCTACAAAGTAAAACCAACCAACGTGAAGATGAATATGGCGGTGCTGTGGAAAATCGCGCACGTTTCTTGTTGGAAGTTGTAGATGCCTTGATAGAAGTATGGGGCGCAGGTCGTGTCGGTGTGCATTTAGCACCACGTGGCGATGAACATGACATGGGGGATGATGATCCACGTGAAACCTTTGGCTATGTGATGCAGCAATTGGGTCAGCGCAAAATCGCCTTTTTCTTTACCCGTGAATATTTGGCTGAAGACAGCATTTCCGAAGAAATGAAAGCACGTTCAGGCGGTGTGCCATACATTGCCAACATGCGTTTAAGCCGTGCCGATGCGGTGGAATTATTGGCATCAGGCAAGGCCGATGCAGTGTCGTTTGGTAAGGCTTATATTGCTAACCCAGACTTATATGAGCGTTTACTGGCAGATGCTCCTTTAAATGAACTCAAACTGGAAACTATGATTGGTACTGCTGTTGCAGAAGGCTATATCGATTATCCAACTTTGGCTGAAACACAACAATCTGTAGAATAAAAGCCCGTACAGCGCCACATACGATTAACATGCGTGTGTGGCTCTGTTATATTTTGCCGACAGTCTTTCTTTTGGGGCGCATCTTTTGGCTACTCCATTTTGGTATAACGCAGCTTTAACCCTGCTAAAACCGATTTATCAGTCACGTATTCGTAAACGTGCCGAACATCCTGAGCAATTACAACAAGAACTGCTTGAGCGTTTTGGCCCATTTCAGCCCGCTAAAAATTTACATGCCATTTGGTTTCATGTGGTGTCGGTAGGTGAAACCAATGCTGCACAACCATTAATTGAATATTATTTAAAAGCAGGTCACCCTGTTTTAGTCACCAATACCACCAAAACGGGACAGGCTCGTGCCAAGTCTTTATTTTTAAAAGCACCCTATTTAAATTTATTTCAGGCCGTGTATTTACCTGCCGATCAGGTGCATTTAATTCGTGAGTTTTATCAAAAATATCAGCCTAAATTATTGGCCTTGGTCGAAACAGAATTATGGCCAAATTTGATTGATCAGGCGCAGCATTTTCAAGTGCCATGTTTACTGATTAATGCACGACTTTCAGAAAAATCGGCCAAAGGCTATGCCAAAGTTAAAGGCCTGACACGTGGCATGTTGCAGGGGTTGCAACAACTTTTGGCACAAGACCTTGCTACACAACAACGTTTTGTGGCTTTGGGTATGCCCGAAGCACGTACGCAGGTGTTGGGTAATCTTAAATTTGACATTACTGCACCTGAGCATTTTGTGCAGCAGGCAGCACAGCTACAGCAAGAATGGCAATTGGCACAGCGTAAAATTGTGGTGCTGGCCAGTACCCATGCACCCGAAGAACAACAATTATTGACTGCTTTAAAACCGTACTTTGAGCAACATCCCGAATTATTGTGCATTGTTGCACCACGTCATCCAGAGCGTTTTGATGAAGTTGCACAATTGGGACAAAGGCTGCAACTTAATATGCAGCGTCGTAGTTTGGGTGAAGGTATCCAAGCAAATACACAGCTATATTTAGCCGACAGTATGGGTGAAATGTGGCTGTGGTATGCCATGAGTCAGGCTTGCTATGTGGGCGGTTCATTGAATGAACCTGGCGGTGGTCATAATATTTTAGAGCCTTTGGCTTTAAATGTAGCCACCGTATTGGGTAAAAATTATTTTAACTTCCAAAGCATGGTGGATGAGTTTGTTGCGGCAGAAGCGGTGTACGTGGTTGATGATGCAGCACAAGCTGTGAAAACCTTGACTCAACTGTTATTTGAACCAGCATTACGTGCACAATTGAATCAGAATGCCCAAGTGATTATGTATAAAAATCGTGGTGCACTACGTGAGCATATTCAGGTCATGGATCAGTATTTGTAAGCATGAATATTGTATTACTTGGCCCGCGACAGACTACCAATGAAATATGGTCAATTACAGCACAGCGACAGCTGCAGCATTTGCATACGCATGTCGGTGTACAAGTCGGTGACACCTTAAAAGTCGGGATTCGTGGTGGCAAGCGTTATTTGACTGAAGTGGTGGAAGTCAGTGAGCAGCGGATTCAGGTCAAAGCCTTACATGAAGAAGCTGTACCTCAAAAATTACCCGTGACCCTGATTGTGGCCTTACCACGACCAAAAGTGCTGCGCCGTTTAATTATGGACAGCGTGACATTAGGTGTGGAAAAAATCATTTTACTGCACAGCTATCGGGTTGATAAAAGCTATTGGCAAACGCCATTTTTACAGCAGTTGGATCAATATATCACTTTAGGTTTAGAACAAGCGGGCGATACCATTGCGCCTGACATTCAGTGCTATAAACGCTTTAAACCCTTTGTGGAAGATGTTTTGCCTAATTTGATCTCTGCAGATTGTCCTGCATACGTGGCGCATCCTTATACTGAACTGGCAATGCCGAACACCATTCAACATCCTTGTAGTATTGTGATTGGCCCAGAAGGCGGCTTTATTCCTTATGAAATTGATTTACTCGAAAAAAACGGCTGCCAAGCACGACACTTGGGCAACCGTATTATTCGGACTGAAACCGTGATTGCCTATGTATTAGGGCGTTTGTTTGGCTCGGTTTGAATCTTCTTCAAGCAATGCCGTTTCACCTCGATACACTTTCACTTCCTGTACTGGGTAAGGAATGGAAATGTGATGCTCGGCAAAGGCCGCAATGACACGCTCCTGCACCTCACTAATGGAAGCCGATGTGGTGGTTTCGGTGGTATTGACCCACCAGCGCACATTTAAATTGATGGAAAAATCGGCCAATGCAGTGACATTCACACTAAAGGCAGGCTGACTTAAAATTTTGATGTCGCGGTCTAAAATGGCCAAAATAATCTGTTTGGCTTTTTGTACGTCATCTTCATAACCAATACCCACCACGAACTCGCAACGACGACGGGTATACGCAGTATTTACAGTCACGGCACTGGTATAGACCGTGGCATTTGGAATCACGATGCGACGGCCATCGGGAGAGCGCAAAAAGGTTGCACGAATCTGAATATCTTCCACCGTGCCTTCCATATTATTGACGATGATGTCATCGCCAATTTTAAAAGGCTCACCAATCAAAATCAGTACACCCGACAATAAGTTCTGAAAGATATCCTTAAAAGCAAAACCAATCGCTACAGAGCCTAATCCCAAAGCACTCATGAGCTGACTTGGGGTAAAGCCAGGAATGGCAATCACCATCGCAATTAAAAAACCAAAAAAGACAATGGCAGAGCTACCGACCCGATTTAACACCAAGACCAAATTTTGTCGGGTATAGGAGCGATTAGACAGTGTTTTACGGACAAACCATTTAAATACACGGGCAATTAACCAAAACAAAATCAGTACCACTGCAGCTATACATAAATACGGCGCCCGCTCCCAAAAGCCATCCATAATTTTGTCGATAGTGGAGTAGGCGTCGTTGTACTTGGCCGTATGATTAATCACGGTTTGCGTGGTTTTTTCAGTGGCTTCATGCAACAGTTGACTGGTGTTTTCAGACACTTCACTTAACGAGGGCTTGGATTCTGCCACGGTGATTCCGAACTCAAAATAGAGAGGCTATTTTGCCTGAAAAAATGGCTTTGGTTAATCCGCTGTTACGCACTTGGCAATCTTTTAGACAAGATGATGACATTTTAGCTGAGATGTACTGCATGCTGTGTTTTTTACTTTTTATCGTGATTACGCTAAAAAATATTGATCCTTTTGCGTGTTGATGTTTGCAATATGCTGCGTAAAAAAATGTGAAGATGTAGCGTCGTTGAGCGTAAATTTCTTTAAAAATCATGCAATCCGCTGTAGAGTGGAATGAAAACACCGCAGTATGTAGGCAGCATTTTCGGTATCAATCAGAACAGTCAGAAGTTCTGAAATCTTGTATAAATTTTATGCGACTAAAGCCGAATAGTAGGCTGTAAAACAGTCAGTTCATACTGTAAATGTGCAGAAATAATAATCAATAACGTGGCATACATCTCGTGATGAGATGCAAGAACATCAAGGAAGTAGCAGATGAAAGACGTATATCCTGTTCCAGATGAATTTAAAAAGACTGCCCGTACCACTGAGGCAGAATATTTCCAACGCTATCAACAATCTATAGAGGATCCAGATGCCTACTGGGCTGAACAAGCTCGACGTTTGGATTGGATCAAGCCTTTTACGCAAGTCAAAAACACCAACTTTGACCCCGAACATTTCAACATAGAATGGTTTGCCGATGGACAGCTCAATGTCAGTGCCAATTGTTTAGACCGTCATTTAAAAGAGCACCCTTATAAACCTGCCATTATTTGGGAGGGTGATCATCCATCTCGTCATAAAGTAATTTCTTTTGCTTCACTGCATGATGAAACCTGCCGTTTTGCCAATGTGCTGAAAAAGAATGGTGTACAAAAAGGTGACCGAGTGGTGCTGTATATGCCTATGGTGTCGGAAGCTGCGATTGCAATGCTGGCCTGTGCACGAATTGGTGCGGTGCATTGTGTGGTTTTTGGTGGTTTTTCACCCGATGCCTTAGCCAGCCGAATTGAAGACTGTCAGGCCAAGTTAATTGTGACTGCAGACTCCGCCATGCGTGGTGGCAAACCGATTTATTTAAAAGCCAATGTGGATGAAGCGCTGAACATTGCAGGTACTGAATGTGTGCAGAATGTGATTGTGGTGCATCGTACAGGCAACCCGATTCAGATGCAGCCTGAACGCGACTTGTGGTATCACATGGAAATTATGTCGGTGAATGACAATTGCCCGCCAGAACCGATGAATGCTGAAGACCCGCTATTTATTTTATATACCTCGGGTTCCACAGGAAAACCCAAAGGAGTTTTACATACCACAGGTGGTTATTTAACCTATGTGAACAGCACCTTCAGAGAAGTATTTGATCTGAAACAGGATGATGTGTTCTGGTGTACCGCAGACGTGGGCTGGATTACAGGACATTCTTATGTTTTGTATGGCCCCTTATCGAATGGGACATCCACTGTGATGTTTGAAGGGGTACCCCAATACCCAAGTTGGGCGCGTACAGGACATATTGTCGATAAGCACAACATCACCATTTTATATACAGCACCGACTGCCATTCGAGCCATGATGCGGGAGGGAGACCGTTTTGTACGTGAAAGTGACCGCAGCAGTTTGCGTTTATTGGGTTCCGTTGGTGAGCCGATTAATCCTGAAGCTTGGAACTGGTATTACAACGTGGTGGGTGAAGGTCGTTGCCCAATTGTAGATACATGGTGGCAAACCGAAACAGGCGGTATTTTAATTTCAGCATTGCCTGGTGCAACCCCGCTTAAACCGGGTTCGGCAACCCGACCATTATTTGGGGTACAACCCGCAATTGTGGATGCAGACGGCAATGAACTAGAAGGTGCAACAGAAGGTAATTTAATTATTAAAGATTCATGGCCAGGGCAAATGCGCAGTATTTGGGGTGATCCTGCACGTTTTATTGAAGCATATTTTTCGACCTATCCCGGTGCGTATTTCACAGGAGATGGCGCACGCCGTGATGAAGATGGATATTACTGGATCACAGGACGTGTGGATGATGTCTTGAATATATCAGGGCACCGTTTAGGAACGGCAGAAATTGAAAGTGCTTTGGTGGCACATGAAGCGGTGGCTGAGGCAGCAGTGGTGGGAATGCCACATGACATTAAGGGGCAGGGAATTTGTACCTTTGTGACCTTACAAGCAGGAATAGCAGAGTCGGAACAGTTACGTGACGAGCTGGTGCATTGGGTGCGTAAAATTTTAGGGCCAGTGGCAACACCAGATGCTTTGCATTGGGCACCTGCTTTGCCTAAAACCCGTTCAGGTAAAATTATGCGCCGTATTTTACGAAAAATCGCTGCAAATGAATTGGATAGTTTGGGAGACACTTCCACCTTGGCTGAGCCGCAAGTGGTTGAACATTTGATTACTACGGTGTATGGGGAGAGGTGAGGGAGTATTTTTAATAAATTGAGATCATTAAAAAAAGCCTCAATCTTTCGATTGAGGCTTTTAAAATCTGGAGCGGGAAACGAGACTCGAACTCGCGACCCCAACCTTGGCAAGGTTAACGAGATTTTTTACATTAATTTATATTCAATCTATCTATTTGATATTAATATATTTTAAAGGATAAATATGAGGTGAAATTCGATATGGATTTTAGTGATATGAGATCATTTTGGTCACAAATTTTGGAAAAAAACTGTATCAAAAGTCACATATATTTGATTATAGAAGTATTGAATTTAAAATAAAAATTTATCGATTGGTAAAAATATCTTAAAATGTCTAGCTAAAATATAAATACAGTGGACATGGATTTTATAATCAAAGATCTTTCTATGGAAATATAGAAAGAATTTATATTGATATTTCAATTTTTGGTAATATTCTGGCTATGTTGCACAAAGATTTGAAATGCAAAGCACCCCTAATTGAGCCAAATTTAAGGCATAACTTGGGTAAGTGGTAGACCGAATTCCGTAAATCTGTTGAGGACTGCTACACGTGCATGAATCTCATTGACTTGGCTATCAAAACGCCTTGCACTGAGTTTATCTCCTAATAATTTAATGCAGTGCATCTTAGTTTCAACCAAAGTTCGCCGATGATAGCCTGACCATTTTTTCCATAGTGCCCTGCCTAAACGTTTAACTGTTCGAAGTAATTCATTTCGCTCTAGCGAGCTGCTCTTTGTATCTTTCCATGGTTGAATCACATATCCGATTTGATAAAAACAATGATTAACAACATCACAAGTTTAAATACGCCTAAAGCCTTACCCTCTGATATTTTGAATGAAAAGCTAATATTTTTACTATCCTCTGACATCGTGAAGTTTTTCGAGGTTAAATTTAAGTCTGATAAGACATGTCCAAGCTCTTGTTTTACTTTCGAAGAAAGTTCCAAGTGAATATATTTTTTGGGAAATAAGTCATTAATGAATGAGAGAAATTTTTTCAATTGACGCTTTTCATTCACTGCGAATTTAAACTCTGAGGAGTTGGATTGCACCTTTTCAAGATAAATTTCGATAATCTGCATTAACTCTTTTTTATGATTTTTATATGCAATTACATAGTTATTTTCTGCATAACCAATGAGCTGTTGCTCAATCTCATTAGTGGGCAAGCTGGTAATTAGTGCATTAGGGTGCTTTCGCAAGAAGTCAGTGGTAAATAACTTAGATGATTTTTTTTGATTGATAACGGTCATTTTAAGCTGAGTTGCTGTATCACGAATTTTTTGTGCAACTTGTAGAGGAATAGTTTCAGGTAAAAGCAAATGATCTTCATGCGTAGTATGAAGCATGTGGTGTAAAAGCTTGAATGTAAGATCAGAATCATTTGCCCCAAGCATAAGTGTATTGGGGGTAGATACTTCTAACTCCTTATAATTATGATCATGTTGTTTATATGGGTGAAGCGTTAACTGCTGATAGAGAAAATTGTGAATTGCTCTTTGCTGTGCGGGCAATAAAGTATTATTTTTACAGTGGAGTATGTTGAAATAAGCCTCTTTTTTCAGAGGCGTATGCATTTGATTGAGTTGATAAGTGATCGCTAAGTGTGCAAGATGCAGGTAGCTGGAGCAGGTGGTTGATGGTGTTAAGTGCCCAGCTAAATGTGCTAATGCGTACCAAGTTTGTTGTGTGTTGCCATGCCTTAATAAAGCATAACGAATTGCCATTTGTTCGCTAGCGGAATAATCAGTAAAGTGATTTGCAAGGTCCGATTCAGCAAGGATGAGATAGAGATGGTTAATTGCTGAATGTCTGAGGCTATGGTAAGTGCAACGGTGCTCGGGATATATAGAATCTAATAATGTCTTTAATAGTTCATTGACTTCATTTTCATGGGGTTCTTTAAAATTCTGTTTTATAAATAACGGTTGTTTCAAGGAATATTTATTTTCTAAAAGCTCACGCTTACGATTTTTAATATACGTCATTAATGATTCAAGTTCTTCGGGTTTTAGAAGATGGTGTAACGGAATCTTTCGGTATGCGGAATAGCTCTTTTGATTTTTATTGCGATGGTTTCGGATACATAAAGTGAGTTGATCTGCATTTATTTGAAAATCATTAACGAAAATATTCAACGTCTCATTTATCCGCAATCCAACTCTAAATCCAAGGGTAAAAATATACTTAAACATCGCCTTATCTAAACGATGGAGTTCAGGCATAGATTTGAGGGCTTGAAGCGCTTGATGAAAAAGATGGGGAGAAACGAGATCTGTTTTACAAACTTTAATGGTCAGCAAATTTTCTAAATTGACTTCAGGCACATTAAAAAGTAAGACTTGCTTATGATGAAATTCACTTAAACGTTTTTGAGTATTTGAGCGAGTTTGTTCTGCTTTTAACTCTAAAATTTCAGCGTAAAGTTCTTCATAATCTGAAGCGGTGAATGCATCAATATCTTTATCTTGTGTTAAATAAAGCCAGTGAAAGACAAATTGCGAGAAAAAGGTATTCAGTGAGCTTGGTTTAAGAGGCTGAAAGTCTGACTTGATTAATGTTCTCGAAAGTCTATTTTTACTGTATATAATTTCATTCAGTTTGGCTAACTGATTGCTATTTAACCGAGAACGAATGATAGCCCAAAAGACAATACGTTCCATTGAAGGTGAAAGTTCACGCGCATAAAGTTCAATGAGCTTTTGAACATAATCATCTGTACGAAGAATGGTTCGAATATCTTTTAAAAAGCTTGCTAGCCCACTTTCTATATCGCCTTTAATACTACGTTCATTTTGTTCTAGGACTTTATATAGAGATCTTGTTGCAAAGGTATCAAATTGATGAAAGTAAACGGCTAGTTGGTTTTTGAGTGGGCTCGAACTTGGAATTTCATGTTTTAATAATCCTATGGACATTTGGTCAAGCTGAGCGTTTTCCAAAAATTGTGTGTAATAAAAAGCATATTTAATCAGCTCTTTATATCGAATTTTTACATCAGGCAAATATGTACGAATACAGTCGTTGATAATGTGTTCTGGGTCTAATGCTTGTGTAAACAAATCTTTTTCAAATTGGTTAAGTCTAAATAACCAGCATTTCACAATATCGTGTATGACGATGGTTTTTGTGTAAGTTGTACTGTAGTTAGGATGATCAATTTTTTTATTGCCGTACTGAGAGTTCGGTATTTCAAGACTAATGAGATGGTCTTTAGTATCTAAAAAAGAGTCAAAATATTTTGTGGTTTCAATGATCTGTGAGAATCTTCTTAGCTCTTTTTCGTTCCAAATGCCGTTGAAAAGAATAGCGCTTATTAATGCAAATGCATGACAATGTTCAGGGTTCTCAATGGGGGTTGTCTGCCAAAGGTGAGTTAATTGTTTTGCAAATATGATGATAGCTTTGCCATGCTTGATGGTTTCGATGCTTTGAAGCGGTATATTAGATTCATAGATTACAGGTGTGCTGGGAACTGGATAATCTGTACCATTGGCATGATTGAAACGTTTGATATATTTAGCTAAATGTAAACGGTCAATACGATAGTTTTTTAAATTTGAACCTGCTTTTTCTAACAATTTTTGGTCGATTTCATTGCAAATGGTTTGAAAGTCCTTTGTTTTAACATCTTCGAATTTTTCCGAGAATAATGTAAGCAGTGATTTAATTTTCGCATTATTTTTTTGTTTGCGACGCAGGCTATGTGGATGATTACTCATATGAAAGCAACCTCATTCAAGTCAGACATACCATTTAAGTTTAATATTGCGACTAATTTATCCTGAGCCTTTCTGATTTGATTCAAGCTAGTTGGCTTAAAGCTAGAATATTGATCAAAAAGACCCTGCATATTTTCATCATGTCCAAAAATGGATTTGAGAATGTCTTCATCACAAAACTGTGCAAAGAAATAACGACAAAAATGTCTGGTCCAATTTTTTTGAAAATCTAAGTTCTCATAAATATCCTGTAGATCAGAAAGCTTTAATGACCTTAATTTATCTTTATCCTTGAACAGGAGAATAGGAGTTTGCCCATTCAGAACATCATCAATGGGTCGGGTATAATCAGAAGGGTAGAGTATTTGAGTTAAGGTCTTAAATTTTTTTAAGAATGCCAAATAATGCTGTATTTCTGCTTTAAGAAAATCATTAAAAGGAATACATCGACCAATCGTGCTGGTGTAACGTTGCTCTTTATCTGCAACTCCCATCATCTGCATTTCAAAATCAATATATTCTAAATTAGGGGGGAAGGAGTGACTTGGTCGAGCGGAAGTGATGATCATGCAGATGTGCCATAACCAAATAGAATAATGATTTAGGCGAACAAATGGGTCAGTGGCTTGTCGAACACAGCGGTCCAGTTCATTAAAGAATACTTGAGTGAATGCAACATCTGGGGATTGTTGACTTCCGAAAGAGATTGGACTGCTAAACTTATGTATGTAATTCGTTTCAAAAGTAGGGGTAATTAATTTTAAAGTTTGTTCATAGCTATCAAGTAAGTCTACGATTTGGGTAGAAAAATAATGGCCGGGTATATAGTGCCGAATACTCGTACCAGCCAATAATTTACTCTCTAGTTCGTAACCAAGTTCATTTAAAGTGATATCACTTATTAAGCGTGGAAGATTTTCTGCCGTTAAGTTAAATGTTAAATCCTGAGCAATCCTTCTTAAATATTCTTGCAGATCCGATTCAATATCAGCCATATCCCATTTTTTTAGCTGAATGAGTGTTGAGTAATATGATTGAGGCAAAGGAATAGTGTAGCTGTTTGTAGTATTCAGCTTATGTTCTTTGAGCTTAAGCTGTTTGCTTTTAAAAGTAGAAACGTCAAATGATTGCTTAAAGTAACATTCAAATTTATTCAAATATAATTTTTTCGTGTGATTGGATTCACATGGCTGATTGCTAAAGCTCAAAATGTCTTCATAGTGTGTGAGACTCAGTACTGAAAATAATAATAAACTATGAATAGGTGAGCCTGAGGCTTTTTCAAGTATGCGTTGCATAATGATCTGAGCAGTCAAAAGATCAAAAACACGCGGATTTGATTTACTCATCAAATTATTTTTTTGTTGGTGTTGCGCTTGTGCCTTTAATTTGATTTTTTGGAAAGCTACGGAATTTTTCTCTTTTTCATCAAAGTTAAAGCCATGATCTTGAAGTGTAGATTGTTCCTGATCCTCGATATCATAAGTATCTTCATTACTGCGAAAAGTAGTGAGCAGTAAAACTTCATCATCAAATGACATTTTTTTATGTCTGTAGGCGGGTTGATCAATTGACTTAGAGTACCTTCTTGTTTGATTAGAATGTGTACGTTGTCTCTTTTGCTGTGTAACGATAAAGTTATACGCATTTTTAATGACGCTTAAACGATTGATATCTTCTTCGGACAGACTTGGTAATGAGCGTTTGAATAGATCTTTATTTTTGCCAATTATAGCATCGAGCTGATCTACAAGAACTTGAGGATCTGATGGAACGACAGATAATGTTTCATACAGCTTATTTCTATTACTATTAGCCAAACGAAAACATCTACATATATCGCAAATAGTGCTTGTATATTTTTCGATGATCTCATTGAAATTGTTTTCTGTTATGTTCTCTGTTTGAGCAATAGACTCAAAACAATGAATATTGAAAATCGCCCATTTCAAGGCAATGAGTTTATTCTTTGAGGACACATTAAATAGCGAAAACAAATAATGAACCAAAGGTAATTTAATTTTTGTTTTCTTGAGCTCATTCTTCTGCATTAACTCTACAAGTAAATTTATATCATTAGGTTCTGTCAAAACTTCTAAGTGAATATAATCTTCTATACTTTGAGTATTTATTTGAGCCAGTTTGGTATAAAAATCCTTAAAGGGTTCTAAATCAACTTTCTCGTAATTTAGATAGGCATGTCCAATCATATTCATGCTCATTGATCCTTTAACACATTGAGTATGTTGTCTAATGAAAAATGCACACTTGATTGGTTTTTTGACAAGCTAGCAGGACTTTGTCTTATTGAAAGCTTTGTAATTTCTCTTAGGATATCCAGGGAGAGTTCACGGTGCCCAAACACGTCATTTAATTGTTGAGCGGTGTAATTTTGATTCAAAGATCTTGCGATAACATCAAGTTTTAAAAGAAAATTAAACTGTCTTGACTCTAGTAAATTTAAAACTTCACGCAGTGATGAAAGAATGTTTTCATAATGTTTAAAGTCTTGATAAGCCTTAAATTTAAATTTTTGCGATGGGTTGTAGAAGTAGCCGTATATGCCAGCGAAATGACTATTAAATAAATACGTATCTTCATTATCTGTAGTGATAATGGGGATCTCACATTTCGCATCTGACAATAGTTTAAAAGTGAACTCACGTTGTTGAATCTCAAGCTGTGAAAACAGCGCATGCCAACACACAAAAGCATGGATGCTTTGCGGATAGCAATATAAATTCAGGTTTTTGGATGACACCCGAAATGTTTTAAGTACTTTATTCGTTGAATTTGTC
The DNA here is from genome assembly GCF_012371325.1 of Acinetobacter sp. A2. Taxonomy (GTDB): domain Bacteria; phylum Pseudomonadota; class Gammaproteobacteria; order Pseudomonadales; family Moraxellaceae; genus Acinetobacter. Next base: position 2,577 of record NZ_JAAZQX010000004.1, on the reverse strand, counting down.
ATGAGCAAAACCCAATTTTAAGACTGCTTTAAGATGACTTTGTTCTTTGGTTGGTCGTATTTTGTGAATTTATTTTTAATATATGCAGGAATTTTTTTAATGTAAATAGTTTTTTATAGTTTTATTTAATTTTTATTGCATTTATTCTTTTTAAAAAATACGTTTATTGGGGTTCTTTGGTAGCATAATACCCATGCCTCAATGGTATTATAATACTCATGGCTTTAACTATTATTACTGCCCATAACTTTTTATTATGAGCAGTGATATTTTTATATGAATTAATTAAGTCATTGTTTTTTGAATTGTTGTGAGAATTAAAAAATGCATGTGATTGATTATATGAAGCAGAGGAATCTCATAAATATGCAGGTTTTTTGAATTTTTATTCTGTATATCAAGATGGCTTTGTTGCACAAACCTATCTGTAAAGGGTTTTTCAGCGATATAATTTTCAAATGAAGAAGCCTACACACAAAATCTACCGCACAACCAATTGGCCCGCATATAACCGAGCACTCATGAGTCGCGGAAATATTGCCATTTGGTTTGATCCTGCTACGCAATGGTATGCGCCATCAAAAGGCAAACAAGGGCGAAATCAAACCTACTCCGACGCAGCCATCCAATGCTGCTTAATGATTAAATCCTTATTCCGTCTGTCTTTACGTATGGTCACTGGCTTTGTGCAAAGTCTGATTAAACTTTGCGGATTAAATTGGATAGCTCCAGATTACACCACGCTTTGTAGAAGACAAAAGCATATTGATATTGTAATCAGCTACCAAAAAAGTAGCGATGGGCTGCATCTACTCATGGACTCTACAGGCATGAAGTTTCTAGGTGAGGGCGAATGGAAACGCAAGAAACATGGACCTGAATATCGTCGCCAATGGCGTAAACTTCATATTGGTATAGATGCTAAAACCCTACAAATACGAGCAGTTCAGCTTACAACCAATAATGTCAGTGATTCACAGGTGCTTGGTGATTTACTTAATCAGATTCCACAAGATGAGCAGATTAACTCTGTTTATACCGATGGAGCTTATGACACCAAGCAATGCCGTCAGGTCATTGCAGATCGGCAAGCGCATGCGGTGATTCCACCTAGAAAAAATGCGAAACCATGGAAAGATACAAAGAGTAGCTCGCTAGAGCGAAATGAATTACTTCGAACAATTAAACGTTTAGGCAGGACACTATGGAAAAAATGGTCAGGCTATCATCGTCGAAGTTTGGTTGAAACTAAGATGCATTGCATCAAATTATTAGGAGATAAACTCAGTGCAAGGCGTTTTGATAGCCAAGTGAATGAGATCCATGCACGTGTAGCAGTCCTTAACAGATTTACGGAATTAGGTCGACCACTTACCCAAGTTACGCCTTAAATTTGGCTCAATTAGGGGCGCTTTGCATTTCAAATCTTTGTGCAACAAAGCCATGTCGAGTTACGATAGGAAGTCACTCATTTTCAACATATTATTACTGTATATTTAGGGTATACCCTAAAGTAACACAGACAACGCCCTGAAGTTTATGTCTCATTTAAATAAATTTTGTCCATACGTTACATGTAACTTTGAAATATAATATTCATTATTTACAATAAGCAGAAATAAGCATTTGGTAGAAGGCATGATGAAAGGTCATAAGGTGGGATATGTCAGAGTCAGCTCTGTTGACCAGAATATTGGACGACAACTTGAAGGAGTCGAAGTCGACAGGGTTTTTATCGATAAGGCCTCTGGAAAAAATACTGCCCGTCCGAAATTTCAGGAAATGCTCAGCTATGTTCGTGAAGGAGACATGATCGTCGTGCACTCTATGGATCGTTTCGCTCGAAGTCTGAAAGATTTAGTTACTGAAGTTGATCAGCTCATAAAGAGGGGAGTCGCCATCCAGTTTGTCAAAGAAAATATTACTTTCACGGCCCAGGCCACTCCGATGGATAACCTGATGTTGCAGCTTATGGGCGCTTTTGCTCAATTCGAGCGGGAAATTATCTTGGAACGCCAAAAAGAGGGGATTAAGCTTGCAGCGGCTCAAGGGAAATATAAAGGTCGTGTCCATAAATTGAACACTGAGCAGGCTGAGGCTTTACGACAAGCCTGGAAAGAAGGACTGTATTCCTCCAAAGTTGCTCTGGCAAAAGCATTTGGTATCAGCCGGCAAGCTGTTTATCGATATTTACAAATAATTAATTAATCATTCTCTATAATTTGGACTAATATGTGCGTATAAAATCAGTGACTATTCTTTAAGCCCAAATAGGAGCAGACTCAGCTTTATAAAATTCAATGTTTATTTTTTTAGTGTCTATAAATCGGTGGGCATTAGCAATTGTTGTTTTATTAGAGTCTGAGTATTGATCACCAAATATACTGATATAAATATTTTCAACTTCACTCTTATTAATTTGATCGAAAATATGTTGATCATTTTCAGCCATTGAATGCCCATGAATAAACAAAGAACCTTTTATTTTTTTTAATTTTTTCTCTGTACACGACAAATTTCACAGAACCCTTATCCTATCAGGATTCTGCTTTCTTAAAATTGCCAAAATTTCCTTAA
>NZ_JAAZQX010000049.1 GCF_012371325.1 Acinetobacter sp. A2 | reverse complement strand
ACCCACCTTGCCACTACTGAATCGACATAGACAAAATGAGCACTTATGCAAATATTTGTCTATATTTTTAGTTATAGATAGAAAATATAACTGTGAAAACAATAAATTATATTATTCATTTTCACCCAAAATAATAAACATGACTGTGTGCATACGCATAACAACGACACAACATAATCCAAGACAAATTTCGTCGCTCAAGCCTGTGCTGCGATACAACCAACATCAGTAAAACAACATCAAAAGGATGTGATGACATGACTAAGGAAAGTTTTATCGACACGGTCAAAGCCGTGTCGCCTAACCCTGCCGATGCAGTGACCTACAACAAGTGGAAAATTCTGCTGTTGCTATTTTTAGCTAATATGCTGAACTTTTTTGACCGTACCATTCCTGCCACTATTATTGAGCCGTTACGCTTTGAATTTAATTTAAGCGACTTACAACTGGGCTTTGTAGCTGCATCATTCACTTTGGTATATGCAATTGCAGGTTTGCCTTTTGGACGCTTGGCCGACAAAGGTTCACGTAAAAAAATTATTGGCTGGGGTGTTCTTCTTTAAAATGAAAGAACCACCACGTGGTGCAAGCGAAGGTGAAAACTACACGGCAAAGACTGTTCAAAACCCGATTCGCACGCTTTTAAAAATTAAAACCCTACGTTGGATTATTCTGTCAGGCTTAAGCGTGAACTTTGCCGTGTATGCAGGTAACTCCTTCTTTGTACCACTGTTTCAACGCTATTTTGGCTTGAGTTTGACACAATCTGCTGTTATCACAGGCTGTATTGTTGGGATTACAGGTTTAATTGGTCTAACGCTAGGCGGTGTCATTGCAGATAAGATTCATCAACGCTTTGCCCGTGGCCGTTTGGTTTTTGGTGCGATTTGCTTGTTTATTTCTGCAATATTTATTGGTATCGCACTGTATTTGGGTAACGATTCTCTAACAGCTGTGGTTATTCTGCTCAGTTTGGGCTGGTTGGCTTCTTATAACTACTACACTACGGTTTACCCTGCCATTCAGGATGTAGTCGAGCCCAATTTACGTGCGACTGCAATGGCTGTGTATTTTGCCTGCATGTATATTTTAGGCGGTGCGTTTGGCCCAATCGTGGTTGGGGCATTGTCAGATCATTTTTCACAAGCAGCAATGCTAGCTTCAGGCAGTGCGGTAATGACAGAACACTTTAAAGCTGTTGGTCTACACAATGCGTTGTTTGTAATTCCTGTGGCATTATTCTTTACAGCAGTGTTTGTTTACCTAAGCTCACGCAGCTTTGTTCAAGATACACGACGCTTGCAATAACCATTTAAGTGCATATAACAACAAAACGCCAATCTAAATGATTGGCGTTTTTGATTTAAGAGTACTTTAAAACTATATACCCAATTTAACTTACTTTTTTCAAAGCCGTTTGTTTGGCAATTTCCTGTTGTTTCAGTAAATTACGCTGAATTTTCCCACTCGATGTTTTAGGCAAACCATTTACAAATTCTATTTCTTTAGGATAGGCATGTTTCGATAAACGTGAACGAACATATTGCTGTAACTTTTCCTGCAAGGCACTACTGGCTTGATATTGATTTTTTAGCACCACAAATGCTTTTACGATTTCTGTACGTTCTAGGTCTGGCTTACCAATCACTGCAGATTCAAGTACTTCTTCACATTCAAGTAAAGTACTTTCTACATCAAAAGGCCCTACCCGATAACCCGATGTTGTAATGACATCGTCTGCACGACCTATAAAATCAATGCCGCCAAATTCATTTAAACGCACAGTATCACCCGTGAGATAATACTGTCCGACAAATGATTTACGATCATGTCCTTCGTAGCCTTTAAACCACATTAACGGCGATTGCGATTCATCTAAGGCCAAAGTACCAATTTCACCGCATGCTACTTCCTGATGCTCAGCATTCAAGACTGCAAAACGATGCCCTGGAATAGCGTATCCTGCAGAACCAATTTTTTTATGATGTTCCAATGCGTGATGATTCGCGATTACCATGCCCAGTTCAGTTTGCCCATATTGGTCATAAATATTGACGTTTAATTCATGATTAAACCAATGAATCACTTCGGGTGTGAGTGGTTCACCTGCGCTGCTGACCACACGCAAATGATTTTTTATTTCTGCATCAAATTTTTCTTTAAAACCAAAGAACATTCTAAATGCCGTTGGTGAACCTGTTAAGTTGCTTACCCGATATTTACGGATAATCTCTAATGCATGATCGACACTAAATGGGCGCTCATCCATAATAATACTGTGCCCCAAACTTAGTGGCCCAGTAATGCCATAGTACAAACCATAGGCCCAACCTGGATCTGCCAAATTCCAGAATGAATCCTCTACACGTAAATCTACCGCAAACTGCATATACCCCTTAAAGGCCAAAATTGCTTTTAAAGGCACAGGCACCGACTTGGCTAAACCAGTCGTGCCCGAAGTAAACATCATTAAAAAGTCATCATCAAAACTACGATATACTGTTTCAAAATGGCTATTTTGTGCATTTAAGACTTGCCAAAAATCAGCATCAGTATTATTGGCTGTGGCATTCGCATCAACGGTTAAAATACCTACATCATTCAGTAAATCTAATTTAGGACGCTGTTCGCTGTTGGTTACAATTAACTGTGTTTTGGCTGTCAGAATCCGATGCTCAATGGCCTTAGACTCAAATGCGGTAAACAAGGGTTGATACACCGCACCAATGCGCCAAGTGGCTAAAATTGTAATGAGTAGCTCTGCAGTACGCGGCAGTAAACCCGCAATACAATCGCCTGCTTTTAGACCAATTTTGACAAAATAGTTGGCCAGTTTACCTGATGCTTCTGCGAGCTGATCAAATGTCCATGTTACAGATTCACCATGTTTGCCTTCCCAGATTAAAGCAGTGCGCTGAGCACCTATATAGCGCCCGCAACATTCTTCATAAGCATTTATAGCCGTAGGTGTACCCACCAATTCTGTTTGAATGAGCCGTTCTAGGTCAAAAGCCTGATATGCATCTTGCAAAGTTTTCATTATGTGAAGCTCCGTCTTGTACTGATTCATCTGCAATTCTTTTGCAGCAATGTATTTTGTTGTTTTAACCGTTTTAAAAAATTTAAATCTAGAGTGAATTAGGTCTGTATTAAAATTTATGGCATGTCGTGGCTACTGCATGCCAAATTCTTAAATACTAATCAACGGATTCCGTTGATTATCTTGCTTTAGCTAAACATGATTCAGGTGATAGCTCAATTTCCACTCACCTCAACCTGCATGCTAGATTTGAACATTCAATAAAATGAGATACAGCGAATATTTGTCAGTGCATTAGCGCTTGGTCACTTCACGTGCAATGACTAAACGCTGAATGTCTGATGCCCCTTCGTAAATTTGACTGACACGTACATCACGATAAATACGTTCAACTGGAAAATCAGAGACATAGCCATAGCCACCATGAATTTGAATCGCATCTGAACAGACACGCTCAGCCATGGTCGAAGCAAAGAGTTTAGCCATAGAGGCTTCTTTCAAGCATGGTAAACCTGCATCTTTCAGGCTTGCAGCATGTAAAATAAGTTGTCGTGCAGCTTCGATTTGAGTCGCCATATCGGCTAGACGAAATGCCACCGCTTGATGTTGCACAATTTCAACACCAAAGGCTTTACGTTCATTGGCATAATCCACTGCAGCCTCTAAAGCTGCACGCGCCATGCCAACCGATTGTGCTGCAATACCAATGCGGCCTGACTCCAAATTTGACAATGCAATCTTGTAACCTTCACCTTCTTGCCCTAGCAAGTTTTCGGCAGGAATACGGCAGTTATCCAAAACAATTGTGGCAGTATCTGAACAATGCTGCCCCATTTTGTCTTCTAAACGCGCCACAATATATCCAGGGGTATTCGTCGGCACTAAAAAGCAGGAAATACCTTTTTTACCTGCAGTTTTGTCTGTAACAGCGAAAACCAAAGCGACATCGGCATATTTACCTGTGGTAATAAATTGTTTGGTACCATTTAAAACCCAACTATCACCATCCTTTTCTGCTTTACATTCAATGGCGCTGGCATCTGAACCGACTTGCGGCTCGGTTAAACAAAAACAGCCCAACCATTCACCTGTAGCCAATTTGCTTAGATATTTCTGTTTTTGTGCTTCCGTGCCGTAGCGTTGAGTGATCCCACAAGGTAATGAGTTCTGTACACTAACAATCGTTGAAATCGCACCATCGCCTGCGGCAATTTCTTCCAAGGCTAAAACCAACGACACATAATCCAAACCTGCGCCGCCCCATTCTTCTGAAACAGTCATACCCAATGCACCCAACGCACCGAGTTCCTTTAATTCCTGTGCTGGAAATTCGGCAGTTTTATCACGTGCGGCTGCAGTAGGTTTCAGCTTTTCCTGGGCATAACTCCGCAGCATATCCTGAATCATTTTTTGTTCATGGCTTAAAATCATATTGGCTCTCTGTCTCTATTTATGTTGTTCAGTCAGGGAATGTACGCAACATCCTTGTTCTATATTGCGATGATTTTTCGGTTGCTTTGCTTGTGCTTACTTAGGCTATTTTATGATGCAGCTTATTTCGGCTGCATACGAATCGCACCATCTAAACGAATTACTTCGCCATTCAAATAGCCATTTTCAAAAATGTGACCGACTAACTGTGCAAACTCTTCCGGTTTTGCCAAACGTGGTGGAAATGGCACCATTTGCCCCAAAGCATCTTGCACATGCTGCGGAAAAGCTTTGAGCATTGGTGTTTCCATAATGCCTGGGGCAATAGTCATCACCCGAATGGCTTCACGTGCGAATTCACGTGCTAAAGGTAGCGTCATTCCTACAATTGCGCCCTTAGAAGCAGAATAAGCACTTTGGCCAATTTGCCCATCAAATGCAGCAACTGATGCTGTATTCACAATTACACCGCGCTCTTCTTCGTTTGCTTGCAAGTCATATTTCGCCATCAACTGTGCAGCGAAACGAATCATATTAAAACTGCCCGTGACATTGATATTCAAAACTTTCTGGAACATCGCCAAATCATGCAAACCATCACGCCCTAAAACTTTGGCAGAAGGTGCAATTCCCGCACAATTCACCAAGCCATTTAACTGACCATATTTTTGCTCAATATGGCTAAAAAGCTGCTGTACTTGGTTTTCATCGGTTACATCTACAGCCAAAAACTCAGACTGGCTACCCAATTGCTGTTGTAGCTGCTGCCCAAGCTCCTGATTCATATCGACCATAATCACGCGAGCACCCTGCGAGACCAAGTATTGTGCCGTAGCTGCACCCAGACCAGATGCACCACCCGTGACCACACAGACTTTTCCTTGAATTTTCATATTATTTTCCTTATAAATTTCTACAGTTCTACAACTTAAGATGCAGATTAATCACACTCTGGCTAGAGTACAATTTCCAAACCCTGCATCCTCCATGATGTCTTTGGACAGCCAACTTGTAAATGGATACCTTGACTGCCACATGAAAGCCGCTCCACTCACCTACAGTAAAGATACAATTTCAATTGCTTTGGTACACGAAGCTTTGGCTGCTGCACAACAACATACTGTAGACACCGCCGCCATATTAGAAACTGCGGGTATTCCACAGGAATTGCTGGACTCCAACAAAGCACGTGTTTCCATTCTACAATTTGGTCAATTATGGATTGCACTTGCAGATGCAATGAATGATGAGTTTTTTGGTATGGACAGCCATGCTTTACGTCGTGGCAGCTATCAGCTTTTATCTAAATGGGTGTATCAAGCCGATCACTTACAACTCGCTTTGCAAGATATGCTCGTTTTTTTAAATTTAGTACTGGACGATTTTGTCGGTGAGTTACGTATTGAAAATGATTACGCCATCTTGATCATTCATGATAAAGATCAAGTGAAACCGATGTTTAGTTATGCCACCTATTTAATGCTCATTCACAGCCTGATGTGTTGGCTGACTGGGCAACGTATTGCTATTTTAAACATGCAACTTAAATGCAATGCCCCTGTGGATGATACTGACTACCGCATCCGTTTTTGTGATCAAATTGAATACACCTGTACAGACAATAAAATTTATTTTGAAGCACAACATCTCGCACTAAAAATTAAGCAAGATGAAAAAAGCTGGAAACGTTTTTTAAAGCAAACGCCTTATAACCTTTTAGTACGTTATAAAAACCCGCATGCACTAAGTCATCAAATCCGTAAACAATTGGTCAAACTTCCTCCAAGCCAATGGCTTGAGTTAAGTGAACTTACACAACATTTCAATATGTCTGAAGCAACTTTTCAGCGGCGTTTAAAACAAGAAGGCACCAGTTATCAACAATTAAAAAATGAAGTCCGTCGTGATACTGCAATCGAACTACTCAGCAAAACTCAGCAATCCTTACAAGAAATTAGCGACCAGCTAAATTTTCACGATCCAAGTGCGTTTCATCGTGCTTTTAAAAAGTGGACAGGTTTAAACCCAGGTGCATATCGGCAATATACTGAAAACACATAAGCAAGCACTTTATTAAGTGACTTATCAAGTAATTATATTGCATTAAGCCTATTATTTAATTTTCAACTAAAGATACAAGCACTTATATTACAACACCCAATTGAACTGATCGTTCATCGGCACGGCATTGCCAAAGCCCAGTATTTAGTTTACTTTTCAATCAATTTAAAGCATAAATTTTATGCAATTTGGCTGTAATACTCCCCCTGTAATATTTAAATGTACCAACATCTCTGGAGGTCCCCCATGCTTAAGATGGTCGATGTACTTGAACAAAATGTAGTTCAAAATTTCACTCACTCTCTCAACCAAGCTTCTGACCAATTAGATGAATTACTGAATCAAAGTATTCTGAATACCTCAGAAGAGCAATTACGCACAGCAATTTCTGCATTCTTTAAACGTGAAGATGCAATGCAAGCTGCTGCTGCGTTAGATATTTGCCAAGAAGATTTACACGCTTTACAGGCAGGTTTAGCACTGAAAGAAGAACACTTAAGCGATACTGCAAAAATTGTCGCACTGTGTTTGGCTTTAGAAACTGATAGTTTGACCCAAGTCGAAGTGTCGGATTGCTTACAAGACTATCCTATGTAAATGTGGCAAAGACTTAAGCTTAAAGTGTTAACTAAAATTTAAGTTTACACATTGCATCAGTAAATCCGAAAGTGATATCTGAAATCAGGCATCACTTTTTTTGTTTTCGTCGTTGACTGACTGCCTAACTACACTGCACTTTTACAATCTATAAAGCAGCAGTGCATGAGTAGATATTCTCATAGCTTTGATTCACAGGAAAAACCATCACTGCAATACCTAAAGCGACTTGCCAAGCGCTATTTGTCTATGGAACACTAGCAACAGCTTACAGGATTGCTTTAAGATGATTATTCGCAATAAAAACAATAGTTTTACTCTACTTTTTGCATGGTACGGTACAATTTTACCCACCGTCTTACCTGCGCTTGCAATTGTGGTATTTCTTTCTACGGTCTTGGTTTATTTATCCTCGCAGCACTTTTTTCAAGCACCGAGCGTTCCCGCAATTGGCTTTACCATTTTCGGAATTATCTTGTCTATTTTCTTAAGTTTTAGAAATACAGCCTGTTATGAACGCTGGTGGGAAGGACGCAAACTATGGGGAACTTTAATTGCCACATCACGGCATATTTCTCGTGACTCGCATGTTCTGTCTGAACATCATCGACAAGTCTTGATGTATCGGGTAATGCTCTTTAGCAATTTATTACGTGACCGTTTACGTAGTCAAAACCAACCGATTGAATTTTATGAAAACAAAGTGCAGTTGACCACAAACGATTATCAGGCGTTATTTCAACATATCAATGCTTCACAATATATTTTAGAAAGTATTCAAAAAGATTTAGTGATTGCCCTAAAAACTAGAGAAATATCAGACATTATTTACCAAGGGCTGAATCAGCACATTGTAGAATTGGGCAATGTACAGGCGGGTTGTGATCGTATTTTAAGTACGCCTTTGCCTTTTTCTTATTCGGTCTTGCTACACCGTACTGTGTACTGCTTCTGCTTTATTTTACCGTTTAGCCTAAAAGCCAGTTTAGGTATTTGGACACCAATTTTAGTCGGATTAATTGCTTATCTGTTTTTAGGTCTGGATGCTCTAAGTGAGCAACTTGAAGAACCTTTTGGGCTACAAGACAATGATTTGCCATTGAATTCTATGGTGCGTTTGATTGAGCGTGAAATGCTGAGTTCACTTGGCGAAGAACTGCCACCTGCGATTCAGCCACATCTTGGTAAGTTAAGTTAAATTAAGCGTATAGACCCAAAGCATTACATCAAACGCGCCAAAGTCACCCGATCATTGCCTGCATAATCTTTGACTGTGCGTATTTCAGAAAAACCGTGCTCTGCAAAAATTTCCTGCACTGCTAAAGCTTGGTCATAGCCATGCTCAAGGGCCATCCAGCCTTGCTGTTTTAACCAATATTTGCCTTGCGAGATAATCTGCACAATATCTGCCAAGCCCTGATCTGCCGCAACCAAAGCACGTTCTGGTTCTGCTGCTAATGCAGGCATGTGCTCATCATGGGCATCTATATACGGTGGATTAGATACAATTAGATCCAACCTTGGTTCAGCTTCTAAGCCCAGTGCGTCAAACCATGCACCACATGCAAATTGCACCTCATTCAAACCATGCTTTATAGCATTTTCTTTCGCAACTGCAAGCGTTGGCGGGTAAATATCTGTTGCGGTGATTTGCCAATTTGGACGCTCAGAAGCTAAAGCCAACGCAATAGCGCCTGTGCCCGTACCTAAATCCACTACCATAGCATTACTTTGTAATGACAAAGAGAGTACGGTTTCAACCAAAACCTCGGTATCAGGACGTGGCACCAAAGTATCAGGCGTAACTTTTAAATCTAAAGTCCAAAATGGCTGAGAACCCGTGATATAAGCCAAAGGTTCGCCTGCAGCAATACGCGCTAAGGCCTGCGTATAGGCCTGCTCTTCTGCTGATGTTAATTCCTGACTTGCACGATACTTTAATTCAAGTGCACTCAGCCCTAAAAAATGCTCAAGCAACCAGATATTTTCCTGACGCTCGTAGCTATCGGCTTCACCACGTAGTGCCAAGGCTTGTGCAATATTCATTAGCCACCGTTTTGCTGGGCAAGCATAGCCAACTGATCTGCCTGATATTCACGATGCAGACTGTCTAGCAACTCGGTTAAATCACCTTCCATAACCGCATCTAACTTATATAAAGTCAGGTTAATGCGGTGGTCTGTCATACGCCCTTGCGGATAGTTATAGGTACGGATACGTTCAGAACGATCTCCCGAACCGACCAAGTCACGACGCATTTCTGAGGTTGCCGCATCTGCCGCAGCACGTTTGGCATTTTCCAAACGAGATGCCAACAATGCCATGGCCTTGGCCTTATTCTTATGTTGCGAACGCTCTTCCTGACATTCCACCACCGTTCCTGTTGGAATGTGGGTAATACGTACCGCAGAATCAGTTTTGTTAACGTGCTGACCACCCGCGCCTGAAGCACGGTATGTATCAATACGCAAATCTGCAGGGTTAATGTCTACCGTGGTATCAACATCTACCTCTGGCAGAATTGCCACGGTACATGCAGACGTATGCACACGCCCTTGTGATTCTGTTGCAGGCACACGTTGTACACGGTGTGCACCACTTTCAAACTTCAAACGACCATAAACACCATCGCCATTGACCAAGCAAATGACTTCTTTATAGCCACCGTGTTCGCCTTCATTTTCAGAAAGAATTTCAATCCGCCAGCCTTGGCTTTCTGCATATTTGCTATACATGCGGAATAAATCACCTGAGAAAATTGCAGCTTCATCACCACCCGTTCCTGCACGAATCTCTAAATAAGCAGAGTTAGCATCGTTCGGGTCTTTCGGAATCATTAAAATATTTAAATCTGACTCAAGTTGCTGAATCAGTGCTTTATTCTCTTTAATTTCTTCTTGCGCCATTTCCTTAAAGTCAGGATCAGTCAACATGGCTTCAGCAGTTTCTATATCGGCTTCTGCTTGTTTGTATTGTGTCCATACGGCGGTAATTTCATCTAAATCACTGTGCTCGCGTGACAGTTGACGAAAACGCTTATTATCGGAAATCACTTCAACATCGGCCAATAATGCCGTGAGCTCTTCGTGTCGGTCTGAGAGCTGGTCTAATCGTAAACGTAACGATTCTTTCATTGTTTAAAAAATCTCAATACAAAGGCTGTCGCATACATCACGCAGCACAGCGAAATAAAAAATTGCGCATAGTTTACCGATTCTAAGCACTAAATGACATCATTATTACAGCACAGTGGCACGGTATTAAAGCTCACCTAAGTTATCGAGCACATTGTAAACAAGACGACCCAGAATCATCATTGCAGTAAAACTGTTGAATCTTCATACAAGGATTGCGCATTTTTTTAGCAATTTTAATCAAACTTATACAAAGGCCACACCAAAGCACACCAATCTCGTGCGCACTCTCCACATTTTGACAGAGACTCTTTGATAGATTTAGCCCATCAAAATTGATCATAAAATAAGTCCTGAAAATGGACATGGAGTGCAATCATGAAACTTAATGCAATGTTATTTAGTGCAGCTTTAGCCGCAGGTTCAATGCTTAGTGCTAATGTTTACGCAGACAATACCACACGTGTAGCTGCTGCAAGTGCTTTAGGCAGCGTGGCAGGTACAGCTATTGGTAAAAATATGGGCGGCACAACAGGTGCAACTATTGGTGCTGCACTCGGTGGTGCAGGTGGTGCTGCGGTTGCGAGCAATAAACGTCATCGTACCGAATCTGCTATTGGTGGTGCTTTAGGTGGTGGCGCTGGTTATACCGTAGGTAAAAATATGGGTGGAACCAATGGTGGATATATTGGTTCGGCACTCGGTGCTGCCGGTGGTGCAGCTTTGGGGAATAAAATCTCAAAAGATAAAGAATACGACCGCTACCAAGAACGTAAATGGAAGAAAAAACGTAACCGACGTTAATTTATACGTCTGAATCAGTCTTAATGATTCACCTAAAAGCATCGACATTAGCTCGGTGCTTTTTTGATCCTGTTTAGAAATATCATAAATACCAAAAAGCGATGAAATATGTAGAAATAATGTGGGGTAATTACAGTGTATTTATCAAACTTTACAACATGTTCTATCTGGCCTTCACGATTCTTTCTACAAGCTTTTATACATTAATTACATATATAAATACCCAAGCGCATAAGTTATTGATACGGAGCATCCTCATGAAACTGAATTATTTTTTATTAAGTGGTGTCATCGCGAGTTCTGCCTTAATCATGGGAACTGCACATGCAAATGACACACGTGTTGCTGCAAGTTCTGCGCTTGGTGGTGCAGTCGGTGCAGCCATTGGTCAGCACATGGGTGGACAAACAGGTGCAATGATTGGCTCTGCAATTGGTGGCGCAGGTGGTGCGGCGGCTTCTGCCAGTAAACGTGACCGTAACGGTGCCATGATTGGTGCAGCGCTAGGTGGTGCGGGTGGTTATAGTGTCGGTCGCAACATGGCAGGCAATACGGGTGGCTATGTTGGCGCTGGACTCGGTTCTGCAGGTGGTGCTGTACTGGGTAAAAAAGTGAGCGAAGACCGTCGAGATGATCGCTATGACAACAAACGCTATGATGACCGTTACGACCGACGCTATGACAGCCGTGGCTATCGTTATAATGATGTGCGTTACAATAACCGTTACAGTAAAGACAATGGCTTGCATTTAGGTCATTACAAAAATGGAAAACGTCGTTAATTGTTAATTCATCTCCGCCACGCTCTCTACAATCTCTTTAATATTGCAAAAGCACCTTCGGGTGCTTTTTCTTATACAGACAATAATCTCACTATATTAAATCACTGCTTAAACACACATCCGCTAAATCTAGCGCACTGAACACCCTTATATCGAAAATTATCGATATACAATCCACTCAATGCATCGTATGATAAAACTCTCTTTATCAAGCTGGAATAAATGATGCGTTCCCTGCAAGACACAAAATTTGCCATTCTTGAACTTGCACCTGTCCGTGATGATCAATCAGTTCAATTTTCACTGCATCACGCACTCGAATTGGCACAACATGCAGAACAACTTGGTTATGACCGTTTATGGTTGGCTGAACATCATAATATGGATGGCATTGCCAGCTCTGCAACCGCAGTACTTTTAGGCTATTTATTAGCAAATACCAGACACCTGAAACTGGGTTCAGGCGGTATTATGTTACCTAACCATGCGCCTTTAGTTGTGGCAGAACAGTTCGGTACTTTAGCAACTTTATATCCAAATCGTATTGAATTAGGTTTGGGACGTGCACCAGGTACAGATCAAGTTACTATGCGTGCCCTGCGTCGTGGCCGTCAGGAAACTGAAGACCAGTTCCCACAAGATGTGCTCGAAATTCTTCATTATTTTAAAGATGCTGAACCACAACAACGTATTGTGGCCACCCCTGGTCAAGGCACGCACGTTCCTGTCTGGTTACTTGGTTCAAGCTTATTTAGCGCACAACTGGCTGCAAAATTAGGATTGCCCTATTCATTTGCCTCACACTTTGCCCCACGCATGCTTGGTCAAGCAATTCAGTTATACCGTGACAACTTTGAACCCTCAGAATATTTAGACCGCCCGTATGTGTCTATGGGTGTACCAACTGTAGTTGCAGACAGCGATGCAGAAGCACAATATCTCGCCACAAGTTCCTATCAACGGGTATTGGGCTTAATTCGTGGGCAGAGTTTGAAACTCAAAGCTCCTATAAACAGCATGGATGGTTTGTGGTCACCTGCTGAAAAAATGTCAGTCGATAGTTTTTATGGCATGGCGCAAATTGGCTCTGTAGCAACAGTAAAAGCTGGACTGGAAAACTTATTGGCAAAGTATGATGTAGATGAGTTCATTTTCACTTGTGACATTTATGATACGCAAAAACGCCTACGCAACTTCGATTTGCTCATGCAAATAAAAAATGGAATTTAAGTAACTGAACGCTTAACAACACTCAAAAGGTCTTGCAGTGACTTTGTGTAAACACGGTTATTGCGAGTAATGCCAGTCAGTTAAGAAATTGACTGGCATTTTCTTGGATATTTTTGTGCTTTAATTTTCACTACTCGCGGA
>NZ_JAAZQX010000048.1 GCF_012371325.1 Acinetobacter sp. A2 | reverse complement strand
ATATCAATCACTCTTTAGATGAAGGAATGACCTTGCCTGTACCCGTTGTGACTTCTTCAAGTTTAAACACCCATGCCCAAACCAGGAAGACCAGTAAACCAATACAAATCAGCCAGATAAAAACGCTGGATTTAGGTAATTCAGGTTCAAGATCGGTCAGTTTCATCACTCGCTGAGGGTTAAGTTCTTTTTCGCTCATGCTTTTACTCCCGACGCAGGGCTAGCTTTTATCTGAGATTGACTTAAGACCTGATCACGTGGCCCATCCATGACAATTTTTCCATCATTCATGACAATAATTCGATCTACCAATTCCAAAACCGCCCGACGATGGATCGCAATCACCAAAGTACGTTGTCCTAGCCAGCCTTTTAAATGCTCAATCAATTGTTTTTCGGAAATATCATCAATTGCAGCGGTAGGTTCATCCAGCAGCAAAATATTCGGTTGGCGAATTAATAAGCGTGCAAGTAATAAGGCTTGATGTTGCCCACCTGAAAAGCCAATGCCACCTTCTAAAATGACATGATCCAGTCCTTCTTTTTTGTCTTGCACAAACTGGAGCGCCCCTGTGATTTTAAGCACATGTAACAGATCATCATCACTGGCCAAAGGCGCACCCGCCTTAGGGTTTATCACTGAAATTAATATTTTTTAAAAGGTAGGTTTGTTGCTCTATCGAATAGCTTTTTGAAAGTCTTTATTTGAATTTATCTTATCCGCTGCAATATGAATTGATTATGGCTGTGGATAATTTTTTGAAACGTGTGCATAACTATTGGATTCAATGTAGTTAGACCATCGTCTTGTTGTATATTCGAGACGTGTTGACAGGGGATGTCATAAAAAATACACACTTTTCTGTGATTTCTTGCACAATAAATGCAAAAAAGTCATATCTTGCATATCCTTCATTGTACTTGTGTGGTTAGAATAGAAGAACTGTGCACAAGATCTCTCACGTCTGTTATGAATATATTAATCGTTGATGATCATCCGCTGTTTCGTCATGCCTTAATTCAGGCGGTTCGTTATAGCTTACCGCAAGCTCAAATTCATGAAACTGCTGCAGTGAATGAATTGTATGAGCGTTTGGAAAATGGGCCTGAGCCTGATCTTGTTTTATTAGATTTGAATTTGCCAGGTGCATCGGGCTTTTCTGCTTTAGTGCATGTACGTGCGCAATATCCATCTATCCCGATTATTGTGGTGTCTGCTCACGAAGAAGCATCGATTATTCAGCGTTCTATTGCGCATGGTGCAATGGGCTATATTCCAAAATCGGCACATCCAAGCCATATTGGAGAAGCTATTCGTCAGGTACTGGAAGGTGAAATTTGGTTACCACCAAACTTGGCTGCCAACGTAAGTTTTGACCCTCGTGCTGCAGATGAAACCGCTTTGGCCGAACGCATTCAATCTTTAACTCCGCAACAATTCCGTGTATTGATGATGGTGGCAGAAGGCTTATTGAACAAGCAAATTGCCTATGAGTTAGATGTTTCTGAAGCTACCATTAAAGCGCATGTAACGGCTATTTTCCGTAAATTGGGTGTGCAAAATCGTACTCAGGCAGTTTTGGCAATTAATGCTTTAAATATTGAAGAAAAGAAAATGTGATTGATCTGTAAAAGATTGATTTTAATAGCCGCTGTATTGATCTTGAAGATTGAACAGCGGTTTTTTATTGGGTGATGATCGCTACTCACCTTATATTGGCCATAAAAAAAGCCTAAACCCTTTGGATTTAAGCCTTCTAAGACATCATGTGACTACATGATAATGAAATTTGGCGGTGAGAGAGGGATTCGAACCCTCGATACGCTATTAACGTATACACACTTTCCAGGCGTGCTCCTTCAGCCACTCGGACACCTCACCATAGGCGGTGGATAATAACCAAAAAATAGCATAAAGCCAAGTTGAAACATTTGATTTAGAGAAAAACTTATAACGTAGTGCTATGATTCTCAAAAATACCGTCTAAATTGAAGACACCTATGCAAAGTACTGCAAAAAAAGCAGCTTTACCCGTTGTTACTTTGGCTGCACTCGGAGTTGTATTTGGGGACATTGGAACCAGTCCGCTTTACGCCTTCCGACAAACTTTTTTAACGGCTCATCTTGCAATTACCCAAGCCAGTGTTTTAGGAATTTTATCCCTGATTTTCTGGTGCATGATGCTCACCATTAGCTTTAAATACGTCACCGTTATTATGCGTGCCGATAACAATGGTGAGGGTGGGATTATGTCGTTACTGGCATTGAACCTGCGAACAACCCGCATTGCTGAAGATAAAAAAATCTTCCTGATTGCACTTGGCTTTATTGGTGCATCCCTGTTCTTTGGCGATGGCATTATCACTCCCGCAATTTCCGTGCTGTCTGCCATAGAAGGGCTGAGCATTGCCACGCCTGTATTTAACCAATGGTTAGTACCACTCTCGATTGGTATTTTAGCGGGATTATTCATGGTGCAGCGTCATGGTACAGGCACCATGGGCAAATTTTTTGGCCCTTTAACGTTGTTGTGGTTTTTTGCGATTGGTGGTGCAGGCTTGCTCAGCATCATCCAAACCCCATTTGTATTGGCCATGATAAGCCCACATTGGGCCTTTAACTTTGTGGTACAACAACCCTTTGTGGCATTTTTAACCATGGGTGCTGTGATTCTGACCATGACTGGTGGTGAAGCGCTGTATGCCGATATGGGGCATTTTGGTCGCATGCCAA
The DNA here is from genome assembly GCF_012371325.1 of Acinetobacter sp. A2. Taxonomy (GTDB): domain Bacteria; phylum Pseudomonadota; class Gammaproteobacteria; order Pseudomonadales; family Moraxellaceae; genus Acinetobacter. The sequence continues at coordinate 10,519 of NZ_JAAZQX010000048.1, read as the reverse complement.
TTCGTCTAGCTTGGTTTGTCATTGTCTTGCCTTGTCTATTACTGAATTATGCAGGACAAGGTGCGCTTTTATTGCGTAACCCAGAAGCCATTGAAAACCCATTTTATATGCTAGTACCAGAATGGGGTCTATACCCGATGATTGGGCTCGCTACAGCTGCGGCTGTCATTGCGTCTCAAGCTGTGATCACAGGTGTTTTTTCAATGGTCAATCAGGCCATTCAATTGCGTTATTTACCTCGCCTGACGGTACGCCACACCTCCGATGTAGAGCGTGGGCAAATTTATTTGCCATTTATTAACTGGGCCTTATTTATTTCGGTGCTGATTTTAATTTTGCTATTTGAAAACAGTGCCAATTTAGCCAGTGCCTATGGTGTGGCCGTGACCATGACCATGCTTTGCGGCACGATTTTAATTTCAATTTTGGCCTATGGTTTTTGGCGCTGGCCTATGTGGAAAGTTGCCCTGTTTGCGGTGCCATTTTTAACGTTGGACTTAATTTTTGTGGCGTCAACTTCGCTCAAAATTGTCGCAGGGGGATGGGTCCCAATCTTAATTGGTGCAGTCATGTTTACCATCTTGATGACTTGGAAAGATGGTCGTGCCTTAGTCATTAAGCGTTTGGAAAAAGATGCCTTGCCGATTGATCTGTTTATTCAAAGTGTCAGCATGGGTAATGAAACCAAATTTGTACCAGGAGATGCGATTTTCCTGACAGGTACGCCAAACATTGTACCGCATGCCATGTTGCACAATATTAAGCACAATAAGGTGCTGCATGAACGTAATATCATGGTGACGGTGATTACTCGCGATATTCCATTTGTGGCACAGCAAGATCGGATTCAGGTCGAAAAGCTGGATGATCGTTTCTATCGGATTAGTATGTATTACGGTTTTAAAGATCAGCCGAATATTCCGCGTGCTTTAAAACAAGCTTACAACCAGCTCGAATTTGAGTTTGATATGATGCAAATGAGCTTCTTTATTTCGCGAGATCGTATTGTGCATACCGTGGGTGATGGTATGTCACCATGGCGTGAAAAACTGTTTATTTCTATGCAGCGTAATACCAGTCCTGTAAGTGATTTTTATCAAATTCCAACCAACCGAGTAGTTGAATTGGGCAGTCAAATCGAGATTTAAATTTGACTCATGCAAGGCTTAAAAACCAGCACCTCATGTGCTGGTTTTTTATTTTTACAATTTTCTGATTGTCCAAATCAAAAAATTGGGAAGATGTCGATATTGAAGGCATCAATTTTATTGTTCTGTGGTGCTCGGTTGCTCGGCGTTTACATCTGTATCCTGTGCTGCAGGGGCAACTGTTTCGGGTATAGATTCACTTGGCATATTGGCTGCAGCATGTTCAGGCATGTTGGTTGCTGTCGCTTGAGCTGGTGTCTGTAAAGTTTCTGCACTGATCTCTAAATCATCACCTGCATTAATTGGTAAATCTGCCGAAGAAGACAGTAACGGGGCTGATGGCGTAGCGGTGTGTTGCTCACTCACCTGTTCTGCTTGTGTGGCATGTTGTATTGCTGTTTCGGTACTGGCAGAAGCAGGCACAGAAGCCTCTGGCTGCACAGTTATCTCCTGATTAACTGTGTTCGGGAGTGCAGTCATCGGTGGCGTATTATCAGTATGCGTCACGGCTTGGGGTTCAGCATTTTGCACAATACGGACTTGCCCACTGGCTACCAATTCCTCTAAGGAGCCTGCTTGCCCATTAATACTGGTCTGAATTTTGACTTTAGACAGGCTTTCTAAAGTATCGCCCGCTTGAATGGGTGGTTCTGCAAAGGCAGAAATACTCATCAAGAAACTGGCTAAACCGAAAGCAAAAAGATGAAAACGCATGTTTGACTCCATCAAAACTAATTTTAAATCATTACGCATACCGCTAAAAAAAATAGGGGCGGTATTTGCTGTATTTTGGGTGGCATGAGCTTGGCAGATTTGCCAAAAGTGTTGCAATCAAACCTACTAAAACTACCTCAGACTGATGTCAAACTTACCTAAAACTCAGGCTGTGTGGGGCTTTTGTAGGGTTATATGCGGGCTTTTGTTTAATTGTTAAACGAACAAGAGTGACTTCATATACAAGCTGTAAGTGGATTGTTAAGCTCGAGCATCCTCTGCGGATCTAGAGCGAAGTTACAGTAAGGGTTATGGCAAGAAAACGGCGCAATTCCAAAAAACATTGGACTCAAATTTTCAATCAAAATAGTTTAAAAGTACTGCTGGGTGTTGTGGCAACAGGCAGCTTCGCGATTGCCTTTGGTCAGGAAAAAGTAAGTCAGTGGATGTCGCTGATTCCAAGTACAGGCAACGGTGCATGCCTGACTCCGTTTTATCGGGAAGTACCGCCATATTTACTGAAAGCTAGCCTGCAAAAAGACAGTTATCCGCTATGTTTTAATGATTTTAGTGTGATGTATTCAGGTGTATCCAAAACGCCGTTATGGGTGGCTGAAGCATTAACCCCTGCACGTTTTAATCAGCGTATTCCACGTGAAGATAATTTTCATGAAGAACCACGGGTTAAGGCAGAACACCGTGCGACGTTACAGGATTATCGTGGTTCGGGCTATGACCGTGGTCACATGGCGCCAAATGCAGATATGACCAATTTGGCCGCGCAGTTTGATAGTTTTTCTCTGGCCAATATTGTGCCGCAAGCGCCTAAAAATAATCAGCAAGTCTGGCGTGAACTTGAAGAAGCCACCCGTGCAATGGTGACCAAACAAAAGCAAGATGTGTATGTGATTACAGGGCCAAGCTTCAATACCAAACGTCTAAAAACGATTGGGCAGGGTGTGATTGTGCCGACTGCAGTATATAAAGCCGTGTATATGCCGAAAACTGGAGCAATTGGGGCGTATTACGCACCGAATAATGACTCACTACAGGTGAAAGTGGTCAGTGTCTGCTATTTAGAAGAACAGTTGGGCATCAATTTGTTCCCACAATTAAGCGAAGAGCAAAAGCGAAATACTTACAAATTGCCACTGACCGCGAATGCTGTCAAAGCCAATACGCCAATTGCATATTCGCATTGGGATGCAGAAAGCCAATGTGCTGAAGAGGTGCCTACCGAGCAGTTACAAGCTTTACAGACCGAATTTAAACGCTCAGGCAGCAGTCCTGCTTCAGGTGCCAGTATTGACACAGAAACCCAAGATGCAATTGTGAAGCAGTTGATTGAAGCACTGTTGCAATATATTTTACAGTTGTTGAAATCTTAAACTGGGTTAAGATGCAAAGTATGGCCCCTTCACGCTCAGGTGAATTCAATGTTTAAACCGTTTCAAAATGGCACTGAATCACACGCCATTTATGATCTAACCTTAGAAAATGATCTCGATTGCATCAATGTCTATGGCAATTTGCAAATCAGTAAGGATCAGGCAGGGTTACAGGCAGCTAAAGCCTTGCAAGCTATGATTAATGAGGTCGTGGCAGCATTGGAGCAATGCCCAAACTTACCTGAAAAACTGGAACGTCCCGAAGCGGGTGAAATTGAAAATCCATTCTTATGATGGATAAAATTTAAACGGATTGAGCTTCCAAGCAGCAAGATATAAAAAAGCCCGCCACTTTACAGCGCGGGCTTTTTATTTTGGATCATTCAAATGCAAAGTTTTGAATTAGTCTTCAGTTTTAGCCATAGCTCGATACAACACCGCACCAATCACCGCACCGACAATTGGAGCGACCCAGAAAGCCCAAAGCTGGCTCAGTGCTGCAGTTTCTGCAAAGAAGGCTACACCTGTACTACGTGCAGGGTTAACAGATGTATTGGTCACAGGAATACTGATCAGGTGGATTAAGGTCAGTGCCAAACCAATTGCAATTGGGGCAAAACCTGCAGGCGCACGTTTGTCAGTTGCACCCATAATAATCATCAAGAAACCTGCAGTGAGTACAACTTCAATCATTAAAACTGAGCTAAGTGCGTATTTACCAGGAGATAAATCTCCATAGCCGTTGGTTGCGAAACCACCTGTACCTGCAAAGCCTGCTTGACCTTGAACAATCAGATACAGCACCAATGCCGCTAGCGTTGCACCAATAATTTGCGAAATAATATAAGGCGCCAGTTCTTTGGCTTCAAAACGACCGCCTGCCCATAAACCAATACTGACCGCAGGGTTAAAGTGTCCACCTGAAATATGACCAAGCGCATAGGCTGCTGTTAAAACGGTCAAACCGAAAGCAAGTGATACACCTACAAAACCAATGCCCAATTCAGGGAAAGCTGCCGCCAATACCGCACTACCACAGCCACCGAAGACCAGCCAGAAGGTCCCAATCAGCTCCGCGAAATATTTATTTAATTTGATTCTCCAGTGCTTATTTTTTGAGTTAAATTGATTTAACTTAAATTAAACTAATCGCATTTTATAACAATAGTGTGATGAATTTATCATAAACTTAAGTAGAAAGGATAAATTATACACGGCGCTGCAAGCGCCATTGTTGAGGGGTGTGCTGTGTCCATTGTTTAAAGGCGCGCTGAAAAGCACTCTGTTCTGAATAACCCAAGAGCAGAGCAATTTCCTGCAAACTTAAATGCGGGTCTTGCAAATACTGTTCTGCCAGTAAACATCGTACTTCCTGCATACGCTTTTGATAAGTCGTGCCTTGCTGTTGTAAATGGCGCTGTAATTGACGTACAGAAATATGCAATTGTTGGGCAATATGTTCAATTTGATACATATTTTTTTGCAGACCCGTCAAAATGGCTTGCTGCAGGCGCTGATCGGTCTGGGTGCTATTTGGTAGTTTATCTAGCAAGGCCTGCGCCTGTTGCAGCAATAGATGCTGTAAGGTTTGATCGCCCTGATGAAAGGGTTTTGCCAACTCGGAAATGGGCAGTAACACTTGGGTAATTGGCTGAGAAAAACGCACTTTGCAATGAAAATACTGTTCATACAGCGCAATGTTTTTAGGTGCGGGATGATGAAAATGCACTTCGTGCAGGCAAATGTCCTCAAACTGCATAAAATGCTTAAGAAATTCCATCATTAAAGCAATTGCGATCTCATCGGTCAGTTGTGTGGTCATATGCATAGGCAATTCCGACCAACGGATAGATAAATAATCGTTTTGTGCTTCGACCTGCAACGGGCCGCCATCATAAATCAGCCGATGAAAATCATGGTAACGTTGTAGTGCCTCGCCCAAATGGTCACAGGACAGGGCTAAATAGGCAATGATGCCCAAATGTTTGGGCTGCACATATTTGGCAATTTCCAGGCCCAAGGCAGGTTGCGGTAACTGCTGCTCTAAGGTGTTAAGCAATTCACGCCAAAGCGCATAATCAAAGCGTTCAAGATTTTGAATACTATGTAATTTTTCTGGAATAGGCAGTTGTTTTGCTTGGTAATAGCACATTAATAAATGCCCTAAGCCGCCATAGACCGAGCCTGTATATTCTTTGAATTGTTGCATGTGTTATCAATTTATTTTTGTCGTCATTTGTCAATGATATAAATTTCTTTGGTCAAGATCTAGTCTACTACTGCACCTATAGTGAACACAGCGGTCAAATCGTACAGGCAGGGAGGCGAGCTGATGTTAAAAGGATTTGTGGTAGGTTTGGTGGTTGCCAATGGTTTTGAATGGGTGGCACATAAATATATTTTGCACGGAACACATCGCCCGGGGCGGCGCCGTTATAGTCCAGTGCCTGAGAGTATGAAATCGCATTGGGAGCACCATCGTGAAGTGCGTAAAACCAGTTTTCATGATCATGGCTATGTTGAAGGCATCAGTAACTGGCGTACTAAAAATGAAATTGTGTCTTTGGCTGTGGTGGCTACAGTCACCAGTGGTGTGTTCTATCCGATCTCTAAGGGCATGAGTCTGGCTGCTATTTATAGTGCAGCGAATTATTATTATATTCATCGTCGTGCGCATTTAGAGCCAGAATGGGCGGTTAAAAAAATTCCGTGGCATTATGACCATCACATGAACAGCAATCAGGATGCGAACTGGTGTGTGACTAAGCCTTGGTTTGATTATCTTTTAGGAACGCGAGTCATTTCAGCGCCTGCTTTACAGGAGCAAAATCCGCTAGGCATTGCCTTACCTCAGGTGATTGCACAGGGTTTAAACCGTTTGTCTGCTGCATATTTTCCTGCCAAATGGGTCGAGAAAAAATTAGCTGTGGCAGAGCAGGTATCTTAACTATGTTGCAGCAAATGAAGGTTTGTAGTGACAGCTTAGGCAAGTCTTGTCGCAAATGGTCAATATTTTAGGTGTTTTTGGTCAATATTTCGGCTAAAGCTCTGCGTATATTGTGTGCAGTGAAATATCCACGGATGTTTCGGTTGAATATTGTGTGATGATGAATTGATTTTGTTGATTATTTTTTATAAGTCTATTTAAAAAGATAAAAGAACCTCAGCGCTGTGGTTTTTTGAGTTGATAGGAGTCTTCGGACTCCTTTTTTTCTGCCTAAATTTTACGTTGACTTCAGTTTTAGGCTAAAAAAAGTGCAATCCTCAGATTGCACTTTTCACAGTTCGTTTGCACTATGATTTTACAAACGCATTTCAATGCCTTGTGCTGCCAAATATTGTTTGGCTTCAGGAATGGTGTGCTGACCAAAGTGGAAAATTGAGGCGGCCAGTACCGCATCGGCACCGCCTTTTAGAATTCCATCGGCCAAGTGTTGTAAATTGCCTACACCGCCAGAAGCAATGGTAGGTACCGTCACACGGTCATTGATGGCACGCATGAGTGCCAAGTCATAGCCTGCTTTGGTGCCATCGGCATCCATTGAGGTGACCAGCAACTCACCTGCGCCGTAGTCTGCCATTTTTACAGCCCATTCAATTGCGTCAATACCAGTGGGTTTACGACCACCGTGGGTGAAAATTTCCCATTTGTTATCACCCGTTTTTTTCGCATCAATAGCAACCACAATACATTGTGCGCCAAAACGCTGTGAGGCTTCCTGTACAAATTCTGGGTTAAACACGGCTGCAGAGTTAATGCTGACTTTATCTGCACCTGCGTTCAATAACAGGCGAATGTCTTCAACCTTGCGCACGCCACCACCTACGGTCAGAGGAACGAACACGGTTTCTGCCATACGCTCTACAGTACGGTAAGTGGTATCACGACCATGATGGGTAGCGGTAATGTCTAAAAAGGTGATTTCATCGGCACCTTGTTCATTATAACGACGCGCCACTTCTACAGGGTCGCCCGCATCACGAATATCAAGGAATTGCACGCCCTTGACCACGCGACCATTATCTACGTCTAGGCAAGGAATAATACGTTTCGCTAGCATAAATTTTTCCAATTATTACAGCCGATTATGAAACTCACCCACACAAGCGCTACACCTTGGTAGATGGAGCGGGTATTCTATCAAACTTAGCTCAGGTTTTTCGCAGGTTTTCTATGTCGGTTTATACTCCTTTGACTTTAAAGGAAGTTCAGGTCTTTGCAGCAGCCTATGGATTGGAGGTCTTGGCGCTGATTCCTATTCAAGGAGGTATTCAAAACACCAATTATTTTTTGCGTTGCGACAATCAAAGCGAGTACGTGCTGACCATTTTTGAAGAACTCGACCAACAGGCAGCGGCTGAGTTAATTCCTGTATTGCAGCATTTGGGGCAAACAGGTTTGCCTGTGGCGGTGCCTTTGTCACACTCAGGACAAGCCATTCATCGTTTAAAAGATAAACCTGCGCAAATTGCACCGCGTTTGATTGGACAGCACCCGACCATAGCAAGCGAAGCACAAGTTGCAGCGATTGCCATTGCTCAGGCAAAAATGCATGTAGCTTTGCAGGACTTTAGCTTGCAGCGTGATCATGTGCGTGACCATGCTTATTGGGCCAGTGTTGCACGCCAATTAAAACCCAGTCTAAATGTGGCAGATCAAGCCTTATTATCCAAACTACTCGGACTGTATGAGGCCTTGACCGCAGTCTATCCGCAGCGTCCCAAAGGCTTTATCCACTCAGACTTGTTCCGTGACAATACCTTGTTCGCAGATGATCATTTACAAGGTATTTTAGATTTTTACGAATTAAATCAGGATGAATTGCTATTTGATATTGCGATTACCCTGAATGATTTTTGTACCGATTTTCCCGAGCTAAGCTTAAATGAAAGCAAGGCGATTGCATTTTTAAATGCCTACGAAACGGTGCGGCCTTTAACCCAAGACGAAAAAGCTTGTTTAGAACTCTATTTGGCAATGGCGGCAGGACGTTTTTGGTTAATGCGTTTGCAAGTGGCTGCTAAAAATGCGGCAGAAGGGCGTACAGGAGCTGATATTTTGCAAAAAAATCCGAATGAAATGCGGAATATGCTGATTGAACGCTTAAAGTTTGTGACGGCTTAAGGATACAGAGATGCGTGATCAAGGACGTTTAGTAGAGTGGTTTGATGAGCAGGGTTACGGTTTTATTCAGCCAAATGACCGCCAGAAAGATCGGGTGTTTTTACACATTAAGGATTTTGCTCGTCAGGGGCCACGTCCCATTGTTGGTTGTGCTTTGGAATATACCGTAACGGTAGATGAACGTGGTCGTTATCGAGCGCAGCAAGCCGTTTATTTAAAAGCTACACAGACCAAAGCAACAGCGGCATCTTCTGCGAAAGCCAAAACATCCAACAGCACACAAAAAATGCAGCCCATGCAGATGCTATGTGTGGCCTATATTGTTGTTTTGGCTTTGTTGACCATGTTGGGGCTACTGAGTGGGATGTTGTTATTATTCATCAGTTTGATGAATGCTCTGAGTTATTGGCTGTATGCACAAGATAAAGAAGCTGCACAGCGGGGCGGGCGCCGTATTCCTGAAAATAATTTGCATATCGTCGCTTTTTTAGGGGGCTGGCCTGCGGCATGGTTGGCACAACAAAAATTACGCCATAAAACACAAAAACAACCCTTTGGTAAGATTTATTTTTGTACAATTTTCTTAAATATCTTACTGATTTTATGGTTTATTTCACCTTTTAATCAGTTGAATATCTAGTTGAGGGTGTTGTTTCCCTAACAGACGAGTCAGGAGCACCATGTCAGATTCAGTCCATCCATACACAGTCGATCAAGACCCACATCGTTTATTGACCATGATTTTATATGTGTTGTATATCGTGGCAATTTTTTCAGCGGGGATATTGGCTGTTATTGCTTTAATCATCAATTATTTAAAACGTGGTGATGTGCAAGGTTCAATTTTTGCCAGTCATTTTACTTGGCAAATTCGTAGCTTTTGGTGGTATTTGGTCTGGAATATCGTGGCATTCATTCCCTTTGTTTTTGTGCTGTTCAGTCAGGATGTACAAGGCTTTGCCAGTATGACACTGTTTGCCACCCTGTTTTGTATCAGCGTGGTGGGGCTGTCATGGTTATGGATTGTTTATCGTGCCATTCGTGGTTTAATTCGGGTGAATGATAATCTGCCGATGTACCATTAAAAATCCTACACTTATTTTAAATCACAACAGCGCTGCAAAGGTCGGGCTGTCGGGATGCCTGTATCAAGTGTTTTAAGGCATGGTTTATGTTCAGGTTTAGGTTTGGGGTTTAGTTTTAGATTTAAAAAGTTTAGGCCGCCATTCACTGATGAATACGCCTAAAACAACCAAAAGCCCACCAAATAATGCCAGAATGGGTAAACGTTCTCCTGCTAAACGCCCAATCAGGGCTGCCCACACCGGTTCACCTGCATAAATAATGGCGGCTTGCGCAGGGTCTACCTGACGTTGTGCCCAGTTCATCACCCATTGAATCAGGGCACTGGCCATCCCCAAACCCAGTAAAACCACAACCAAGGGCAGCCGAAATTCAGGCAGTTGCGTTTCACCTAGCCAAGGTGCAACAGCAAAACACAGCAATGAAGCAAAAGCCAGTTGTAGCAGCGTCACACGTTTTAAATTGACCCGTTTGGCAAAATAACCAATCAAAATAATTTCAAATGCAATCGCAATGGCGCCAATGAGCGTCATGATTTGCCCAAAATTAAATTGCAGCGCACCCAAGCCATTGCCTGTGAGCAATAGCAGTCCCATAAAAGCCAAGACTGCGCCCAGCCAAGTCATAACATGCGGACGCTGACCAAAGCATAACCAGAGCAGCAGCGGCACAAGCGGGACATACAGCGCAGTCAAAAATGCAGATTCACTGCTGCTGATACTTTGTAAACCTATGGTTTGGGTGGCATAACCCAGTGCAATCACAGCACCAATTGTAAAACCTGCAAAAACTTCATATAGGTTGATCGCACTTAAACTACGCCATGACAGCAGTGCAACGGCTAAAGTTGCTGCAGCAAAACGTAAGGCCACAAATAAAATTGGGCTGCTGAAATTCAAGCCATATTGCACCGTAATAAAGGTCGCACCCCAAATCAGCGTGATGAACATTAACGCCAGTTGAGGTGCTTTATGACGCAATGTATGGGTAAGATGAGGCATAGAAATGGATCAAGAATAGGTGAGGAAGAGCAAAAATCAATAAAAAAGAGTGATTGATAG
>NZ_JAAZQX010000047.1 GCF_012371325.1 Acinetobacter sp. A2 | reverse complement strand
TAAGGAAATTTTGGCAATTTTAAGAAAGCAGAATCCTGATAGGATAAGGGTTCTGTGAAATTTGTCGTGTACAGAGTAATTTTTTATAACATGAGTTCAAATATGGATTATGCTGAATTCTACTAAGTTTAGCTTCGTAATTAGGTTCTGATACAAATAATGGAAATTTTCCAACAGCTAGATTTTCTTTTACATGATCAACAATACTCTTACCTAAGTGATCTTTAAATGTATGTTTGTTAATAGTCACTTTACTATCATATAAATGCAGTCCTCCATGTAGATAGAAAACATTTTGATCGCTAGTATTTTCCCAACTATTGTATCTAAAACCGTCCTTACTAAAATATCCTGTAGGAGATATTTCTTTTTTATTAATGACCCAATAAAGCAATAAGTCATAATTTAATGTAAACACTTGAGAAAATTGTTTAATGAATGGCCTTGCTTTTTCATACTGGCTTGTTGATACAAAATTGGATGTTAAGGGATGAGTATCAGAAATAACTTTAACTAGAGAATTTTTCAACTGTTCTTGATCACTTTGTATTTCAATAATTTTATTTTTATCTACATCATATAATTCACATATCTTTTGTGCTGACTCTAATATTCTCATGATCTTTTCAAAATCATAGGTATCGAATTCCGTAAATAACTGACGAATTTCGAGATCTCTGGTACCAAAATCAGCTTTATCAAATAAAGACTTATAATTAAAAATTTCATGACTCCATGCTTGAGAAAAGCCATTTGCTAATAATATTGATACTTCAGATTTATTAGATATTGAATCAAACTTATCTTTAAAATTACCTATTTTCATTTTTAAAATAAAATATAAGAGTATGATAGTAATTAAATTATATCATAATTTCGACTATCCTAGATAAGGTCACCCAACTCATCTATCAGACGTGAAGATCTTTACAAATAGCTTCTTAAGGTTCATCACCGGTAATCCTCCCTAAAAATAATAGGATCTAAAAGTAAAGTTTTCTCTTAAAATATAGGCAGGAGATTCTGCATGAAACCAACTATCTAGCTAGCAAAAATCTTATATGATCAGTCGGCAGACAATACAGGTTTCATTCAGTATCGTAAGAATTTAGGCTCGTAAACCCAGAAAAATGTGGAACATAATTATTCACATAAAAAGCCCATTCGAGGGTGAATGGGCTTTTTTAAATTTTGCAAGATGTTGATTTAAAACAAATATTTTATTTATTTCGCATAAGGTGTATTATGTTAATTTTAGGAAATATTAAAACTAATTTTCAGACTTATCCCACCAACTTTGAGCTAAATCAGTATTTTTAGGAATACCTATACCATCACGATACATAACGGAAAGACTTCGCATTGCTTTCTTATTACCTAACTTTGCAGCCTTTTCACGAAGTTCAAAAGCTTTATTAATATTAACTTCTATTCCGCTATCTGCACGAGTATATAGATCAGCTAACTCAACCATTGATTCAGAATGGCCATTTTCTGAGGCTTTCTGAAACCACTTAAAAGCTTTTTGGAAATGTTCTAAAGAATCGTTTTTGTCATCATCTTCCATTAATCTAGCATAGGTAACATATCCATCAGCTAACCAAAACATTGCTGCTACATTTCCATTTTCTGCTGATTTAAGAGCCCAAACTTCAGCTTGATTTTCATCTGAATCAACACCATGACCATATAGATAAATCTCGGCTAATTCTAACTGAGCAGAAGTATCTCCATTTTCTGCTTTCGCTAATAAATCATTAGAAAAAACAGGTTCTGCAAATGTTTCCATTGAAAGGCAAACTCCTAAAGCCATAAAAATATTTGTTAATTTATTCAATTTTTAACCTTTAAACTAAACTGTTAGGCTTGTATATTTTTATATCATACCTAAAAGAAAACTCTAAAATTAGAGTATGTCTTATCTCTATTTAACATAATGGGCATTATTCGAAATTTATGGAAAATAGTATTATTTATCAATAACTTATGATATAAAAAATCGGGGGCGCAAACCCAAAAAGTCGATTTGGAAACAAGTCGGCTTTTTTCTATTCGATCCTGGCATCTTTCGCCAATCAATTTGTTTAAAAAATAGTCTTTTTTTGCGGCTTTTCCTGATTCTATCAGGTGTCCATGGCAAAAATTATCCCCAATTTCTGCGGATAAAACCGGGACAACTTTTAGCCAGATTTGTACGCCCTGGCGCACAAACATTTAGGGATTTTGCGGCTAGGGGATCTGTAGTTTTTTGCTTATGATGAAGTCATACAGGAACAGGAAGTTCCGAAACATACAACAATAATGATAAGTTCAAGCACCAGGACGTGAGGTAGAACAGCAGCCTACCTAGCAGCCAAACACGAAAAACCCCGATATGTCGGGGTTTTTTATTGTCTAACTATGGTAATTAGTTAGTGGTATCTAATTGGTTCTGATTGATAAATTCAATCAGCGTATTCTGAATAAATTCTTCTAACTCAATACCTTGCTCTTTAATTAAGTTTTCAGCCTTTGTAATCGTTTCGCTATCTAATTCAAATGAGATTTCTGCTGAAGTCGATATCAATAAATCATAGTTGTTTTCTACGATTTTTCTAAAGACTCCCTCTGGATTATTCTTTAAGGGCACGTTGAAGGACAGTCGAAGAGCGCTGTTAATAATTTCAACATGGGTATATCCAATATGTACTGTACTTTTTCCTACAAATCCTAAGTGTTTCATAATGATTTTTAAATGTAGTGATAGCAATATCATCATACCTGAAGTAAGGATCAGAAAATATTCAAGGTGTTTCAATTAAAGATGATACTGAGCTTGATGATCTTATGGTTGATATTGTGGAATCACAAGACGAACACGAAATTTTGGCTTTAAAAGTTTCAGATTTTCTGAAAATTTAAAATAACCACAAAGACACCAACAATTCGACTTTAAAATAAGTCGGCTGATGCAAATTCTGACAAATAGATGAGCTAATTAAACATTATATTCAGCTCATATTGTGAGCCGAATATATGCTATATTTAACTCATCTTGGAACGATTCGAGTTATAGATTGAAGATGCAGGAATGGATTTGGCAAACAGAAAACTGGACAAACTTCACATGGCAAGATGAAATCATCCTGCCTAAAACTAGACAAATACATCAAAAAATAGGAATTCTTCTTGGGCAAAGTCAGCATGATTTAGCGAAAGAACAATTTACTTTAGATACTCTAGTTGCCAATCTAGTTGCTTCATCAGCGATTGAAAATGAAACTCTAAATGTTTTTTCATTGCGATCATCTCTAGCTCGACGTTTGGGCGTTACTCTTGAACAACCTTATCCAAGCTCAGACAGATCAGAAGGTCTAGCGAATATCATGCTCGATGCGCTTAACAATGTGAAGCAACCGCTCACAGTTGAACGCCTCATGCAATGGCATCGTTGGCTTTTCAATGACCCGGATTGGACAATGCAACGTTTACGCATTGGTCAACTCAGAGGCTCAGAACCTATGCAGGTCGTTTCAGGTCGATTGGATTATCCTACGGTACATTTTGAAGCTCCTCCTAGAGAGGGGCTAGAAAGTCGCTTAAATGCCTTTATCGAGTGGTTTAACCATAGTCTGACCGATTCCTTGCTTGACCCCCTTTTACGCGCAGGCATTACTCATTTATGGTTTGTGACGCTACATCCTTTTGATGATGGTAATGGTCGTATTACACGTACACTGACAGATCTTGCCCTGGCTCAAATGGATGAACAGAGCATTCGTTTGTATGCCATATCTCCTGCGATATTAAACAAACGCAAAAGTTACTATGACATCTTGGAGCAAACCCAAAAAAATGATTCCAATATCACAGATTGGCTGGTCTGGTTTTTAGATACCTTGAATGACAGCCTTGAAACAACCTTAAAGCGGATCAATCGAACTTTATTTAAAAGTCAGTTTTGGCATAAATATTCTAGTTTAGACCTGCATGAAGGGCAACGAAAGGTTTTAAACCGTTTATTGGATGGCGGGGAAAATGGCTTTGAACATGGCATTAGTGCCTCACAATATCAAAAGGTTGCTAAAGTCAGTAAGGCAACAGCTACCCGCCACTTATCTGACTTGCTTGAAAAAGCATGTATAGTCAAATTAGAAGGTGGTGGACGTAACACACGTTATCAAATCAATACTCAATTATAGAAAGACAAAGAGATTAACTATGATGAATTACTTTGCACAGGATCCCTTCTAGGTAATGTTACCTAGGAGGAATCATGAAAAAACTGAAATATCAGTACCAACAGTCTATCAAAGCACATCCTCATGATTATTTTTGGAAAAAATATCCTAATCTGAGAAGTGTTTATTTTAAAAAGTTCAGTACGCAACAAGAAAGAAGTTTTTATTTCATGCATTGCATTGAATATAAAGACTATCCGCTCAAAATACGTGTTGCCCGTGGTAGTGGTTTGCCCTATATTTGGGATGATTTCCCGACTTATGTCTATAAATTTTCCAAAAGTTGGAAGCACAATTCCAAACGGAAAAACCAGTACTATAAAGAACATGCGAAATGAGAGCACTTGATAAGCTTACTGGATAAAAATTGGAGTCTGACCCGTTTATCCTCAGCGCAAAATAGTCAAATCTTGATGAGAGGCTTTCAGCACATTGTGGACATACATGGCAATGCTCCAGATTTTCCAAACAATTCTATGCTTTGAAATGAAAGCTGTTATTTTGTAGGATCAAATGACCGCATTCCGTATTTTCTTTCATGTCAGAAACCCAACTCAGTCTCAGTGAATACCTGACCACCGTACAGGAAGTCATCCAGCTGACTTTCGATGAAGCGGTATGGGTCAAAGCCGAGATCCGTAATCTCAGCATCAAAGGCGGGCATTACTATCTGGAACTGGCAGAGAAAGATGAAGACAGCCATAAAGTGATTGCCAGCTGTAAAGGCACCCTGTGGAAATTCACCGCACAAAAAATCGTGTTAAGGTTTGAACGGGAAAGCGGCATTGAACTGTCCAGAGACTTGAATGTCCTGATCAAGGTCAAAGCCAAATTTGATCCGCAATATGGTTTCTCCGTCAATATTGAAGATATCGACTCCAGCTTCACCTTAGGTGACATTGCCAAACGCTATCAGCAGATCCTGCAGCGCCTGACCCAGGAAGGCCTGCTCAATAACAACAAACAGCTACCGGCACCTTTTGATTTGCAGAACGTACTGGTCATCGCCCCGGAAAATGCCGCCGGGCTGGGAGACTTTAAAAAAGATGCCGATGCCCTGGCTCAGGCGGGTGTCTGCCACTTCGTTTATCATTCAGCCACCTTCCAGGGCAATACTGCCCCAACCAGCATCATGCAGGCTCTGGCCAGTGCACTCAGGCAGTGGGCTCAAGATTACCAGACCGCTCCCGACCTAATTGTGATCATCCGTGGGGGTGGAGCAGTGAATGATCTGGCGTACCTGAACGACTATGATCTGGCTGCACTGTTGTGTAAAAGAACAGTGCCGATCTGGGTGGGCATTGGCCACGAGAAAGACCGCACCATTCTGGATGAAATCGCGCATCGCTCCTTTGATACCCCAAGTAAAGTCATCGCCGGGATCCGTAACCTGATTGTCGAACGGGTCAATGAAGCCAGTACTGCGCTGCAAACCATCAAACTGCTGTCCCAGCATCAGCTGACCGCCTATCAAAGCCAGAATGACCAGTATCTGAAAACCATCCAAACCCTGGCACAAAGCCAGCTCAATGATGCGCAGCGTAGAGTTGATCTGCTGAAAAGCGATACCCAGTATTTTGCCCAGCAACAGCTGCGGCAGGCTGTACAGCAGACCGAATCCCTGATGCGGGAAACCTTGCTACAGAACCCACGAAACGTGATGGCTAAAGGCTATGCGATTGTCCGCAGTCAGGGCAAAGCCATCCGCTCAGTGCAACAAATCACTGGCCAGCAACTCCAGATCGAACTCCAGGATGGCATGATTGATGCCACCGTGACACAGGTAAATACACATGAACAATGAAGAACTCAGTTTCAAACAGGGCTACGAGATTCTGAAGAAGAATGCCGAACTGCTGGAATCGCAGGAAGAACCGGATATTGATAACCTGATGGCGATCGTTGAAGAATCCATGACCGCCTACAAAGCCTGCAAATCAAGGATTGAGGCGGTTCAGCAGGCGCTCAATGACACCTTTAAGGAATAGAAAAAAAGCCTAAGGACCATAAAAACGCTTTGTCTGTTCAGTACGTATTCCTGTACTTAACTGTATAAAACCATGTGTTAGGTACAAAAATATGGACTTAACGATAACGATCAAACCGGATCTGAGCACTCGACCGATTGAACAGGAGAATACCGTCCGTTACTGCAATCCATGCCGGTCTACCTATCAGTGTTTTGAATCTCGTGAAAAACCCCGTGTTCATCTACCTGCATGTGTGGAATCGGGGTATGGGTCAGTTCTGCGATCGTAATCAGGTTTGCGGACATTTGCTTGCCCAATAACGCTCTAGCTTCCGTTACTTTGTCAGAAACTTCACTGGCTTGAGCTGATTCTTCTACAGGGATTTCGTCCTTTGTTGTTTTAGCCATGCGATTTAAGCCTCCTGAGTTGCTTGCAATATGATGAGCTCAATGTTTTACCATAGCGATATGAGTATCTTCCCAGCAGCGATCCGTCCGCAATAGGGGGGCTGGATAGATGTCCGGTTGTTAATTGTCACCTGTTTAACCTAAAAAGGGGTGTTGGCTTAATGGGTAATTTTCAATAATCCCTGCCAGCTGAAATAGTTCTGGGTCAGATGTGTCCGGTTCATCGACCATTTCCGCTGTGGTAAATAACACGATCCCACTGCCAGTTTAGTCTTGCCATATCTGGCTTGCACGGCTTCTAAAGCCTGCATCAGCTGTTCGTTGCTTTCACGCTGGCGATGGTCTGTAAGCAGATCAGGCACATAGCGGGTCTTGCTGACCAGACCGGTCAGAATCACCCCACATTTTTTATACTTTACCTCTGGCTTATAGATGCCTTGCAGTAACTGCATCGCAGCATGAATCAGATCAAGTACACAGTCCGTGGGTTCCGGGAATTCAAAGGCCAACGATTTGCTGTAATACGCTGTGTTTTGATCAAAGGGATTGGATTGCACAAAAGCAATGATACAGCCACACAGCGAGGCATCCGCACGCAAGCGCATGACTGCATCTTGCACATACTTACCCATGGCTTCTTTCAGATCATCCAGCTCAGTAATCCGTTCTCCAAAGGAGCGGCTAGCCACAATCTGCTGCTTGGGTGCAGGAGCATCCTCCAGTTGCAAACAGGAGATGCCCTGTAATTCCAGCACCGTGCGCTGCATCAGCACTGAAAACAAACTTCCCATGCGATGCGCATCCTGCATGGCCAGATCCAGTACCGAATGGATGCCCATCTGGTTCAGCTTTTTGACCAGCTTACGTCCCACACCCCAGACTTCACCCACCTCAATTCCAGCATACAGCGTTTCCTGATCCAGATAATCCAGCTCCAGCACATTGCATACGCCTGCAAAGCCAGGCCATTTCTTGGCAAGGTGATTGGCTAGCTTGGCTTCGGTCTTGCTGCGACCAATCCCGATGGATACCGGCAACCCGATCCAGTCCCAGATCCGCTGTTTCATCTCTCTGGCATAGCGGGTCAAGTCAAAATGCTGTGCATAACTGGTTAAATCCAGAAAACATTCATCAATCGAATAGATTTCCTGTTCATGCGGAGCCACATAACCGGCCAAAATCGAATGGAAGCGATTTGACATTTCCGCATACAGGGCATAGTTGCTCGACAGCACCACCACTTGATGCTGCCGGACAATGTCCTGAACCTGAAACAACGGAACACCCATCTTGATGCCCAGGGCTTTGGCCTCATTACTGCGGGCCACTGCACAACCATCATTATTGCTCAGCACAATCACTGGACGGTGATTCAGGCTGGGATTAAACACCCGTTCACAACTGACATAACAGTTGTTGATGTCGATCAGGGCATAAATCCGCTCGGGGCTGTTCATCTGAACTTCTTGATGACACTGGTGACTACACCCCAGATCAGCAGGGTCTGACCGTCTTTCAAATGGATATCCGCATAATCCGGGTTTTCCGCCTGTAACCAGCGTTTGTCGCCTTCAATCATCAGTCGTTTGATGGTGAAATCATTGTCGATCAGGGCCAGAACAATATCACCATGCTTGGGCTCAATACTGCGGTCCACGATCAGCTTGTCCTTCAGATCAATCCCGGCATCGCGCATGGAAAGCGATTCCACCTCAACGATAAAGGTAGCCTGCTGGTTCTGGATCAGGAACTCGTTCAGATCCAGGGTCTTGTCGATATAGTCTTGGGCTGGGGAAGGGAAACCTGCAGCCACCTTTTGCAAGGCAACCGGAATCTCATAATGTGTTCTGGCTTCAACCGGAGTAATCGAAGCAACATCATTGCGGGCTGGTTTTTTTATCTGATCCAGATACTGCCTGATCTCCAGTACACGGGCTTCGGGAACCCGGATCACTTTGGTTGGGCCTTCATGAACTGGTTTGCGACCAGCACCTTCACGGGCACCACCATGCTGAAATTCATCCATTTTACTTGTTCATCTTGATTGTGTAACATAATCAAGATGGTAAAACAGCAGTGGAAAAAAACAACTCCATTCGTCGGATTGTGTTCTGAATATCTATCTCACCAGAAGGTGGTTATAGATTACTTAGAGCAATCAAACTTGAGCTAAAAATTATTTGCAGCCCAAGCTGTTGAGGTTCAACTTCTACTGCAGAAGGTTTAAATCAAACCTGAGGGAACATGCCACGTGCATAAGAAAAAGGGCACTGTTGCAAATAACCACTAATGGTAAGCTGAATCCTCTTTTAGCTAAAGGTGCAGCATATGAATCCCTTCCATGGTCGGCATTTTCAGGGTGAAATGGCTTTGTTGCACAAACCTATCTGTAAAGGCTTTTTCAGCGATATAATTTTCAAATGAAGAAGCCTACACACAAAATCTACCGCACAACCAATTGGCCCGCATATAACCGAGCACTCATGAGTCGCGGAAATATTGCCATTTGGTTTGATCCTGCTACGCAATGGTATGCGCCATCAAAAGGCAAACAAGGGCGAAATCAAACCTACTCCGACGCAGCCGTTGAAACTAAGATGCATTGCATCAAATTATTAGGAGATAAGCTCAGTGCAAGGAGTTTTGATAGCCAAGTGAATGAGATCCATGCACGTGTAGCAGTCCTTAACAGATTTACGGAATTAGGTCGACCACTTACCCAAGTTACGCCTTAAATTTGGCTCAATTAGGGGCGCTTTGCATTTCAAATCTTTGTGCAACAAAGCCACCTTAATAACGGATTTGTTTAACGCCAGCATACTTTTTGAAACACCACCCGCAAAAGGTCTATTGCCTTAAATTTCAACTGCAAGCCTTCAATGCCACTAAAATAATTACAATCAAGATCACCCAAGTAATTACTTGTTCACCATTAAATCCCTTCCTAACTTTATTTTGAGAAGAATTATTTGTAGGTATTGATACTTGGGAGTTAGTAGTAATTTTCTGATTATTAGCAGTTGTAATTGGTTTCCGATTTGAACTATTTATAGCGTTATTAGAGGAAGTATTTATAGTATTACTAGTTGTAGAATGTATTTTACTCAAAATTGCTTGATTAGAAGATTTAGCTGCATTTGTAGAATTTGTGCTTATAGGTTGAGTATTTTGCACAGAATATGGTTGCCCTGTTATTTGAGCTAGAATATCTTTATTAGATACTCTTATTGATGAATTACTTATTGTACTAGATTGTTTTTTATAAGCTAATCGTTTCTTCGCTTCAGTCTCATCAATTGTAAATAATTGACCTTTCTTTGAGACAGTGATTGATATATGGGAATATTTATATTTTTTACTCTTATATGGTGCTTCCATTAAGCCCTTGATACTTACCCATTTACCAATCCAAGAACTATCCGGCTTATCTAGAATAGCATCTAAGCCTTCACTCCAAATTGTGATTTTGAATATATTTCCTTTCCAATCTCCAAAATTAATAAATACATATGGCTTACCATATCGAGTAATATTCTGAGTCACATCGGTAATCTTACCAACCACTTCAACTTGGTTACCAATTTGTTGGAGACAGGCGTTGTAATCCATTGCTGAAATAACTGGATATGGACTTATGTATTCATTAACAACTACAGCGCGGCTAACATTTTTAGATACAATATGAACATTACTTAAATTAGGTATATTTAGACCAGCAATGAAGTCACTTAAACTTGGAATCGTTTCTAATTTAGTGAGATTACATATTGCAGCAAAGTTTTTAACATGATCTTTTAAAGTTGGATATGTGCTTAATAGTGCAAATGTTTGGGAGGCATTAGGATTAGAAAAATCTGTTGAACGAAATACAATAGAATCTTGATCTGACTTTGTTTTGTCCCAAATAGTGGAATCAGTTGCCAGTGCTTTACATGCTAGCCAAAGTAATATCAATGAAAATCTATCAAGTTTACTGTTATATGGGTTTAACTTAGCTCGATAAGGATGTTGAAAGTTAATATGTCCTAATTCAGAACTACCTAAACTTGCTATGGAATCAATATACATACCATCATAATCAATCAACTGGATTGAAGATCCAGAATTAGAAATCATTAAGTTTCCGGTTTGTATATCACCATGAGCAATTGAATTACTCTCTAAATATTCTGATAACTTTACTAAAGCATTTGATAAATTAGTTATATAGGAAGGTTTATCATAATTATCTTCAAGAAACTCACCAAGGGTAGTTCCTACAGCCCATGCCATTTTAATGATTGGATATGGATTGCCATCTACCATGATTCCTTTAGGCTGGAATTCAAAATCCAAGAAAAATGCAGAAGACAGGTTTTTTAATTTTTTAGAAATTTCTAAATAACGTTGTTCTAAAGATTTTGATTCTTTATGAAAACACCTTACGGCATATTTTTTTGAACCGCATTCAATTGTATAAGTTAAAGCAAATCCACCACTAATAGCTAAAGGTACACCGAGTCCTGTCTTTTTAACGTTACCTTTTGCTAGTTCACTATCAGTTAATAATTTACTATGAAGCTGAAATGCTTCATTGTATTTTTCAAAAGATGGATAACTCATGATCGTATACTTATATCTCTAAAATCACTAAAGTGGTGTCATCTACTTTTAGACTCCCTCTACTACGACTAAATCTTACTAATCTATTAAATTTTCTTTCATTAATGGTGAGAAAGATGTTAACCAACTTGTTATGATCAATAACTGTCATAGTACGACAAAACCAATCTGCCAATGCATCTGTTGCACAGATAGCTACTATTGACTCATCATTCGATAAAATTGGTATTTCCAAATAATGATTGCTATTTTCTTTACTGAAGTCGATAGAACTATTTAATTCAATTTTCGTAGAAATTAGTGTGGGATTTGCATGAAAATCAGGAATATCAAATGTTTGGTGATATGTATACTTGCCATCATTTTTTTTGAAAAAAAATATAAAGCTGTCCCCAAATAATCTAGTGATAATTTTTTTATTAACAAAATCTAGATTGATACTTGCAAATGTAGAAAAGCTCCCACGTTGATAGGCAGACAATTGGGACCAACTCATATTATTAAAATCATGTTCTAATACATATTTTTTAGCTGCATTATTTAACCAATCATCGTTTATATCATCACTCTCAACAAAAGAGTCACAAATAATTTTTGCCCATAATTGGGAGTTATAAGATTCGCTAGCTCCATCACATAGAATGAATTTGGTTAAATCATTTGAGAAAGCAAATGAATCTTCATTTGCTTTCTCTTCCCCAATTTCTTTTGGATGAGTACCTTGGAAAACAACTTTCATTATCGCAGCTGAGAGGCTCTTGTACCAATATCAAAGAAGTCTACGATATCAGAAGCTTCAGCATTAAAAATAAAGCCTCTTGATTCACCACTTACTTTAAAGCCTTTATCTTGGGCATAACCTACTAAATGAGCAGGTAACTCACTAGACATTCTAAATAACATTTTAGAATAGGCATCAGGTAAAACATGTTCGCTTGAAGGTAAAATGATAGGAGAGTTACTTAGGGCACTAACATGCAAATTATAAATTAATACAGAGCCATCATTTGTACCAATTTGACTTAGATGATTCGCAATTTCTTCCGGATCACCATCATTAGATTCACCATCAGTAACATGTAAGATTGTTGGAGGATAACTATCTGGATGGGCATCACACCATTCAGCCAAAACTTCAGCGGCTTTAGTTAGTGCTGCACGCATTGGAGTACCGCCATTAGCAGTTGGTTCAAACCACATTGGGAATTTAACAGCAACTTCTAATATTCCACCAGCACCATCATCCATCTTACGTTTACGGTCTTCGATTCTAAGAGGATTTTGTTCAAGTAATGAAATAGGATTCATAACCTGATTGCCCAAAACACCAGTAAATCCATTAGTTACACCTTGATGACCGTACCCTAAGACACCAATATCAAAATAATCTCTGATGCCTTCTGATTTAGAGCATCTTGTAATTAAGTCCATAAGTGTTTTATTAAGGACATCAGATACAAATTCAGCTTTAGTTCTTCCGGATGACATTTTGTCCATCATAGAACCTGATTGGTCAACTAAAAACAAAAATGCAGTTGGCGAAGTTCTACTAATTTGCGCTTCGTGTGACATTTTTTCCTCTTTTTAAATATATCTATAAAGTTATGATAAGTACTCTATTGGATTTTATCCATTATAAATAGCGAATTTTTCAATAATATTTAGTCCTACATCCGATTTTTGCTGTTGTGCTTGAGCTATACGCTTTTCTAGTGATGCCCTTTGTTTTGCTTGCCCATAATTACTCTTATTTTTAACTTAACTATTTATATTCCATGATTTTTTATTAATTTTGAGTAGACCTTGCATTAGTCAAAGTTTAAACAGCCGTAAGCTATATTTTATAAGATTTTAGCTGATTCAAAAATTAGGTAAAAGCACACTTTCGCAAGAGGTTTAATATATAGCAGCAGTTCGCAATCAATTGATGGAATTATAGGCAGCTTAGAAAGCCCAGACATTTGATCAAATGACCAGCATGTTGTTCACTGCCGTATAGGCAACTTAGAAGTATTATTTTCAGTTATACTTATGCAAGGCTTTGTTGCACAAAGATTTAAAAAATAGAACTACCCTAAGCGACTCAAATTTAAGTGACAACTTGGGTATGAGCTCGGCCTAATTCCATAAATTTATTTAATACTGCCACACGTGCATGAATCTCATTCACCTGGCTTTGAAAACTCCGTGCACTGAGTTTATCTCCCAATAATTTGATGCAATGCATCTTGGTTTCTACCAAGCTTCGGCGATGATACCCAGACCACTGTTTCCAAATTGCTCTTCCTAGGCATTTAACCGCTTTCAACAATTCATTTCTTTCTAAAGATCTCAGCTTTTTGTCTTTCCAGGGCTTCGCATTTTTTCTTGGCGGAATCACCGCATGTGCCTGTCGATCTGAAATGACTTTTCTGCAGTGTTTCGTGTCATAAGCACCATCTGTATATACAGAATCAATCTGCTCATCAAGTGGAATTTGATCAAGTAAATCCTCGAGTACTTGTGAATCACTGACATTGTTTGTCGTGAGCTGAACGGCCCGTATTTGCAGCGTTTCAGCATCTATACCAATGTGAAGTTTACACCATTGGCGACGATATTCAGGCTGATGTTTCTTACGTTTCCATTCACCTTCACCTAAAAACTTTAAGCCAGTAGAGTCGACGAGTAGGTGGAGACCATCACGACTTTTTTGATAGCGAATTGCAATATCAATATGCTTTTGTCTTCTACAAATAGTCGAATAATCTGGCGCTGTCCAATCTAATCTACAAAGTTTAATGAGGCTCTGAACAAAGCCAGTGACCATGCGTAAAGAGAGTCGAAATAGTGATTTGATCATAAGGCAGCATTGAATAGCCGCATCAGAATAAGTTTGATTTCTACCATGTTTGCCTTTTGGTTGTGCATACCATTGAGTAGTCGGGTCAAACCAGATCAAGATATTTCCTCGATTCACCAAAGCTCGGTTGTAAGAAGACCAATTGGTTGTGCGATAGGTTTTAGGTGCGGGCTTATTCATTTGAGAATTATATTGCTAGATAAGCCTTTACAGATAGGTTTGTGCAGCAAAGCCCCTAGCGGAATAAATGTTATGGGTACAAAGGTCGGCTAATTCTAAAAAATAATAGCCCCGACAATAAAACAAAATAATCCAAAAATTACCCAAATCCAGATATTCGATTTGGGTTTCTCAGTATGTGATGTATAGAGTGGTTGTTGTTCCTGAGCAGGAATTTTTTGGTTGCCTGCTCTTTTTTTATAGGGTTGGTGCTTGGAATAGGATAGGCCTGTGCCTGGAATACCAACGCTGGTTCGGGTGCCTTTTTTGCCAATATTTAAAGAAGCGCCGGGTTTGCCAATGCTTGCACTGCTGATGCCTTTATGCGTCAGATTGATTTTTAATCCAGGTAATATTTTAATACTCTT
>NZ_JAAZQX010000046.1 GCF_012371325.1 Acinetobacter sp. A2 | reverse complement strand
CTACTGAATCGACATAGACAAAATGAGCACTTATGCAAATATTTGTCTATATTTTTAGTTATAGTTAATTACTCTTTTACTTTAGATGCTACACCAGTTGAGCAATATGCAAACCTTCAAATTTTATATTTTCTAGCAATTAACTAACTTTACGATTTAGCGCTAAATTCATAGCCGTTTCTGATAATGTGCGACTGTCTAACTTACAAATGCACATAATCCCCCAACCATCAAAATAGTCAGGTGCATGTTGTAAAAAGAAATTGCAGTGCACATCTTGATGCGCTCTTAAGCTCTCCAATTGCGCTACATTTCGCATTGGAGACGTAGTTTCATGCACATAAACACCATTGCAGCGTTTTTGCACTTCTGGATAACGCGCCGCCATAATCTTTAAGATTTCACAGTATTCTTTAGGTGTACTTTTCCCCACCCTTGGGAAAAAATTTTGTGAACGTGAGGCAAATAAAGAATATATTTTAGGCTGATTAATCGTAATGACGAACCATAAAGGAATAAATGGATGTTTAAAACGTCTATTCAACATCGCTTTAACCGCACTTTGAATAGTGAGGTTTTGCTTTTGGTATTCTGGCAAAAAACCTGCACGTGAATTCACGACATGCATAGTTTGGTTATTACACTGAATCTGAAGAATAGGAATGACGTTTTGCCCAACTAACTCTCCCTTACAGTGATAATGAATAATCGTTACTGCAATCGCATCTGGCGCATAAACGAATGCTTTGAATTCATCTAAGCTAGAATTAGGGAAAATGATTTGGTCAAATTGATATATTTTTTCAAAAAAATAGTGCTGTTGCTGCGTTGAAAGCGCTTTAAAATCAAAAACTGTTTCAATTATATTCATGTGAACATCTCAGTTTTATATTTTGGCGTCTGAAATCTTAAAAGCTGCGTACAGATGAGAAGTTAACTAAAAATTTCAAAAAACATACAATTTCTTATTTTATTATAGTAAGTTACTAAAAAATAAACAATTTTTTAAAAAATTAAAAATAAATGTTTAATTTAATTGATTTTTTTACCAAAAATTATATTTATTCTTTAATTATATATCAAAATTTATATATTTTGTGAGGTACATCTCATTATTTTAAGATGAGTGGTAATTTTACAAAAAAAAATAAGGGCTGAATCATCAGCCCTTACCTTACTTATTGCTCAACACTCAAGCAAATCATAAATTTGCTCTTGTGTTAAAGCAAAGCTTATTCAGCTTTGCTTTTTCTGACTTAGGTCAACTGAGCAGCAGCAATTTTTTTAGTGTCTACATTCGAAGCAGCGTCTGTGTAGCTTTCCATCTTGTCAAAGTTCAAGTACTTGTAGATGTCAGCAGACATGCTGTCGATTTGAGAAGCGTACTGTTGGTATTCTTCTGGTGTTGGTAACTTACCAAGTACCGCAGCAACAGATGCAAGCTCAGCAGAAGCTAAGTATACGTTTGCACCTTGACCTAAACGGTTCGGGAAGTTACGTGTAGAAGTTGATACGACAGTTGTGTTCGGCGCTACACGTGCTTGGTTACCCATACACAATGAACAACCTGGCATTTCTGTACGTGCACCAGCTTTACCATAAGTGTTGTAGAAGCCTTCTTCCATCAATTGACGCTCATCCATACGAGTTGGAGGCGCTAACCATAGACGAGTAGATAAAGAACCACCAGGAACTTTGTCTAATAACTTACCAGCAGCACGGAAGTGACCGATGTTTGTCATACAAGAACCGATGAATACTTCATCAATTTTGTCGCCTTGAACGTCAGAAAGAAGTTTTGCATCATCTGGATCGTTCGGGCAGCAAAGGATAGGTTCTTTGATGTCTGCAAGGTCAATTTCATACACTTTCGTGTATTCAGCGTCAGCATCAGCTTTAAGAAGTGATGGGTTCGCTAACCATTTTTCCATGTTCTCAACACGACGAGCCATAGTACGCGCATCGCCATAACCTTCAGAAATCATCCACTTAAGCATAGTGATGTTTGAACGAAGGTATTCAGCAACTTTCTCTTCAGAAAGTGTGATAGAACAACCAGCAGCTGAACGTTCAGCAGAAGCATCAGATAATTCAAATGCTTGCTCAACAGTCAAGTCAGTTTCCATTTCTGTTAAGTCGATTTCTAAGATACGACCAGAGAAGATGTTTTTCTTACCTTTCTTCTCTACAGTTAAGTCACCTTCTTTAATTGCGTAGTAAGGAATCGCATGTACAAGGTCACGAAGCGTGATACCAGGCTGCATTTTACCTTTGAACTTCACAAGTACAGACTCAGGCATGTCAAGTGGCATAACACCAGTTGCTGCAGCAAACGCTACAAGACCAGAACCCGCTGGGAATGAAATACCAATTGGGAAACGAGTATGCGAGTCACCACCAGTACCTACTGTATCTGGAAGAAGCATACGGTTTAACCAAGAGTGGATAATACCGTCACCTGGACGTAAAGAAACACCACCACGGTTCATGATGAAGTCAGGAAGCGAGTGTTGCATTTGTACGTCAACTGGTTTTGGATACGCAGCTGTGTGACAGAAAGATTGCATAACGAGGTCTGCAGAGAAACCTAAGCATGCTAAGTCTTTTAATTCGTCACGCGTCATCGGACCTGTTGTATCTTGAGAACCAACAGTTGTCATCTTAGGTTCGCAGTAAGTACCTGGACGAACACCTTGACCTTCTGGAAGACCACAAGCGCGACCTACCATTTTTTGAGCTTGAGTGAAGCCTTTACCTGTGTTTTCAGGTTGTACTGGCGTACGGAACAATGTAGATGGTGCAAGACCTAAAGCTTCACGCGCTTTAGCAGTCAAACCACGACCAACGATCAAGTTAATACGACCACCAGCACGTACTTCGTCTAGAAGCACTGGAGTTTTAAGTTCAGATTCAGCGATTTGCGCGCCGTCTTTGAACGCTGTTACTTTAGCAGCAGCATGGTCGATCTTAAGAGTGATTTCATCACCCATGTTCATGTTAGAAACGTCGATTTCTACAGGTAAAGCACCCGCATCTTCCATTGTGTTAAAGAAGATTGGCGCGATTTTACCGCCTAAGCAGTAGCCGCCATCTTTTTTGTTTGGAATGTGCGCAATTTCGTCACCGAAGAACCAAAGTACAGAGTTAGTTGCAGACTTACGAGAAGAACCTGTACCTACAACGTCACCCACGTAAGCAACTTGGTTGCCTTTCGCGATTAAGTCTTTGATTTGGTTTAATGGACCAACTTCACCAGGAACTTCTGGGTTGATACCATCACGTACGTTTTTCAACATTGCATTTGCGTGCAATGGAATGTCTGGACGGCTCCATGCGTCTTGTGCAGGTGACAAGTCGTCAGTGTTAGTTTCGCCAGTTACTTTGAAAACTGTAAGTTTGATTTCTTCAGGTACATCTTTACGGCTAGTGAACCATTCAGCATCAGCCCAAGATTGTAAAACTGCTTTCGCGTTTTCGTTACCTGCTTTTGCTTTGTCTGCTACGTCATGGAACGCATCAAATACAAGCAAAGTGTTTTTCAATGCATCAGCAGCTAAGCCAGATAATTCTGCATTGTCTAAAAGCTCAACTAAAGGTGCTACGTTGTAACCACCAAGCATAGTACCTAGTAAGTAAACAGCACGCTCTTTAGACACGAGTGGAGAGGTTGCTTCACCTTTTGCTACAGCAGCTAAGAAAGCAGCTTTAACGTATGCCGCTTGGTCAACACCTGCTGGTACGCGGTTTTCAAGCAAATCAACTAAATAAGCTTCTTCGCCTGCTGGTGGATTTTTTAATAATTCAACTAATGCAGCTGTTTGCACATCATCAAGTGGCTTCGGTGGGACTCCGAGTGCGGCACGTTCTTCAACGTGTTGGCGGTAAGCTTCTAGCACGGTGTTATTCCTCTTTTTTAAAAAATTATTTGCGAATTCCTGCTTTTGCAAAGCATCACAAATAATATGGACTGCAAAATTTTACTAAACTTCCAGTTAAAAGTTAATGCAACTAAAGTGTTTCTTTGTGATGCCCATTATTTTATAACTAAATGATGCGCATATTGTTCAATTTACAGGCAAAACATGACTTAATTTTGACTTAAACTGCATTCACTTTAACTTTTGCCTAAAGTTTAACTCGTAAAAAAGGCAACCCAATGTTGCCTTCTATCTAAAATGAAAGATATTCCACCTTAGTGTACTGTAGTAGCTTGAAGATAGTGCTGTAATTGTTCACGGCTACCTTCAAACTTGAGCTGAATTTCATCTTCATGCAGCATACAATGCGCTGCACTAGCAAATGAAATCTGTACTTGATAAATCTTTGCGGGCTCATCTATTTGCTGACGTAAAAAAACCCGATCACCTAAACTTAAAACATAGTGACTACCACCAACAATGGCGACACCCTGTTCATCTTCTAAGAGCAAGTCTGCATTATGCAGGTAAGCAACCACTTCCATTATGCGCTCCTACTGTTTTTGTTATAAATTCATTATTCAGTAAAAAGATAAGTATTGCTAGTTTTAAGATTAAGAACTTGTCACAATTTATTTGTGGGAAATTTTAATGGCCTGACAACGAATACTAGACACTGTTTAGGCTATTTAAGTTTTGAAATTACTGTTGGTAGAATAATAAATATTCATAAAAAAACCGTTCTTTTAGAACGGTTTGTAATCTGGCATTTTATCATGCGGTGTAGCAATACATTTTTCAGTAAACTGAGCACGGATTTTTTCACGTGCGGCATCTGCATCGCCCTTAATTTCATCTATTGGCAAAGCATAAATTTGCTCAATAATCTCTAAAATAAAAGTACGGGTCGTATCATCTTCAATTTTGTTGGCATGCTCAATAGCTCGTTCTTTTTCAATTGCATTTTGACGATCTAGCATAATGGTACGTGCTGCATTTCCAACACTTCTGCAGTAACCTTGCCATTGCTCTTCTGGGGTTAGAGGTTTTTTTTCTGCACAGCCCATTAATGCAAGCACGGCAGTAACAACCAAAATCTTTTTCATTCACGCTCTCCTATTAGGCTTATGATAATCAATGTTCAACAAAATAAGAAATTTCATTGAAAAAATGCGCTCATGTAGAGCGCATTTTTTATCTGACTTAGCTGCGGTTAGAAACGCCAATTATAGAAAATATCCACCGCACGTTCTAAAGCCTGACTGGCTTCCAAATACAAGCGCTTATTCATTTGATAACGCAAGGTCAGTTTATTCACTGGGGTAAATACGCCCACACCGTAACGAATAAATAAGTCTGGAGTAATGTAACCCGTCACACTAACTTGCGTGTCATCCCCCGTACCTTGGGCATCAAGCGCTAAACCACTTAAACCGAATGTACGTCCAATTTGGTTGGTCAAGGCACGTGTGCCACCCAAGCCCATACTGATCCCTGCTGCAGCAATGGTATTGTTTACATCCGACTTAAAGCTTTCAGTTTGACTCAGACCGCTAGTACCTTCATTGATACGTCCTGTAATCAAAGCATTTAATGCTTCCTGTTCAGATAAACCCGCATCGTTATAAACCTGAATATTTGGGCTGCTGGCTGTACCTGTAACCCTAAAGCCCACCATACTGCCTTGTACGTTTTTATTGGCATCCATATCTAGAGTTGGGTTTGAAATCGGGCCATTAAAACGTGCAATCGCACGGTTTAAGTCCAGACTCTGCCCGTATGCTTCAATTTTTACACGCTGACTAACACCAATTGCACCATTCGCACGCATGGCAGTTTCCAAACCACGTTGAGAAAGATACAAACGTCCAATAAGTGGAATACGGCTGTCAAAACCTTGGAAAATCACTTGATCACCCAAGTTTAGCTCTAAATCTGCTCGGATATCCCATGGACGTGCTGAACGTAGTAATGCGAGCTGATCTTGACCTTCATGTACTACACGTACATCAGAAGACACATTCACCACGGGTGCAGAAACTTCAGGCATAGAAATTAACGCACGTGGTACATCTACTTTCCCTTTTAAACTCAGTTTTTTTTGGAACGGTAAAACATCCAAAGAGACATCAGGCGTAATCATTGCAGTAATTAACGGCGCCTGACGTATTAATAAATCTTTACCATTTAAATTTAACTGAATTCGAGGATCATTTTTCCAATCCACACTACCTGTTAAACGTCCTACACCACCACCGCTATTAAATGCACCATTAATAGAGGCTTGATCTTGCCGAATTGATGAGTACAGCTGCACATTGGTCAAATTCACAGGTAAGGAAATCATGCTGAGTGTGCCATCTTTCAGTCGCATTTCACCAGTGATTAAAGGTGAGGTTAACGTGCCATTGACCTTACCAGCAAAAGATAGAGTGCCCGCCATGGAACGCACATCGGCAATAAACGGTTTAAAGACTTTTAGTTGCACTTGATCGAAGGCGATTTCACCACGCATTGGCATATTTTTACTGTATGGATCGATCACCACATTGGCATAACCTGCACCAATTTCAGGCGTTTTGACATCCATGCGTAACTGTAAACCATCGGCAATGCTTTTCGCCACCAAAGCGACTTGTTCATAGCGTAAAGTAGAGCCAATATCTTGCGGGTCATCTGCTGCAATACCTATCACACCATTACGTGTAATCAGATGCGCATCAATTTTAGGTTTCTGCCCTTTGGCCCAAGCTGCTTTGGCATGACCATTGACCTTACCTGTAATGGCAAGACCTTCAGGCATAAAGGCAGCAAAATCGTTTAAGTCTAGGTTTTGTGTCACAAAAGATGCATTGGCTTTGGTTTTACTGACTCGAATCGGCTGATCGAAGCACAACTGACTTTGTTGGCTCATCCAGCAATGTGCACCCACATACAGCTCACTGTTTTTATGCTGATAAATTACCGCTGCATTTTGACGCTGCGCCAAATGGGTTCTTAATGAGTCAAAATCACCTTTCTGGATTTGTCCAATCCAATCGTTTTGCGCATTCAAGCCACCTGCGAGTTGCACATAAAACTTACTCAGTTTATTTTCTGCTTCAAGTTTTAATACATGTGCCTGACGTGTGCCTGCCAGCGCAATTTGACCTTGTTCAATGCCACGATTGCCACTGCGGAGATGTTCCAGCGATGCGGTCATCAATGTTGCGGTATTTTCAGATGTTGGCAATTCACCCTGTATGCGCAATTTACGTACACTGAAAATATTGTTAAAACTGAACTGATCAACCGCTAAATTGGCGGTTGCTTTCAAACGTGGTTGCGACTGCACATTTAAATAACCATAGGCACGCCCACGTAAGCCCGAATATATTTCGTATAAGGCAGGTGCATTGACTTTAATGCGTAGGTTTTGTGCATTGCCAGTGGCCTGTAGCTGGTTTTTGGCATAAGACAGATACAAATTATTGGCTTCAAACTGTTGCGGCAAGAAACCTTTTTGATTGGAATCAATCACCATCGCCAAATTACCTGTACCACGTACAGGTTTATTATTCAGCATACCTGCTAAATTTAGACGCTCAATGTTAATACGCTTCTGCTTTTCTGACCAAATGCCTTGTGTGCGGATGTTTCCTGATAATTCACCACGTACACTCGATACAAAATAATGCGGTTTAAAACGGATTAAAGAAGCATTTAAATTCCAGCCCATCCCATTGTTCAGATGTAATAAACCATCTGCCACAATTTGCCCTGCGACTCCGTTATGACGTAAATCACTAATTTTGATCAGCTCAGGTGTGCCCGAAACTTTCAGCTTTAAACTGCCTTGACTGCCCTGAATTGCGCTGGCATTTAGGTCACCATCATAATTCACCGCAAAACTTTTAAAACCACCGCCTGCTTTGGCATCATGGAACAGTAAAGCAATCGTGCTTTGCCCTGTTAAATGTACACTTTCATTTTGGTTGGCCAGTCGCCCAGTTAAATTCACATCATTTAAATGAATAATTTGCTGATTCGGCAATGCAAAACCATTGGCTTTTAACTGCCCATTCAACACATTCACTGGTGCTGCCGCTACCACAGTTTGCGGATTAAAATCTTTGGCTGCCAACACCGCATTCCATTTCAACTGACGTTTGTCAGAAGGTAAATCTATTACGGCGCTACCTGCCAAGTGACTATTGCCCGTATCTAGCTTAAAGTTTGGAATATTTAAACGGTTGTTTTTAAGGTTTAATTTGGCTTGATACATACCTGCAGGCAAAGCCGTTTGCTCATGCGCACTGACTTTGGTCGCCACAAAAATATCTTGCTGCCCCTCAACCAATGCTAACTGTACATCCCCCGATTCACTTTTTAGCCAACCCACATAAGGCACTGCACGGTCAATATTATTCCAGCGCACATCCAACAACATTGGTTTGGCCGCTTTACCCTGTGCAGGGTTTTGATCTAATTTTAAGTTCCATGTTTCAAATCGGTCAAAATCAACTTGTGCAGTTAAATGCGTCCCTTTTTCCAAATGACCTTTAGAAGTCAAATTGGCATCTAGGCTTGGCGGTAAAAAGTCTTTGACCACTTGAGGAATTAGAGGGTCTTTCGGATTAATTTTGTCCAAACGCCCAGTTAAGTCCCAACTCACTCGATCTTTCCAACTCACTACGCCTGCAACATTGGCAGCACCTTGCATAAGTTGTGCATTTAAATTGCTAATGTTGAGCTGATTAACCAAGTCGGTGTACATCAAGCCTGTATATTGCCCTTGTGGAATATTCTTCCCACTTAAGTCGGTCGCAATATCAATATCCAGACGTTTAATATCCCCTTTAAATTTGGCTGCACCTGCTTGGGTAAACAACTGCTGTTCCGTCAAAATAGGCCAGTGATATTGTTTAAATTGCAGTTCACCAAACATTGGCACTTGCTTGCGCATCGGGTGTAACACGACCCAACCTGTTAATAAATCAGGCGTATTGGTTGCCACACCAGCTTGAATGGTATCTAAAGTGCCTTTCGCCACGACTTTAATATCATGGATATTCAAACTATTGTGCAAGGATGGCAGATTTAGGTCGCCCGTCACGTTTAGTGGATATTTGCCCTCAAACTTCATATCGCCTGTTGCATTACGCACATTCAAATAGCCCATGTCCATGTGCGAGTCTTCAAATTTGAGCTCTGTCCCAGACCATAAAGCGTTATTTAAATGAATGTCGTAAAAATCGACCTGAGTGCCAGAAGCAGTTTGAATTAATAAATGATCAACATCTGCAGTGTCTAAGCGCAGTACAAATGGAAGACGAATTTCATTGAATTTGAATGGATCGTCACTCGGTGGGCCTTTAGGATAAATTCGCAGATTACGCACGTCGGCACGATTTAAATGAATTTCTTTATCTAAAATAGCACGCCAACCAAGAATGACATCGGCACGGTCAATTTTGACATCCACAGGTTTTAAGCTGACGATGATATTGCGCAGAATAATACCGCGCCATAAATTACCACCTTCATATTCATAATGAATAATTTCCTGACGTTGCAAGACACTATCAAGTAAAAACTTAGAACCACGGTCTGTTGAGAACATCACCACCAAAGCAGATACCAATAGAATCAGCATAAACAGTAGTGACAGTAAAACACTCCTGAGTATTCGACGCTTTTTGGGCAGCATCTCTGGGGTTTCTGGTTGCTGTTCAACTTCAGCCATAATGTTCTCTAAGTCTTAAATTTATAGTTGAGAGCCAATAAAGAAATGTAGACGGATTGGATGGTTGTCATCTGAAATACCCGATGCCACATCTATCCGAATTGGACCAATTGGAGATGCCCAACGCACACCCAAGCCTACGCTATATTCGGTGTCATTACTAAAATCTGTATCGTAGGCATTACCAAAGTCACTAAATACCGCAGCACGCCAGCCCTCTTTAAATTGATAGTTATATTCCAAAGAGCCTACAGCCAAAGCCTGACCACCAATTTTAAAGCCATCAATCTGTGGTGCTAAAGATTTATAGTCAAAGCCACGCAGACTCTGGTCGCCCCCCGTAAAGTAACGCAAGTTATAAGGTACTTTATTAAAGTCTTCGGTGTAGATATAACCTAAGTCACTACGCCCCACAAACTGGTGATTATCATTTTCACCCATGGAATAAATAAAGCGCCAACCTGCATTAAATATGGCTAAATCAGCATCACTAAGTAATGATTCACTGCCCAGTTCTACTTTATAAATTTGTCTAAACCCCTTGCTTGGGTTTACTCGTCGGTTGCTGTCTGTTCTGGAAATTTCATAGCCAAGCAATAACGATTGCTGCTCAACATCTCCATTCGCAATAAAGGCATCAGGGACATTATCTAAAAATACATCGCCTGTTTCGGTTAAGCGGTCTAAACGGTAACGCAGGCCAAAGGTATGCTGCCAACTCCCCATTGGGTTTTTAATCACACGGTCTGCACCTGCAACCGCAGATTCGATTAATAAGCCACTGCCTTGTGCAACATCATCACGCTCTTCACGCTCATAACCACCAACTAAGGCCACATAGTCATTTAATGGATGGTTATACGGAATGTTATAGCGCCCATCTATGGCTTGACGAATTTCAGACAGCTCCAAGTTGGCATCGAATGAATGACCTCGTTTATTAACAATGGCACGACGATACTGCCCACGTAAGCGGACACCCGTGTCTGTACCATAACCTGCACCAACTTCAGCACTGTTTAAACGGTCTGCATTTAAGGTCACAATGACAGGAATTTTTTTATCTATACGCGCTTGTTCTTTAAAGCGCTCTTCTTCAGTTTGCTTATTTTCTTGTTGAACTTGCAGGGTGCGTAGGTTTTCATTGGCAGAGCCTTCTTCTGTACCCGCAAATTCCGCTTCATTCACCACAGATTGAGTGACCTCTTGCGAAGAAGCCACCTGCTTTTTATCTGCAACGGTAGCATCGCCCAAAGACAGCTTTTGCTGATCGACCAAGGCCTGAATATCAGGTGGTAATTCTATAGGATGCTCTACAGGATCAGGACGAATTGTATCAACCAAAGTGTAGTTAAAATAACGTGAGTTGGTTAAGTTGTTGGCTAAACCATTGACACGCCAAAAGGTATAGTCAGCATTTTCCTGCCAAGTCACCATACTTTGTAAGATGTCCATATCAAGCGGGAATTCCTGATTTGGATCGCTCATACGGAATTCCACTGCACCAAGTTTGTAACGCTCGCCCGTTTCATAGCGTAAATTTATATCTGCTGTATTTTGCGGCTGTGCGACTTTAACATCATGCAAACGCCAATAACTGTCGAAATATCCATTGTCTGTGGCAGCATCGGTAATTCGATTTTTGGTTTGCTCGTACAAACCATGATTGAACACGTCATCTACTTCTTGATCTGGCAATACGCCAATGACCTGAAATTGTGCCTCGTATTGCCCTTCGCCCGTAAACTCTATATTTTGTTGTTTAATCGCCACAGGTGGATTAGGCACTATATTTACACGTACGCGACTGTCACTAAGTTTTTCAAATTTAAATTCGGCATTGTAAAACCCCACCGCCTGCGCTGCCTGATTGGATAAGGTGCGCAACTGTGGCAAGGCCGCTGGAAAGTCTGCAAACGATTCTTGGGTAAAACTTGAGAGTTTTGCCTTAATGTTGGCACTTAAATTATCTACCGCTGTGCGATAAGCTTCTGGTGAAACTTCTCCAATGGCGTTTTGTGTTCCATTTTGAGCACTGTTTGCGCTAATCACAACATCGGCACTAATCCTTGGCACTTTGGCAGTATTGAGTTCACGCGGTGGGCGGACTTTATGTAATAGCCGTCTGAAAAAACCCGGTTGATCTGCATTTTCAGCCTGTGTCATCCAGCCCAATTCGGTCATGGTACTGTCTGCTGGGTTAGCTTCGACTACAATTTTGCTGTCTGCCTGAATGCTCGACATTAATGCATCTACATTAACGGGTGCTTGGTTAATTTGTAGCAACTCCTCTTGAGTTGCATCTTGCACCAAGGTTTCAGGAACCTGACCATTACGATCTAGCATCGCTTCTTGCTTGGCTTGTTCTGCCACCTGAAAAATTTCATTAGCAAGATTTTGATCTACAGGTGCGACAGGTAAATCTTCCAGGTCTTCAAATTCAATAGGTTGAAATTCGGGAAATGTCATACCAGCTTGTTGTTGCTGTTGCAACATTTGCAAACTATCAACTTCTGGCGCTTGCGCCTGCTGCATTGCTTCTTCTATTTTTTGTAACTCTTCGGCGCTATCTTTACCTTGTGCTGCAGCCAGTTGCTTAATTTCGGCTTCGAGGCTCTGTGCTTCTTCTGCCACAGGTGTTTGGATCGTTGCAGTATTAATTTCACCTGTTGCTTGTTGCACTGTATTTGCCGCTGGAATACTTTCAGCAAAACTTGAAGATGCAACAAAACCCAAAAACAGACCAAGCCCGATATTTTTTGGCATATTCCAACACAAAATAGCGTGCATACTGGAACAAAGTACTGATTTTTTAAAGTTTGTATTGACAGGCATAAACAACTCTAAACTGATTTAATTTTTATGGAAAAACCCCAATGAACGCGCGTGCAAACACCAATTTATTTGATTTTTTCATCAGTGAAAAGACTTGAAACATCATACATGATTTTCTGTACTATTATATCAAGCGGTCACATTTCTTAATAAAACTAAACGAAGTTAATCACGCATGGAAAAAAATGAACAGTTAATGAGAAGTCGGCGCTTTTTGCCGATGTTTCTCACTCAGTTTTTTGGCGCACTCAATGATAATGTTTATAAACAAGCGCTGCTTTTGGTCTTTACCTATGGCTGGATTAGTCAGCAGTCTGCAAATGTCAGTACGCTAAATAACTTAGCTGCTCTACTGTTTATTTTGCCTTATTTCATTTTTTCAGCGACTGCGGGGCAACTGGCAGACAAATACGAGCGAGCGCAACTGGTACGTGCCATTAAATTGCTCGAAATTATCATCATGCTCATTGGTACTGCAGGTTTCCTGTTGGGAAATTTATGGTTGCTATTGATTGCTTTATTTTTAATGGGCGCTCAATCGACTTTCTTTGGCCCAATTAAATATGCCATTTTGCCCGAAGTGCTCAAACCGCATGAACTGATGTCGGGCAATGCTATTTTCCAGTCAGGGACTTCAATTGCCATTTTACTGGGTATGATTTTAGGTGGTGCTGTCATTTCTGTTTCTGCGGGAAATTTACTGTGGATTAGCCTGACAGGCATTGTAATTGCACTGATTGGCTATGCGTCCAGTCGTTTTGTATTAACCCAGCGTGTGACTGCACCCGAGATTGAAATTGACTGGAATTTTTTCCGTACCAGTTTCCAGACTTTAAAATATGCCAAAAGCCTGCCGATGATTTTTTTGATCTTACTTGGAAACTCTTGGTATTGGTTTTATGGGGCAACTTATTTGACCCAAATTCCACAACTGACTCAGCAGAATCTACATGCTTCTGAAAACGTGGTGAGTTTATTACTCACCCTATTTTCAGTTGGCATTGGTGCAGGTTCTTTGCTGTGCCGCAAATTAGGTGGCTCAGAAGTCAATATAAAAATGGTTCCAATTGGTGCAGTAGGTCTAACCATTTTCGCTTTTTATTTAGCAGGTGCATTGGCCTTTGTACCGCCTCAAACAGGTGAACTACTAGGCTTATCAGCCGTGTTTCAGCAAGGCTGGAGCTATTATCACGTGATGCTTGCAGTTACTTTATTGGGAGTTAGTGGCGGTTTTTACATTGTACCCTTATATGCCATGATGCAGGCTTATTCTCCTCGCTCACACCGTGCACGTGTGGTTGCCGCCAATAATATTTTAAATGCCATTTTTATGGTGTCGTCTGCGGTTTTCTCGATTTTAATTTTAAGTGTTTTAAAAATTGATTTAAAAATTCTGTTTAGTATCACAGCGGTTTTAAGTGCCATTTTCACGATTTGGCTCTTGTTAAAGCTCAAGCCAATGTTAGATACTGCACAAGACTCTTTGGAGGATTAAGTTCATGCGTCATTACACAGGTATAGACAAGTTTATTCACTCATTTGACCAAGCCTTGCGCAGCTTAGTGCCAGGTACAACTTCGGCACAACGCGAAAACCCAGGCAATGCGGTTGAAACCAAATTGGCTGTGAGTGAAGCGCGTCATGTTGCTGGGTTAATGCGTGTTAATCACAGTGGCGAAGTATGTGCCCAAGCCTTGTATCACGGTCAGGCTTTAACCGCCAAATTACCCAATGTACGTCGTGAAATGGAACAGGCTGCAATTGAGGAACAAGACCATTTGGCATGGTGTGAAGACCGTTTAAAAGAATTAGACAGCCATACCAGCCTGCTCAACCCTGTATGGTACGGCCTTTCATTTGGAATGGGTGCAATTGCAGGCATTGCAGGCGATAAATACAGTTTGGGCTTTGTGGCAGAAACCGAGCGTCAAGTGAGCTTGCATTTACAGCATCATATTAGTCAGCTACCTGAACAAGATGACCGTTCACGTAAAATTTTGGTGCAAATGAATGAAGATGAATTACATCATCGTGATACGGCACTTAATGCAGGTGGTGTTGAGTTGCCCGTACCTGTACGCTTAACCATGACCGCTATTTCCAAGCTAATGACCAAGACCAGTTATTATATTTAATCGTCTAATCATGTGAAAACGCTCATTAGAATGGGCGTTTTTTTATGCCTATTGCAACAAAAAGCAAGTCACATAGAACGTAAGCGTCCGCTGAACACACCTTCTGAATTCATCCTATAAGCCTTAATTTAGTCCCCACTTAGAAACAAGTGGGGA
>NZ_JAAZQX010000045.1 GCF_012371325.1 Acinetobacter sp. A2 | reverse complement strand
AGCAGTGTCACAGATGCGAAAAAGCAATTGAGTGCATATTTTGAGTTTTATAATCTGAAACGACCTCATTCGAGTCTAGACAAAATGACACCAAATGAGTTTTACTATGATCAGCTCCCCCAACAAAACAAGGTGGCTTAACTAGAGCGGAATATCACTTATAAATACGCTTTTAGTTGTTCAAACAAGTGGAACCACCTCTTTATTCACTTAGATAGACATATTAAAATGAAATGGCATGTAGCGATCTAGCTACATGCCATTTAACAAAGCTATATAAAGAATATTTAAAGTGCAGTTGTTTTACGTTGCGGACGTGGGCTTAAACGACAGAGGAGTTCATAACCAATCGTACCATTGGCTGTAGCAACATCATCTACTAAACGGTGCTTGCCCCATAACTCAACTTGCGTGCCTAAATCGACATTTAAACCAGTCACATCAATGGCAATCATGTCCATAGACACACGCCCAAGGACAGGTGTAAGTTTTGAGCCGATCGCCACAAAATTCGGCTGCGTAAATGTGCGTGGATAGCCATCGCCATAACCAATTGAAACAATGGCAATCTGCATGCTTTGTTCTGCGGTAAAGGTTGAGCCGTAGCCCACATGCTCGCCAGCATCTATTTGATTCAGAGCAATAATTTCTGCACTGAGCGTCATCACTGGTTTTAAATCGAGAGCATGCACATTGTGGGCAGCAAAAGGCGTTGCGCCATATAGCATGATGCCAGGGCGTACATAGTCAAAATGCAACTCAGGGTAACGATAGATTGCAGCAGAATTACAGCATGAAGCTAAAATTGGATGGCAATTGTCTTTGACATGCAAAAATTGGGCGACCTGTTGATCATTTAATGCATGATCACCATCGGCATTGGCAAAGTGCATGGTCAATACACAAGTAAACCCTTCAGCTTTCAGCATCTGAATTACATCTATAATTTCTGGAATTTTGAAACCTAAACGATTCATACCGCTGTTGAGTTTGACCCAAACCTTTAAGCCTTGTGCAATATAATCGGCTTTGTGCTGCAGTAACCAATCTAGCTGGGCTTGATGGTGCACCACACATTCAAGTTTGTGTGCCAAGACTTGCTGCATTTCATGTTTGGCAAAAACGCCTTCAATGAGGGTAATGGGCTGTGTATATCCTAATTCACGGATTTCTAAAGCTTCTTCCACACAAGCGACACCAAAGGCATCGCTGTCTTTTAAGGCTGCTAAGCAGTCTTTTACACCATGTCCGTAAGCATTGGCCTTGACCATGCTGACAATTTTCGCTGTTGGGGCAAGTTGTTTGACACGGTTTAAATTATATTGCAGTGCCTGACTGTCAATATAAACTGTTGCTTGGCGCACCCTAAATACTCCTACAGGGTCTGTGAAAATAATGATGCTGGGGATTATTCCTCATCATCGTACTGAGCATAATACTCAGGGGATAAGTTACTAAAACGGGTGTATTGGCCTTCAAATGCCAAACGTACCGTACCAATTGGGCCGTTACGCTGTTTACCAATAATAATTTCGGCTGTACCTGCTTCTTTAGATTCTTTATTGTAGACTTCATCACGGTAAATAAACATGATCAAGTCAGCATCCTGCTCAATCGCACCAGATTCACGTAAGTCAGACATCACGGGGCGTTTATTTGGTCGATTTTCTAAAGAACGGTTCAACTGCGACAAAGCAATCACAGGGCAGTTCATTTCTTTGGCCAAAGCTTTTAAGCTACGTGAAATTTCTGAAATCTCACCAACACGGTTATCACCCATGCCAGGGACTTTCATTAATTGTAAGTAATCGACCATGATACAACCGATTTTACCGCCATGTTGTTTGGCTATACGCCGTGCACGTGCACGAACTTCCGTTGGTGGTAGGGCAGAAGAGTCATCAATATACAAATGCTTTTCTTGCAGTTGTAAAATCGTACCTGTGACTTTGGACCATTCATCGCCACTGAGTTTACCTGAACGTAAATTGCCTTGATGCACTTTACCGTAAGCAGAAATCAAACGCATCGCAATTGAATCAGCAGGCATTTCCATTGAGTACACAAGGGCAGGTAAGTCATTATTGAACAAGACACTTTCGACCAAGTTCATAGCAAAAGTGGTTTTACCCATAGATGGACGTGCAGCAACAATAATCAAGTCACCCGCTTGCATCCCTGAGGTCTTATTGTCTAACTCTACAAAGCCCGTAGTTAAGCCTGTAATGTTGCCTTCCATTTTGGAAAGCTCATCTAGCTTGTCAAATACATCGGCAACAACACTGGAAATTGCTTTAGGGCCTTGCGCTTTGGCATTGTTATTGTGTTGTTCAGCAATCTGGAAAATATTAGTTTCGGCTAAGTCTAAAATTTCACTGACACTACGGCCTTTAGTGTCATAGGCATTTTGTAAAATTTCAGAACTAACTTTAATCATATTTCTAAGAGTAGAGAATTCTTTAATTTTCGTGGCATAGGTTTCTAGGTTATAAAAACTAGAAGGTGAATCTGCCATGAGTTGCATCAAGTATTCTTCGCCACCTGCGGCTTCAAGCAAATTCTGTTTAATGAGCCAGTCATTTACCAATACGGCATCATAAGGCGAGTTTTCTTTAGAAAGAGAATCAATCGCACGGAAAATATATTTGTGGCGCGTTGCATAAAAATCAGATTCTTGTAAGACATCACCCACTTGCTCAAAAGATTCGGCCACAGTCATTAATGCCGCTAAAACAGCTTGCTCAATGGCTAGGTTGTGCGGTGGTGTGCGGAACTCTTTTAAGGGGCTGTTCTCATTCGGTTTTAGATCAGACTTTGTAGTATGTTGCTTTGCGCTGGCATTCGCCTGTGACATATAAATCCCTGATTTTTAAAACAGTAAATCGCTGAATAATACATGGGGGAGAGAACTTAAAACTCAAGCTACTTTCCACTTCACGATGATACGCCCTCTAGAAAAAAAAGCGAGTAGATTTTGGCGAAGGATAAGTCAAATGCGAATTAGAAAAGGCGGGGTAAATATGAAAGACAAAAAAAGAGCATGCGTTAAGCATGCTCTTTCTTTTTGCGTAAAATTACTCAGATACGATAGTAACGAGAACTTCAGCAACAACATCATGGTGCAATTGGATTGCGATGTTGAATTCACCAGTGTGACGAAGCGCACCGTTTGGTAAACGAACTTCTGCACGGTCAACTTCAAGACCAGCATTCGTTAACGCGTCTGCGATGTCACGAGTACCGATAGAA
Organism: Acinetobacter sp. A2; assembly: GCF_012371325.1. GTDB lineage: Bacteria > Pseudomonadota > Gammaproteobacteria > Pseudomonadales > Moraxellaceae > Acinetobacter. Next base: position 11,602 of record NZ_JAAZQX010000045.1, on the reverse strand, counting down.
CCGAATAGTTTACCTTCATCACCAGCTTTAGCAGTGATTACGATGTTAACTTCGTTCAATTGGTCAGCACGTGCTTGAGCAGCAGCTAAAATTTCAGCTTCTTGCTTCTCAAGTTCAGCACGACGAGCTTCAAAAGCAGCAGTGTTCGCTTCAGTAGCAGCAACTGCTTTACCTTGAGGGATTAAGTAGTTACGGCCGTAACCAGCTTTAACTGAAACTTTATCGCCTAATTTACCAAGGTTCTTAATGCGTTGTAATAAGATAATATCCACAGCTCAACCTCACTTATGATTGTCAGTGTAAGGGATCAACGCTAAGTAGCGAGCTTGTTTAATAGCAAGCGCTAATTGACGTTGGTAACGAGCTTTAGTACCTGTAATACGGCTAGGAACAATCTTGCCATTTTCAGTGATGTACTGTTTTAGTGTATCGATATCTTTGTAGTCGATGTACGTAACGTTCTCAGCTGTAAAGCGGCAGAACTTGCGACGACGGTAAAAACGTGCCATTGATGTTCTCCTTAAGCTTCAGCAGAGTCTTGGTTAGCTTGTTGTGCTTCTTCACGTTGAGCTTTACGCGCACGTTTTTCTTCAGCACTCTTAGCCAATAATGACTCTTCAGTGATAGCGTTTTCACGACGGATGATTAAGCTACGAAGGATCGCGTCGTTATAACGGAACAATTCTTCTAACTCATCAAGCGTAGTTTGACCACATTCAACGTTCATAAGAATGTAGTGCGCTTTGTGAATTTTGTTAATTGGGTAAGCCAATTGACGACGGCCCCAATCTTCTAAACGGTGAATTTGACCTTCAGCTTCTTTGATGTGAGTTAGGTAACGTTCTACCATACCCACAACTTGATCGCTTTGGTCTGGGTGTACCAAAAGTACGATTTCGTAGTGACGCATTGTCAGCTCCTTACGGTTTATGCAGCCCCTGACTAATTTAATCAGAAGCAAGGAGTCACAACCGAAGTTGTGTCGCAAAATTGCGAAGCGTGAATTTTAGTGCTTTTGCCAAGTAAATACAAGACTTTGTGTGAGTAATGATCGCGAGATTTGTTTATTAGCAGAATCTATTGGTTTAATGGATGAAATAAATGAATAATAGTATGTAGCTAACTTTTATAAAGTTAGTATATTGAAAATTTTATTGAAGAAAATGAAAAAATTCTAGAAAAGTACAGCGTGTGAAAAGAGGGCAGGTACTCCATTAAAAGATAGAGCGGAACTCTATCTTTTAAAAAAGTATGATTTGCGTGGTTGGCGCAGTTGCCGTAAAGCTAAAACATAGGCTCACAACAGTAATTAAAATAACCGAAAATAGGAAAAAGCGTTTTGCCCATAATTGATCATTTTCTGCTTTAAAACCAATAATGCCCAAATACAACCAATAGATGCAGAGCGCATTTAAAATAACCAAATACAGCCAGTTTGCATAACCAAATACAAACAGTCCGTTCATGGCAATAGTAAACAACATGACATAAATCAGTGATTCAATTTTGGTACGCAGTATGGAACGCGCTACTGGCAAAATTGGAATATTGGCATTTTTGTAATCATCAAAGCGGTAAATTGCAATTGCCCAGGAGTGGGGCATTTGCCAAAGTGCATAGCCTAGAAAGATCAGCAGTGCAGCTAAGTCAAACTGGTTTGCAACCGCAGTATAACCAATGACAGGTGGGCTTGCGCCTGAAATACTGCCAACAATGGTTTGATGAATTGTTGTGCGCTTTGTCCATAGGCTATAAAAGCCCACATATACGACAAAACCAATCAGCGCAAAAAGAAAAGCGTATGCATTAACTCCAAACCATAAAATACTAAAACCGATTAAGCCCAATACAACCGAATAAATCAGCGCAATTGGAACAGAAACAGTTTTTTTCACTAATGCACGGTTTTGTGTGCGTTGCATTTTTTGGTCGATGTCTTGGTCAATAATATTGTTGACCACACATCCTGAGGCGACAACAAGTGTTGTACCAAGCAGAGTAAGCAGTAGGAGAAGGAAATCTACAGAACCTTGGGCAGCTACAAAGTAGCCACCCAAAGTGGTAATGAAATTACCAAAGAGAATTCCTGGCTTTGTCAGGAATAAATACTTTTTCAGCATGACAACCAGTTTAGATCATCATGTTGTAGTGTAGGTAGTTCATGATCCATACAGAACCAACCAAAAGGATGGCAATGGTCAGAATGGTATACACGAATGCAATCACGTTCCAACGTTGCTCTGAAGAAGAATTCATATGCAAGAAATAAATTAATTGAATAAGAATCTGAGCAACTGCTGTAATCGAAATAACAGTGATCAAAATACCACGGCCAAAACCACCTGCCATTACCATACCAAAAGGAATAATGGTAAGAATAACAGATAGGATAAAGCCAATCGTATATTGCTTAGTGTTACCGTGTGATGCACCAGCAGAGTTGTGATCGTGACTCATTAGAGAACTCCCATCAAGTAAACTACGCTGAATACACAGATCCAAACGATGTCAAGGAAGTGCCAGAACAAGCTTAGGCAAGCTAAACGACGCATGTTAGGAAGAGTCAAACCATATTTCTTGATTTGAATCATTAACACGATCATCCAAACTAAACCTGAAGTTACGTGAATACCGTGCGTACCAACCAAAGTAAAGAACGCAGATAAGAACGCACTTACACTTGGACCATGACCAGCATGAACTAAATGGTTGAACTCATAAAGTTCCATACCAATAAAGATCGCACCGAAAATCCAGGTAATACCTAACCAAGTTAAAACCTTAGCAACATCTTTCTTGTAAGCAGCTAAAACGGCAAAACCGAAAGTTACAGAAGAAATCAACAGGGCAAAAGTTTCTGTAAGAACGAAGCCTAATGACTCGCCAAACAAATCTTGAGCTGTTGGAGTGCCTACTGGAACGTGGCTACTTAATACAGCGAACGCGATGAAGAGTGTACCGAAAATTACAAGGTCACTCATCAAGTAGGTCCAGAAACCAAAGACGGTGATGTCGGTATCATCGTGGTGATGATGCTCATCGTGTCCGTGGTTGTCGTGATGAAGTACTTCAGCCATGTCTTAGTCCTTCTTCAAGTGTTTTTCAAGGATCGCATAGCGTTCGTTTTCAATACGCTCAACTTCAGCAGCAGGAACATAGTAGTCCACTTTCTTCGTGAATGAACTCACGATGAAGCTGATGATTGCAGCGATAAAGGTAACGAATACTAACCACCAAATATGCCAGATTAACGCGAAGCCCATTACTGTAATAAACATTGCAATAATGAAACCAGCTGCACGGTTGGTTGGCATGTGGATGTCTTCATACTTCGTTGGACGCGCGTATGCAACACCATTTTCTTTGTCAGTCCAGAAAGTATCAATACCATTGATCTTTGGAAGGTGAGCAAAGTTATAGAACGGTGCTGGAGAAGAAGTCGCCCATTCAAGCGTACGACCATCCCATGGATCGCCTGTAAGGTCTAAACGTTGGTTACGTTGTAAGAAACCAACCACGATCTGCATAACGAAGCAGAATAAACCGATAGCAATTAACACAGAACCGAAGAACGCGATTGACAAGTACGGATCCCATTCAGGGTTGTCATAAGTATTCAAACGACGTGTCATACCCATGAAACCAAGGATATACAACGGCATGAATGCAAAGTAGAAACCGAAGAACCAGAACCAGAATGCTGCTTTACCCCAAGTCTCATTCAGTCTCCAACCAAACATTTTTGGCCAGTAGAAAATGATACCTGCGAACATCGCGAATACAACACCACCAATAATTACGTTATGGAAGTGAGCAATCAAGAATAAAGAGTTGTGTACAAGGAAGTCCGCTGGTGGAACTGCCATTAATACACCTGTTAAACCACCGATACCGAAAGTCACAAGGAAGCCAAGTGTCCATAGCATTGGGGTAGTGTAGGTAATACGACCCTTGTACATAGTGAATAACCAAGAGAAGATTTTCACACCAGTAGGAATCGCAATAATCATGGTCATGATACCGAAGAACGCGTTAACGTTGGCACCTGCACCCATGGTAAAGAAGTGGTGAACCCATACAACAAGTGATAACACACCAATTGCAACGGTTGCGTACACCATTGATTTGTAACCGAACAAAGTTTTGCGCGCAAAAGTCGCAGTTACTTCAGAGTAAATACCAAATGCTGGTAATACTAAGATATATACTTCTGGGTGACCCCATGTCCAAATCAAGTTTACATACAACATTGGGCTACCACCCATGTCGTTGGTAAAGAAGTGGAAACCGAAGTAACGGTCAAGCGTTAACATCGCAATTGTCGCAGTTAAAACTGGGAAAGTTGCAATGATAAGTACCGAAGTAACTAATGATGTCCAAGTGAAAATAGGCATGTCCATAAGTTTCATGCCAGGCGCACGCATTTTGATGATGGTAACGAAGAAGTTAACACCCGTTAATAGCGTACCTAGACCAGAAACCTGTAGTGCCCAAATATAGTAGTCAACACCAACACCTGGAGAGTATTCGATACCTGAAAGTGGAGGATAAGCCATCCAACCAGTTGCAGCGAATTCACCTAATGCAAGTGAAACCATTACTAGACCCGCAGCACCAGCAAATAACCAGAAGCTTAAAGAGTTCAATAATGGGAAGGCTACGTCACGAGCACCAATCTGTAATGGTACAGAGATGTTCATTAAGCCAACAACAAGACCCATTGCCACGAAGAAGATCATGATCACACCGTGAGCGGTGAAAATCTGGTCATAGTGTTCTGGGTGTAAATAACCTTCACCACCACCTTTTGCAAGGAACTGCTGAAGACGCATCATGATCGCATCTGCAAAGCCACGAAGAAGCATGACTACAGATACAAAGATATACATGATACCAATTTTTTTATGGTCTACAGATGTGAACCATTCGTTCCACAAGTAGCCCCATTTTTTGAAGTAGGTAATACCAGCAACAACTGCAAGGCCACCTAAGATCATCGCTGCAACAGTAACCAATACGATTGGATCGTAAGGAATTGCATCTGGACCTAACTTACCTAATAAGCTCATGTCTTATTCCCCTTGAGAAGCAGTCGCATGTTCAACTGCTACATGAGTTTCAGAAGCAGGCGCTTCACCAGCCACTACAGGAGCTGAATGGTCAGCACCATGGTAGTTACTCATATAGTTATTGATCACTGATTCAAACAAGCCTTGCTCAACAGAAGAGTAATAAGTCACAGGATGTGGCTGAGTCTTATATGGACCTTCTTTTAAAGCCGTTGCAGCAAGTTCTTTCTCTAATTCAGTTTTGGCATTACGAACCATTGCATCAATTTGTTTCTGCGAACGGTTACCGTCACGTAAAGAAGCAAATTCAGCTTGATCTAAAACTGTTTTTTGAACAGCTTGAGGATTAATCGTCGTACCTTGACCTGCTTTAACAGCTGTTACCCATTGCTCAAAATCAGCTTGAGTTACAGAGTGAGCTTTAAAGCGCATTTGCGAGAAACCATAACCTGAATAGTTAGATGAGAAACCACGGAATTCGCCCGTGTTATCTGCTAAAACGTTCAAGTGAGTTTGCATACCCGCCATTGCATAAATCTGACCAGATAATGCAGGGATAAAGAACGAGTTCATTGTGAAGTTAGATGTTAAACGTAAGCTTACAGGCGTTTGCTCTGGGAAGCGTAATTCGTTAACAGTCGCAATGTTCTGTTCTGGGTAGATAAAGATCCATTTAAATTGTTCAGCAATAACTTGAACAGTTAAAGGAGCTTTGTCGGATTCTAGCGGACGGTAAGGGTCGTACTTGTGGGAACCCCACCAAGTTAACCAAGCTAAAATACAAATAATAATAACAGGTATACCCCAAACTACAATTTCAATTGCAGTTGAGTGTGACCATGTTGGTTGATAGTCTGCGTCTTTATTCGATGCACGATATTTCCAACCGAACCACAATGCCATAATTGCAGATGGAATAACCACCAATAGCATTAGGTAAATCGCAGTCATCATCAGGTTACTTTGACCTGAAGCAACTGGACCTTTTGAGTTCAGAAGTACTAAATCACCACCACACCCTGTTAAAAGTGCAGCCATCGTAGATAAAGACAATACAGCTAAAATCGTTTGTCTCATTTTACAACCTCGGTGAAGAGTCCCATTCCCTAATTTAATATGGGATAGCGATTAAAGTGTCGCATGATTAAAAAGACCTCGTTAGACACGAAAAACTCTTCTTAATCATCGGACACCGCTACGTTGTAGGGCATTATGCCTGATATCGACAAACTAAGCTATATATAAAGCCGCTTTAAATGCCTGTAATAAAAACCGATTTTGATACTCGGAATTATTTGTACTATTGAAAATTTATTATTATTTATCAAAGAAGTAAATAAAAAGGGATGATAAATCATCCCTGTATGCCAAAAAATCAAAATTATTGCTTTACGACTTTGGTTTTTGCTAATTTATCGTGTAGAGCTTGGCGTTTTGCTCCAAATGCAAAGGCATAATCTAAAATTGTGATGAATGGCATAAACATCATATTCAAAATAATGAAAATGATAGAGCGAATCGTAAAGACTCGCATTAGGCTCACTTTTTCATTGCTTTCTGCATCTACAATTTTAATTTTGGTTAAACGCTTACCAATACTTTGACCATTTTTAGCCAGTAAGAATGCTTGCAAGCCCAGCATAATGAGTAAATAAATTGCAATGGCTTGCCATGCTTGCATAGGAATCAGCTGAAATAACTCAGTTTGTAATTGAATGGCTTGATCTGAAGTGGTTGCCGCTTGCATCTTTTGTTGTAAGCCAGACAATTGTTCAAATTGATCTGCATTTAAGAAAAAAGAGGGAATAGCTGCTGCTGGTAGCCAAAGCAGCATATCAATAATTTTTGCTAGCGCACGACTGTTGATACTGGCTAACTCAGTTTGCGTTGTTTTGGTTTTTGTATTTTGTGATTGGCTATATTGTGCTGCAGTTGCACTATAGTTCTGTTCAGGCTGCTGAAAAGGAGATGCTTCAGAAGTCGGTGCTACATAGCCTTGTGGTTCATATACAAGTTTCCCTTGGGTGAGTTCACCTAAAGCTTTCCACTCGCTCATGCCTTGGTGCCAAGCCAAATCTGTCAGCAACACTTGTTGGCTGGCGAGCATTTGGTTGAGCTGCTCTAAGGTGTATGGCCCAGCTTGTTGATTATTTCGTGCCAAGTAAATTTGCATAAATATAAAATCTCAAAATAATAATTTGAAAAAAAACCCACGCAGGTGCATGGGTTTTCTTTTAACACGTTTTATTAAGCTTGTTGAGCTTTTTCTTCAGAAAGGAAGAACCAAGTGTCTAAAACTGAGTCTGGGTTTAAAGATACAGATTCGATACCTTGTTCCATGAGCCATTGCGCAAGGTCAGGGTGATCTGAAGGGCCTTGACCACAGATACCTACGTATTTACCAGCTTTACGGCAGGCATGAATTGCCATAGAAAGCAATGCTTTAACCGCAGGATCACGTTCGTCAAACAAGTGAGAAACAATACCTGAGTCACGGTCTAAACCAAGGGTTAACTGAGTCAAGTCATTAGAACCGATAGAGAAACCATCGAAGTGCTCAAGGAATTGTTCAGCCAACAATGCGTTGGTTGGTAATTCACACATCATGATCACTTTTAGACCGTTTTCGCCACGTTTTAAGCCATTTTGTGCAAGTAACTCAATCACACGTTTTGCTTCAGCAACTGTACGCACAAATGGAATCATAATTTGCACGTTAGTTAAGCCCATTTCATCACGTACTTTTTTCAAGGCACGGCATTCAAGCTCAAAGCAATCACGGAAGTTGTCAGACACATAGCGGCTTGCACCACGGAAGCCCAACATTGGGTTTTCTTCTTCAGGTTCGTATAACTTACCACCAATAAGGTTGGCATATTCATTCGATTTGAAGTCAGACATACGTACAATCACTGGTTTTTCAGCGAAAGCAGCAGCAAGGGTAGAAATACCTTCAACCAATTTTTCTACATAGAATTCGATTGGTGAAGAATAGCCCGCAGTGCGTGCCATTACAGCTGCACGTGTTTCACGTGGTAAGCTGTCAATGTTCAGTAATGCTTTCGGGTGCACACCAATCATACGGTTGATGATGAATTCTAAACGTGCAAGGCCAATCCCTTCGTTTGGAATTTGAGCAAAGTCAAATGCGCGGTCTGGGTTACCCACGTTCATCATAATTTTGAACGGAAGTTTTGGCATAGATTCGATAGAGTTCTTTTGAACTTCAAAATCTAAAGCACCTTCATAAATGAAGCCTGTATCGCCTTCGGCACAAGAGACAGTGACTTCTTGACCATCTGCTAATACTTCAGTTGCATTACCACAACCCACAATTGCAGGTACGCCTAATTCACGTGCAATAATTGCAGCGTGACAGGTACGACCACCACGGTTAGTAACAATGGCAGCAGCACGTTTCATTACTGGTTCCCAGTCTGGGTCAGTCATGTCAGAAACTAAAACGTCGCCTTCTTGTACTTTGTCCATTTCTTTAATAGACGTTACCACACGAACTTTACCAGAACCGATACGCTGACCAATTGAACGGCCTTCACAAATTACAGTACCTTTTTGTTTAAGCAGATAGCGTTCCATTGTGCCAACATTTTCACGGCTTTTTACTGTTTCAGGACGTGCTTGAACAATGTAAATTTGACCGTCGTCACCATCTTTCGCCCATTCAATGTCCATAGGTGCTTGATAGTGTTCTTCAATAATTAAAGCTTGTTTTGCTAGTTCTTGAAGTTCGTGATCGTTTAAAGAGAACTGTTGACGATCTTGTTTTTCTACATCTACCACTACAACAGATTTACCTGCAGCACCTTCTTCGCCATACACCATTTTTTGGTGTTTAGAGCCAAGGTTACGACGTAAAACCGCATGTCTACCCGCTTTTAATAGTGGTTTAGAAATGTAGAACTCATCTGGGTTAACTGCACCCTGAACGACCATTTCACCCAAGCCATAAGAAGCGGTAATAAATACTGCATCACGGAAACCAGATTCTGTGTCTAGGGTGAACATTACACCAGCAGCACCAGTTTCTGAACGGACCATACGTTGTACGCCAGCAGACAATGCAACAACATCATGATCGAAGTTTTGATGTACACGGTAAGAAATCGCGCGGTCGTTGTACAAAGAGGCAAAAACTTCTTTAATGGCAATTAACACGTTGTCGATGCCACGGATGTTGAGGAATGTTTCTTGCTGACCTGCAAAAGATGCGTCTGGTAAATCTTCTGCAGTTGCAGATGAACGAACGGCAACCGCGATATTAGGGTTGCCGTTAGAGAGTGCGTCAAAAGCAACGCGAATTTCTTGTTCTAGGGCTGCGGTAAGCGGAGTGTCGACAATCCATTGACGAATTTTTGCACCAGTTTCAGCAAGCGCATTCACGTCATCTACATTGAGCGTTTTTAGCTCTGCTTGAATTTTAGCGTTTAGGCCACTTTGCTCGAGAAATTCACGATAAGCAGCAGCTGTTGTTGCAAAGCCACCTGGTACAGATACACCAGCGTTTGATAAGTGGCTGATCATTTCGCCTAGAGATGAGTTTTTCCCACCCACAAGCTCAACATCGTGCTTCCCTAATTTTTCCAGACCAATTACGCGCGCTTCCAAAGTTATTACTCCACTTTTGCAGTATTAATCACTATCTTGTCATGAAATTATAATAAATCTACTTAGCAATATGATTTTACTAAGCGACAGTCATGTAAGATCGGTTTACTATAAAGATTATATAGCACTAAGACAAATGTTTAAGGAGAATTTTAATGTCAGATGGTAAACAAATTAAGCGGAGTGTTTTTTTTATTTCCGATGGAACTGCAATTACAGCTGAAACCCTTGGACATTCACTCTTAGCGCAATTTCCAAATGTAGACTTTGATATTCACATTCATCCTTATATTACGTCTGAAGAAGCGGCAATGAATGTGGTGACTGAGATTAATGCGCGTGCACAGCAAGATGGTCAACTGCCTTTGGTTTTTGACACGCTAGTAGATCAATATGTGCGTGACATTATTAACACTGCAAAAGCGATTAACCTAGATGTGTTCGAAGGCTTAATTAGCAAGCTTTCAGAGGAATTGGGTACACCACCAACCACCTTGGTTGGACAAACTCACGCAGTGACAGATTCTGAATCATATAAGGCACGTATTGATGCGGTGCATTTTGCCTTAGACAATGATGATGGCGCACGTACACGCCATTACGACAAGGCCGATCTGATTCTAATTGGGGTGTCACGCTCAGGTAAAACACCGACATCTATCTACTTATCTTTGCAGTTTGGTATTCGTGTTGCGAACTATCCATTAACCGAAGAAGACCTAGATGACAACCGCTTGCCAGCAGTCTTAAAACCACATAAACACAAGTTGTTTGGCTTAATGATTGATGCAGAACGTCTGGTTGCAATCCGTACTGAACGCAAGGCTAACAGTCGTTATGCGAGCTTTAACCAATGCCAAATGGAATTACGTGCTATTGAAGGTATTTATATTTCAGAAGGTATTAAGTATTTAAATGTATCTGAAATGTCGATTGAAGAAATTTCAACTCGTGTATTACAAATGACAGGTTTGAAACGTCGAATTGGATAATCAAATTAATATCATTAAAAGGGTCAAAATATTATTCTGACCCTTTTTTATTGGATATAAATAGAATAAAAATTAAGCTATTATTTATTTAAATGATAATGCTTTTGATGTGACTTAAAATGTAGTGATAATGGTATCCACAGGGTGGCTTTGACCGTCGATGCTATGCACACTATGCGCACAGACTTTTACAATAGGCCAAGTAATCAGAGTGCAATTTTCACGCTGCAAAGCCGCATAATAATGATCAGATTTAAAATAATGTTGATGTGTATCGGCAATGTTTGGGGTGAGCTGACGTTTGAGCCAAGTGTCTTTTACCTGCGCATCTAAAAAACGTAAAGCCAAAATATTTTTAACGCGGTTGTTAAACAAACGCCGATTTTTAAATACCAATGGATGGCTAATCAGGCGATGTATGCCACGTTCTGTGGCAGGCAAAACAAAATGCGGGGCAATCTGGAACACCTTGACCGAAGCCGCTTGTTGACAAATTTTATCAAGCTGTGCCACGCTGTCTTGATTGGCACCAATTACAGCCACATGTAAACCATCAAAATCAGACGGTTTGACTTCGGTAGCAGGAATACACTTACCTTGAAACTCTTGAAAATCTATCAGGCAGTTTTGGAAGGCGTGTCTATGTATGTCATGTTTAGGACTGACCATGCTGAATCCCTTATTTTATTCATTTTATAAATTAGAACATTTACTCTATTTTGTGAGGGCAGTACTGTTTGGTAAAGTCTTTTGTGCAGGCGAACCAGTCATTTCTGCAGATTGAAAGTTCAAAAAATGCAAATTTGAGTATCTAAAGTTAAAAAGGCCTCGCAATAACTAATGCCAGTCAGTTAAGCAAAAAAAGTTAAAATACTGTAAAAAGAGCGTATGTAAATACGCTCTTTTTTTATGAAT
>NZ_JAAZQX010000044.1 GCF_012371325.1 Acinetobacter sp. A2 | reverse complement strand
TGTCATAGTATTCGTCGTTAGAAAACAATTATTGTGACATTATTTCAATGAGTTATCTATTTTTGTCGTGTACAGAGCGCTTCATCAGAAAACTGAAGGAACCTCCATTGAATCGAACTAATATTTTTTTTGGTGAATCGCATTCTGACTGGTTGCCTGTCAGAGGCGGAGAATCTGGTGATTTTGTTTTTCGACGTGGTGACGGGCATGCCTTCGCGAAAATCGCACCTGCTTCCCGCCGCGGTGAGCTCGCTGGAGAGCGTGACCGCCTCATTTGGCTCAAAGGTCGAGGTGTGGCTTGCCCCGAGGTGATCAACTGGCAGGAGGAACAGGAGGGTGCATGCTTGGTGATAACGGCAATTCCGGGAGTACCGGCGGCTGATCTGTCTGGAGCGGATTTGCTCAAAGCGTGGCCGTCAATGGGGCAGCAACTTGGCGCTGTTCACAGCCTATCGGTTGATCAATGTCCGTTTGAGCGCAGGCTGTCGCGAATGTTCGGACGCGCCGTTGATGTGGTGTCCCGCAATGCCGTCAATCCCGACTTCTTACCGGACGAGGACAAGAGTACGCCGCAGCTCGATCTTTTGGCTCGTGTCGAACGAGAGCTACCGGTGCGGCTCGACCAAGAGCGCACCGATATGGTTGTTTGCCATGGTGATCCCTGCATGCCGAACTTCATGGTGGACCCTAAAACTCTTCAATGCACGGGTCTGATCGACCTTGGGCGGCTCGGAACAGCAGATCGCTATGCCGATTTGGCACTCATGATTGCTAACGCCGAAGAGAACTGGGCAGCGCCAGATGAAGCAGAGCGCGCCTTCGCTGTCCTATTCAATGTATTGGGGATCGAAGCCCCCGACCGCGAACGCCTTGCCTTCTATCTGCGATTGGACCCTCTGACTTGGGGTTGATGTTCATGCCGCCTGTTTTTCCTGCTCATTGGCACGTTTCGCAACCTGTTCTCATTGCGGACACCTTTTCCAGCCTCGTTTGGAAAGTTTCATTGCCAGACGGGACTCCTGCAATCGTCAAGGGATTGAAACCTATAGAAGACATTGCTGATGAACTGCGCGGGGCCGACTATCTGGTATGGCGCAATGGGAGGGGAGCAGTCCGGTTGCTCGGTCGTGAGAACAATCTGATGTTGCTCGAATATGCCGGGGAGCGAATGCTCTCTCACATCGTTGCCGAGCACGGCGACTACCAGGCGACCGAAATTGCAGCGGAACTAATGGCGAAGCTGTATGCCGCATCTGAGGAACCCCTGCCTTCTGCCCTTCTCCCGATCCGGGATCGCTTTGCAGCTTTGTTTCAGCGGGCGCGCGATGATCAAAACGCAGGTTGTCAAACTGACTACGTCCACGCGGCGATTATAGCCGATCAAATGATGAGCAATGCCTCGGAACTGCGTGGGCTACATGGCGATCTGCATCATGAAAACATCATGTTCTCCAGTCGCGGCTGGCTGGTGATAGATCCCGTCGGTCTGGTCGGTGAAGTGGGCTTTGGCGCCGCCAATATGTTCTACGATCCGGCTGACAGAGACGACCTTTGTCTCGATCCTAGACGCATTGCACAGATGGCGGACGCATTCTCTCGTGCGCTGGACGTCGATCCGCGTCGCCTGCTCGACCAGGCGTACGCTTATGGGTGCCTTTCCGCAGCTTGGAACGCGGATGGAGAAGAGGAGCAACGCGATCTAGCTATCGCGGCCGCGATCAAGCAGGTGCGACAGACGTCATACTAGATATCAAGCGACTTCTCCTATCCCCTGGGAACACATCAATCTTACCGGAGAATATCGTTGGCCAAAGCCTTAGCGTAGGATTTCGCCCTCTCCCGCAAACGACCCCCTTTTATCTACACTAGATTTAAAACAGTTGAACGTATGAAAGAAGCTGTTTCTCAAAATATTCAATCAGACAACTTGAGCCATCAAAACGCCATCAAGAACAAGGAAGAACAAAAAGCCCGAATTAAAAAATTCCGTGATCAGTTAGAGATCGGGACGATCTTATATACCTCATGGGGATATGAGCAAACAAATGTAGACTTCTATCAAGTTATTGAGAAAAGCCGGGCATATTGTGTCATCCGTGAACTTAAACAGGCTTATGATGCAACAGGTTCAATGCAAGGTTATGTTGTGCCTTTACCGAATGAATTTACCAGCAAAGAGCCAATGAAAAAAAAGATCATGGATAACTATATCGTGATTCATCAGTCTGCAAATGCAACAGTATTAGATTTTGAATTATTGCCGACAGGTACAAAAGTTTATAAACGCTGCTATACATCATCATACGCATAAAACAGTTGACCCCCTGAAGGGGGTCAATTCACTACAGAGGAAAATATGAAGCATTCAAAATTAATATATAAAGATTGGCAATTATATTTAAGGCTCTTATTTGAAAATAAATAGGGGTAATAGTCACCCGCATTTTTTTGATGTTTAGATTTCTAATGCTTCAAAAAAATGCGGTTCATTGCGTATCATATAATGAATATTAAGGAACTGAAAAAATGAATAATGCTCAATTCAAAATTGAATGCTTCAGAAATGGTTTATATAGCCCAGAGCAAATAATTGAATTTTACAAGGTAGTCCACACGGAAGAAACTAAGTACAATAGCCGTGATGCTCAACTTTGGATTAATGGGAAAAGCTCTAGGGAATATCAAATTGACCCTAAAGCAATTCAAATTGTAGATATGCTTAATGCAATCAGATCGGAAGTAATTGCAAAAGAAAAAGAGCGTATAGAACTTGGCAATCCAAGATATAAATATCTATTCAAAGGTGAACAAGCACTATGGTCGGAGCATCAGGAATTTATAAATTTACCTGTCAATTTTTATAATTCAATAATGGTTGAGCTAGGTAAAAAAGATTTAATTTATTTTGAATTTTCAAAAAAAGATATTGAATCCTAAACGATAGAGCAGAGCAAAGTGTCTACTTTGCGAACTGAAAAATCTGAAAAATCCTCCCTTCTCTGATTACTGTTGAATGGGGCAAGCGAAGCAGACAAAATCTGTGATTTTGGCTAGCTGACCGCAGACCCGCAACTACTTCCATGTTACCTATAAGCGGGATTAACAAAGCAATCCCGCAGGGTTGCGACTGAAAAAAATTAAATTATATTTTTACCAGTTTGAATATTCTTTAATTTGTAGAGCCTGAATTATCAACTAGAGTTGATTTAGATTTTTTTGATTGTTCCCGATCAGCAATAAATTTGTCACCAGCAATTTTTAAACTGTCAAAATGTTGGGGATTGGATTTATATGATTCAAGAGCCTTTAAAAGAACACCAGTAATAATTCCTTTATCTTCAGTTGGGAAATCTACTATTTCAAAAAGCGCACCAATTGAAATTAATTTATGTTCACGTTTTTTGCGATCTTTAACTTGAGCAGCTTGAGCATCTTTTTTCAAACTAGCTAAAAGTTTTTTTTCATCTTCCTTAATTTTTTCTAATTCTAAACGTGCTTTATGTTTTTTAAATTCATTTTTCATTACACGTTCAAATGAACTAATTTGCTGCTTTGTTGGTGAGCCTGATTCAATACTTTTAACAAGTGACAAAATTAAATCTTCAGTTTGGTTTCTATTCTCTAATCCCTTCAAACGAGAGATTTCATCAGTTACAAACTTTTTTTGATCTTCAGTAAATTTTAGATTTTCGATAGCCATTGCCACTTCCTCATTGTCAATATTTTTAAATCATAGCATAACTAAAAATAGAGGAAATCTATTACAGCACTAAACAACAAAAATCATATTAAATTATTAATTTCTGACTTTTACAATTAAAGAAATATTTATTCTGAGTATGACTTGAATTGAAAAATATTTAGCCAGGTGATCATTTTTTATAGGATTTTTAAAATTTTAAAATTGGCTTTCAGTCCTTTAGTTTAAAAAATATCCTAATGTCTATCTAATAACAAAAAATTACAGTTTATAGCTTAAAAAAATCCTTATTAATCGTGTCACTTATAGACCCTCAGATTTGGGGTTTCTGAACTATGGGTTATCACCTTGTAGCGAATATATATTGAAGTTATCATGACAACAGCAGTTGGAATGCACGCTTCCGCGTTTCTCTCCGAGAAACAAAAAAAGCAGATTCAAAATAGGCGAATTATGGCGATTTATCACTCATCAGTTAAATCAGGTAGGCAATACGGCTCTTCGGGAAGTCGAGGGGCAAGCCATTACGCTTATATAAATCGTGAAGGTAAATACAAAAGAGAAGATTTAGAAAATATAAAATCAGGAAATTTACCAAATTGGGCTAAAGATGCTGCTCATTTTTGGAAGTCAGCAGATAAGAACGAACGCATTAATGGACGTATTTATACTGAATTGGAAATTTCATTGCCTAGAGAATTGAATAAAGAACAACGTGAAGAATTAGTACAGGAATTTGTAGATAAGACTTTAGGTAAAAACTTCACATATTCCTATGCAATTCATAGCCCATTAGCAAGTGATGGTGAACAAAATCCTCATATTCATTTGATGTTTAGTGAAAGAAAATTAGATGGTATTGATCGTGACGAAGTACAACACTTTAAACGCTACAATCCGACTAATCCTGAAAAGGGCGGGGCAGGTAAAGATCGCTATTTTTCATCTAAAGTTTTTGTGGCAGATACACGCTTATCATGGGCTAACCATGTAAACGATTTTTGCGAAAATTTAGGTCTTGATGCTCGTATAGATCATAGAAGTTATAAGGCTCAGGGGCTTGAATTATCCAGTCAAAACTTCAGGGCTGATTATGTTAGTAATCATAAATATTTCATTAATGAAAATATAAAAAATATACGTCATCAAAATGGCGAAATTATTATTGAGCGTCCTTCGGAAGTTATTAGAGCTTTAACTTCTAATCAGTCTGTATTTACTGCCCGTGATCTTGAGCGTTTTGTTATGGCTCATACTGACAGTCAAGAACAATATCTTAAAGCCTATGAAGCTGTAATGACTTGTCCTGATATGGCAATGTTGTTTGGGAAAGATAAGGTTGTATTCTCATCAAAAGAATTGGTCGGAATTGAAGATTCTATTACTGCATTTATCTACAATGCCAATGAGCAAAGTCGAGTACAGAAGCCATTTAATTTAACTGAAAAATTCACTTTAAATGCTGTAAAAATTGCTGATAAAAGAACATTCAATAGAGAGCAAGAAGCAGCCTATTATACTTTGACTTCTACTGATCGAATCTCATTGCTAAATGGTTCGGCTGGTACTGGTAAGTCTTATGTTCTTAGTGCTGTTTCTGAAGCCTTCAAAACTTCAGATTATAAAGTTCATGGTATTGCTTTGCAGGCAATTACAGCTAGAGCTATTTCTGACGATTGTAATATTCCAAGCAGTACAATTGCTTCATTCCTTGCCCGATATGAAAGTGGTAATTTTGAGATCAATAATAAGACTGTCTTGATCTTAGATGAAGCGGGGATGGTCGGCTCAAGAGACATGCAAAAACTTCTCATGATCGTAGAGAAGCATGATGCTCAAATAAAACTTGTTGGTGATAGTTATCAGTTAAGTGCTGTTAGTGCTGGTTCTGCTTTTGCTCATATTCAAGATAACCTTGATAAGAAAAATATTGCTTCATTAGAAAATATACAACGACAAAAATATGCGAAGGAATCAGAGAAAATGATTGAAGCATCTAAGTTGTTATCTAAGCATGAAGTTGACAAAGCATTAGATATTTATAAGACCATTAATGCTGTTAATGAATATGAATCTCACGATCTAGCACTAGCCAAAACTATTAAATCTTGGAGTGAAGATTCTAGCGAAAATAAGTTAATGCTTGCTCATTCAAATAATGATGTGAATGAATTAAACCGCATGGCAAGAAATGTATTAATTAAAAATGGTCAACTTTCTGCTACTGGTAATCATGTTAAAACTGCTTTCGGTGATATTGAAATTACTGTCGGAGAAAAAATTGTATTTAAGCAGAATGATTCAAAATTAAAAGTTAGCAATGGTGAAACAGCAAAAGTAATCGGTTTTGAAAAAGATAATCTTAATAACATTAAATTTATGATGGTTCAGTCAGATAGAAATAATGAGATCATTAAAGTAGATTTAAATGAATACAACCAATTTAAATATGGTTATGCAAATACTATTCACTCATCACAAGGTATGACTGTTGATAATGCCTATATTGTGGCGAGTGAGAACATGAATGCTAATTTAACTTATGTTGCTTTGACCCGACATAAACATAATGTCGAAATTAATTATTCTGCTATGTCGTTTACCACGAATGAAAAAGAATTCGTTAAACGTCCAGATGGGAAAATCTCATATGATCAGAATTACAATCCTGTTGAAAAAGAAGTTACACCTTTTGAAAACTTCAAAAAAGTTCTAGGACGATCAGAAAAGAAAGAATTTTCTACAGACTTCACTTTAGTAGACAAGCAAGAAAAATTGATCAAAGCATATCTGCAAGATCACCGCCACCATATTGAAGATAAGCGGGAGATATACGGAATTAACTCGAAGATACATGCTTTAACTTCAGAGAATCGTACATTCACGAAGGAAGAAATTGTTACCGAGGTTCGTGCGAATCTTAAATCTAAATCTATTTTAGGTGATGAGATCGGTAGCATTAGAGGTATGAAAATTGCAAAAGGTGAGCTTCTCAAACTTGAGGAAGGGTTACAGATCAAGACTGGATTCTTTAAGAAAGAAACCTTTGAGAAGGGAACAGAATTAAAGGTTCTTGATGCCTACAAGATGAAAGATAAACCAATGATTAAAGCTCGAATCAATGATATGGAATATGAGATTCCATTTGAAAAACTTTCTGTTAAGTATTCAGATCGGTACTTCACAGAGTTTAAAGATCAGAGCGCACACCGTTTTACTGCCCGCAATAAAACTGAAGTTTATAGCGAGTACCGTGAGCAGTTATTGAAGCAAAAGATTACTGCACCGGAAGAAAATTTGAATGCTCCTAATCACAAGATGAAGCTGCAAAGCAATCTTAATACTACCCCTAGAAATACACCTAGAATCTAACTTCACCTGGCATAAGCAAGTGAAAATAACAAACCATAAAAGACTTTTTAATGAGTAAAGATGATCATGATAAATTTGTATTATTCCTGATAGTTGTAGGCTTTATCGTGTTAGTTGTTTGCGGTCTTGCGTGGCAGGGAGCAGGCATCTTTAACTTGCCTTTCACAGTGATGCTATGGACTATCATTAGATTAATTAT
The DNA here is from genome assembly GCF_012371325.1 of Acinetobacter sp. A2. GTDB lineage: Bacteria > Pseudomonadota > Gammaproteobacteria > Pseudomonadales > Moraxellaceae > Acinetobacter. The sequence continues at coordinate 8,561 of NZ_JAAZQX010000044.1, read as the reverse complement.
CGTGGTATCGCTTGTATTTATTACTGGAAAATTCGGTCTATCAAGAGAGTTTACTTTCCCCGCAGCAGCAGTAGGTTTAGCTTTTAGTTTATTCCCTGTCCTTGATCATATTGCGTTAGGTTATTCTGCTAAAAATTTCTATGAAACCACTAATTTTATGGGGCAAACGGTTCGGGAATTTGGTGCCAGTAAAATTACGGTCTGGTGGGGTTCGATTTATGCCAAAATAGCCTATGCTAGCCTTGCAGGTTTAATTGGATATGGTGTTAAGGTCGCCACTGATGATTAAAAAAGAAAAACCAACTTGAAGTTGGTTTTTTTGGCACTGTTGCAAATAGAGATTTGAGTCGATGATGTTCCCTTTAAAAAGTACTTAGAGACCGAAAACCCTGTTGATTAGACACACTTCACCCTGAGGCTGACCATAATAAAATGACGATGCTTGTCCTTTACGTAGTGCACGCATGACTTCAATACCTTTAATTGTGGCATAAGCCGTCTTCATAGATTTGAATCCTAATGTGGCCCTGATGATCCGCTTTAGCTTGCCATGATCACATTCAATCACGTTATTTTTATACTTAATCTGCCTGTGCTCAAGGTCTGGTGGACATTTACCTTCCCGTTTTAACCGTGATAAAGCACGTCCATATGTGGGTGCTTTATCCGTGTTGATCACTTGTGGAATTTGCCACTTCTTCACATTATTTAAAATTTTTCCAAGAAAACAATATGCTGATTTGGTATTACGTCTAGAAGAAAGATAAAAATCAATGGTATCGCCACGTTGATCGACTGCACGATACAGATAAGACCATCGTCCATTCACTTTTACATAGGTTTCATCAATATGCCACGAGCTCAGATCTGTAGGATTACGCCAATACCAGCGTAAACGTTTTTCTATTTCAGGAGCATAACGTTGAACCCAACGGTAAATAGTCGTGTGATCAACATTCACACCCCGTTCGGCCAGCATTTCCTGCAGTTCACGATAGCTAATGCCATATTTACAATACCAGCGCACAGCCCAAAGAATGATTTCGCCCTGAAAATGCCGACCATGGAAAGGATTCATATGCTGCACCTTTAGCTAAAACAGTCTTCAGCTTACCATTCGTGGTTATTTGCAACAGTGCCGCTGACGCACACCATCGCCCACCGGGTGGGTCGCTATCTGGAACGGCAAGGCCTGCTGGAACGGGATGTCGAAAACAGCTATCTGGCCTCGGATGCGGTGGATGACGACCCGATGACACCCCTGCTGGGGCACTCGATCACTTACCGTATCGCTGTCGGTTCACAGGCGGGGCGAAAGGTGTTCACTTTGCAAACTCTGCCGACCAGTGGTGATCCGTTCGGTGACGGGATTGGCAAGGTAGCCGGGTCCAGCCTGCACGCCGGCGTGGCGGCCAGGGCCGATGAACGCAAGAAGCTCGAACGGCTGTGCCGGTACATCAGCCGCCCGGCGGTATCCGAGAAGCGGCTGTCGTTAACACGAGGCGGCAACGTGCGCTACCAGCTCAAGACGCCGTACCGGGACGGCACCACGCACGTCATTTTCGAACCATTGGATTTCATTGCAAGGCTGGCCGCCCTGGTACCGAAGCCCAGAGTCAACCTAACCCGCTTCCACGGGGTGTTCGCACCCAACAGTCGGCACCGGGCGTTGGTCACGCCGGCAAAACGGGGCAGGGGCAACAAGGTCAGGGTGGCTGATGAACCGGCAACACCAGCACAACGGCGAGCGTCGATGACATGGGCGCAACGGCTCAAGCGTGTTTTCAATATCGACATCGAGACCTGCAGCGGCTGCGGCGGCGCCATGAAAGTCATCGCCTGCATTGAAGACCCTATAGTGATCAAGCAGATCCTTGATCACCTGAAGCACAAAGCCGAAACCAGCGGGACCAGGGCGTTACCCGAAAGCCGGGCGCCACCGGCTGAGCTGCTCCTGGGTCTGTTTGACTGACGAGCCTGAAGGCCAACGATACCAATCAAAATGCTGCGTTCACAGCGCCGCGGCAGGGATCCGCCGTGCTGGTTGTCGGAAAAGGAGCCGCTAGTGGGAAAGAGGAGGGTAAATTTTCAGCGTTGCTGGCTCCCCGTCAGCCGGATTGGGTTGCATCGCAGGGGTGTCGAAAGAGTCAACTGCGGTCCAAAGCTGTTGGACTTGGGTGAAAAGGGCGTTTATTCTTCCTATACGTCGATCGATTGAATGAAGGACATATACAATCATTTCTCCGACATTTGGTTATGGAGCGAAAAGTTTCAATATCTTATCAAAACCAGGCAATCAATGCGATTAAGTTTTATTACGAACGTGTTTTGGGTGGACAACGGAAAACATATTTCATCGAAAGACCAAAAAAAGAAAAAACACTTCCTGTTGTGATGAGTGAAGAAGAAACCATTCGGGTACTACGCGCTATTGAAAACGTGAAACACAAGGCTATTCTGATGACTATTTATTCGGCAGGTTTGCGCATTTCTGAATGTATAAACCTGAAAATAAAAGACATTGACTCCAAGCGCATGCAAATTCGTATAGAACAGTCAAAAGGAAAAAGAGATCGTTATACCATTTTATCTGAGAAAACATTAATTATTTTAAGAACATACTTTATGGAATATAAACCAAAAGATTATTTATTTGAAGGTCAAAAAGGTGGCGCATACTCAAGCCGAAGTATTCAAAACATTTTTAAAGCAGCTGTTTTAAAAGCAAAGATTCAAAAGGAAGTTACTGTACATACCTTACGACATAGCTTTGCAACGCATTTGCTTGAGAATGGTACGAGTTTACGTTATATTCAATCGTTGTTAGGTCATTCAAGCAGTAAAACAACTGAGGTTTATACACATATTACCACCAAGGGAATGGAACAATTAAAAAGTCCGATGGATTTGTTAGATATATAGAAAGGATTTGTATATTTGAGCAAAACTTAACAAAAAGCACTATGAATATAAATCCTTTTGAGAGAGTAGAAACGAACGGTAAACGGTTGAAAACGGATTTGTCACTGATAATGAAAGGTTTAGCAAAATAAGATATAGTGGATATATACGCCATTTGGCGTATAGCCACTTGTTATGTGCCATTTTTGAATGACAATGCGAATAGATACGGACAAACAAATGAATTTACTTAGTGATAAGAACGTTGCAATAATTGGTGGTGGACCCGTTGGACTGACTATGGCAAAATTATTACAGCAAAACGGCATAGACGTTTCAGTTTACGAAAGAGACAACGACCGAGAGGCAAGAATTTTTGGTGGAACCCTTGACCTACACAAAGGTTCAGGTCAGGAAGCAATGAAAAAAGCGGGATTGTTACAAACTTATTATGACTTAGCCTTACCAATGGGTGTAAATATTGCTGATGAAAAAGGCAATATTTTATCCACAAAAAATGTAAAGCCCGAAAATCGATTTGACAATCCTGAAATAAACAGAAATGACTTAAGGGCTATCTTGTTGAATAGTTTAGAAAACGACACGGTTATTTGGGATAGAAAACTTGTTATGCTTGAACCTGGTAAGAAGAAGTGGACACTAACTTTTGAGAATAAACCGAGTGAAACAGCAGATTTGGTTATTCTTGCCAATGGTGGAATGTCGAAAATAAGGAGCTTTGTTACCGACACGCAAGTTGAAGAAACCGGTACTTTCAACATCCAAGCTGATATTCTTCAACCGGAAATAAACTGTCCCGGATTTTTTCAGCTATGCAACGGCAACCGATTAATGGCGGGACATCAGGGCATTTTATTGTTTGCCAATCCCAATAATAATGGTGCATTGTATTTAGGAATTAGTTTTAAAACGCCCGATGAATGGAAAAATAAAATTCCCTTAGATTTTCAGGACAGAAACAGCGTTGCCGATTTTTTATTGAAAAGATTTTCCAAATGGAGTGAAGTTTACAAACAATTAATACGTTCGGTATCAACATTTCAATGCTTGCCCACAAGGAAATTTCCTTTGAACAATGATTGGAAAAGTAACCGTCCATTACCCATAACAATGATTGGCGATGCTGCTCATTTGATGTCGCCTTTTGCAGGACAGGGTGTAAATACGGGATTATTGGATGCTTTGATATTGTCTGAAAACCTTACAAACGGAGAATTTACAAGTATTGAAAATGCCATCGAAAACTACGAACAACAAATGTTTGTTTATGCAAAAGATACGCAGGACGAATCGACAGAAAACGAAACCGAAATGTTTAGTCCCAATTTTTCGTTTCAAAAATTATTGAATCTATAAACAGTAAGAAAAAACGGCTACTAACAAGCAGTTTTGCAATAGTGGGGCAGAAGTGCAAAATTGAACTTGTGTGCTTCTATCAACTTTTGTACATTAGCTGCCAGTTTAAGATGGGTGCATTTGAGTATGCCCAAAGGAGCCCGCAAGTATGCGCAGGACGAAGCCAGTAGCCGCGCCGATGGTGGCGCGGGTCTATCTGCGCGTCAGCACCGACGCGCAGGACTTGGAACGCCAAGAGGCGATCACTACGGCCGCGAAGGCCGCCGGCTACTACGTCGCCGGCATCTACCGTGAGAAGGCATCCGGCGCACGCGCCGACCGGCCTGAGCTGCTGCGCATGATCGGCGACCTACAGCCCGGCGAGGTGGTCATTGCCGAGAAGATCGACCGCATCAGCCGCCTACCTTTGCCCGAGGCCGAGCGCCTGGTGGCCTCGATACAGGCCAAAGGCGCACGCCTGGCCGTCCCTGGCGTGGTCGATCTATCCGACCTGGCGGCCGAGGCCCAGGGCGTCGCCAAGATCGTGCTGGAAGCCGTGCAGATCATGCTTTTTCGCCTGGCCTTGCAGATGGCCCGCGACGACTACGAGGACAGGCGCGAACGCCAGCGCCAAGGCATTGAGTTGGCCCGCCAGGCCGGGCGGTACAAGGGCCGCCGTGCTGATCCGAAGCGCCGCGCCCAAGTTGTCGCGCTGCGCAAGTCCGGCTACAGCATCAACAAGACCGCCGAGCTGGCCGGGTACAGTGCGGCCCAGGTGAAACGGATATGGGCCGAGGTCAGCCAGGCCGAAGCGAAGCAGCACGGCGCGTTCGTGGAGGACGCATTGACGGAAGCCGATGCCCTGGCCGCTGTCGGCCAGGATGAGCGCCAGGAGGAAAGGGCATGAAGAAGCCGAACCAAGACGACGAGCCGTTTTTCATCACCGAGGAGATTGCGGCCGAAATGATCGCCGGCGGCTATGAGTTCGAGCTGCCGCCCATTCCTTGCACCATCCGCCTACGCGACGTGCTGGAGCGCATGACCGATGCTGAGCTAGCATTGCAGCCGGGCGAGATCGCCGACCAGGAGCGTGAACGCTGCCGGCGCAAGCCGTGTTCAACCTCATGATCTGGTCATGGTATTTTTCATGGCACTGAGCCTGATAGTTCTTGCAAATTGTTGTCACTAAAGGGTTTTGTGTGCTTGTTTACAATCGAGTGGGAGTGACGGGCACTGGCTGGCAATGTCTAGCAACGGCAGGCATTTCGGCTGAGGGTAAAAGAACTTTCCGCTAAGCGATAGACTGTATGTAAACACAGTATTGCAAGGACGCGGAACATGCCTCATGTGGCGGCCAGGACGGCCAGCCGGGATCGGGATACTGGTCGTTACCAGAGCCACCGACCCGAGCAAACCCTTCTCTATCAGATCGTTGACGAGTATTACCCGGCATTCGCTGCGCTTATGGCAGAGCAGGGAAAGGAATTGCCGGGCTATGTGCAACGGGAATTTGAAGAATTTCTCCAATGCGGGCGGCTGGAGCATGGCTTTCTACGGGTTCGCTGCGAGTCTTGCCACGCCGAGCACCTGGTCGCTTTCAGCTGTAAGCGTCGCGGTTTCTGCCCGAGCTGTGGGGCGCGGCGGATGGCCGAAAGTGCCGCCTTGCTGGTTGATGAAGTACTGCCTGAACAACCCATGCGTCAGTGGGTGTTGAGCTTCCCGTTTCAGCTGCGTTTCCTGTTTGCCAGCCGGCCCGAGATCATGGGGTGGGTGCTGGGCATCGTTTACCGCGTCATTGCCACGCACCTGGTCAAGAAAGCGGGCCATACCCACCAAGTGGCCAAGACGGGCGCGGTCACCCTGATCCAGCGTTTTGGATCGGCGCTCAATCTGAATGTTCACTTCCACATGCTGTTTCTCGACGGTGTGTATGTCGAGCAATCCCACGGCTCAGCGCGTTTCCGCTGGGTCAAGGCGCCGACCAGCCCAGAGCTCACCCAGCTGACGCACACCATCGCCCACCGGGTGGGTCGCTATCTGGAACGGCAAGGCCTGCTGGAACGGGATGTCGAAAACAGCTATCTGGCCTCGGATGCGGTGGATGACGACCCGATGACACCCCTGCTGGGGCACTCGATCACTTACCGTATCGCTGTCGGTTCACAGGCGGGGCGAAAGGTGTTCACTTTGCAAACTCTGCCGACCAGTGGTGATCCGTTCGGTGACGGGATTGGCAAGGTAGCCGGGTCCAGCCTGCACGCCGGCGTGGCGGCCAGGGCCGATGAACGCAAGAAGCTCGAACGGCTGTGCCGGTACATCAGCCGCCCGGCGGTATCCGAGAAGCGGCTGTCGTTAACACGAGGCGGCAACGTGCGCTACCAGCTCAAGACGCCGTACCGGGACGGCACCACGCACGTCATTTTCGAACCATTGGATTTCATTGCAAGGCTGGCCGCCCTGGTACCGAAGCCCAGAGTCAACCTAACCCGCTTCCACGGGGTGTTCGCACCCAACAGTCGGCACCGGGCGTTGGTCACGCCGGCAAAACGGGGCAGGGGCAACAAGGTCAGGGTGGCTGATGAACCGGCAACACCAGCACAACGGCGAGCGTCGATGACATGGGCGCAACGGCTCAAGCGTGTTTTCAATATCGACATCGAGACCTGCAGCGGCTGCGGCGGCGCCATGAAAGTCATCGCCTGCATTGAAGACCCTATAGTGATCAAGCAGATCCTTGATCACCTGAAGCACAAAGCCGAAACCAGCGGGACCAGGGCGTTACCCGAAAGCCGGGCGCCACCGGCTGAGCTGCTCCTGGGTCTGTTTGACTGACGAGCCTGAAGGCCAACGATACCAATCAAAATGCTGCGTTCACAGCGCCGCGGCAGGGATCCGCCGTGCTGGTTGTCGGAAAAGGAGCCGCTAGTGGGAAAGAGGAGGGTAAATTTTCAGCGTTGCTGGCTCCCCGTCAGCCGGATTGGGTTGCATCGCAGGGGTGTCGAAAGAGTCAACTGCGGTCCAAAGCTGTTGGACTTGGGTGAAAAGGGCGTTTATTCTTCCTATACGTTGTCGGCAGCGGGCCAAAAAGGAATACGTCCATGCCCATCGAGGTGAAACCGGCTGTGAGCGCGGGTTCAAGCATATAGCCCGACAGGCGCGTATCCTTGCCGATCACGACACGATGGCGGTGGTCACCGCGACGAAAGACACGGCCAGCCGCCATGCCGACGCGCAAGGCGGTTTCCGCCGTCATCGCGCCTTCGTTGGCTTTGCCACGAATACCGTCTGTGCCGAAATATTTGCGCACCATAAGGTCGATTATCCTGTCGTCGGGTCGCCCTCAAAGGGGACATGCCTGCTGAACCGCGAATATAGAGAAATATCCCGAATGTGCAGTTAACGAATTCTTGCGGTTTCTTTCAGCGCCGCCAATACCGCCAGCCCGTCGCGCAAGGGGCGCGGCTCGTGTGTGCGGATGAAGTCAGCTCCACCTGCGGCGGCGGCAAGCTCTGCAGCGAGTGTCGCGGCCCCGACATCCCCCGGACCACGGCCTGTGAGCGCGCGCAGAAAGGATTTGCGCGAAACAGACAGAAGCACCGGCAAATCGAAGCGCAGCCGCAATTCATCGAACCGCGCCAGCACCGAGAGCGAGGTTTCGGGAGCAGCCCCCAGAAAAAACCCCATGCCGGGATCAAGGACAAGGCGGTTGCGTTTGATACCGGCACCCGTCAGCGCCGCGATGCGCGCGTCAAAGAACGCCGCAATGTGATCCATGATGTCGCCAGCGGGTGCCTCGCGCCGATCTGCCTGCCCGTCTTGCACCGAATGCATAACGACGAGTTTGGCAGATGATTTCGCCAATTGCGGATAGAACGCAGCGTCTGGAAAACCGCGAATATCATTGAGATAGGCCACACCACGCGACAAGGCATAGGCTTGCGTCGCGGGTTGATAACTGTCGAGCGAGACGGGAATGCCATCTGCCTTGAGCGCGTCCAGCACCGGCGCGATACGCGCGATTTCTGTGTCGGACGAAACAGGCGCGGCGTCGGGATTGCTGGATGCCGGACCGAGGTCGATCACATCTGCCCCCTCGGCCATCAGCTTACGCGCCTGCGCAATGGCTGCGTCTGGCGCCAGATACCGGCCTCCATCGGAGAAACTGTCCGAGGTTATGTTGACGATGCCGAAAATGATGAGCGATTTATTCATGGGGGCTTCTATAATAATCTCTGTACACGACAAAAATAGATAACTCATTGAAATAATGTCACAATAATTGTTTTCTAACGACGAATACTATG
>NZ_JAAZQX010000043.1 GCF_012371325.1 Acinetobacter sp. A2 | reverse complement strand
CAGAAGTGAAACCTCTTCGCGCTGATGGTAGTGTGGGGTTACCCATGTGAGAGTAAGTCATCGCCAGCTCATTATTCGAAACACCCTCAACAAATGTTGAGGGTGTTTTTTTATGGAGGAATAAAGTGAAGGAGATAATAGTAAAAATAAGATATTTAAAACAATAAATCATGTGAAAAATAAAATAACTAGCAAATTATAAGAAGTGTATTCAAGTCTATTTGGTCGAGTTTATCTACAGCTTTAGTCTAAGTTTTTGAGAAAAGTATTCAGAGTTAAGTTTTTGCTGTAGACAAAAAATGAATAATGATTCATTTTATATACAAAAGTGAATAATCATTCATTTTTTATAAAATAAAAATCTCACAATTGGAGGTGAGGGAAAAATGACAGCAACAACAATGAATGTGAATGCTGTAGTGGATCAAGCAAAGTTTAAACCTTTTCATTTAAAAATTGTACTTTGGTGCATATTTGTCGTTATTTTTGACGGTTATGATTTGGCGATTAACGGTGTGGCTTTACCACTACTGATGCAAGAATGGAATATGACCGCTGTGCAAGCAGGCATGCTTGCCAGTACTGCCTTGGCGGGTATGATGTTTGGTGCCATGCTATTTGGTATGTTGGCAGACAAAATTGGCCGTAAAAATGTCATTCTGATCTGTGTGACTTTATTTAGTGGCTTTACCTTTTGGGGAGGCTTTGCTTCTACCCCAACAGAATTTGGTATTTTACGCTTTATTGCAGGCTTAGGGATTGGTGGTGTGCTGCCAAACTTGGTTGCCTTGACTTCTGAATATGCACCGCAAAAAATGCGTAGTACTTTAGTTACCACTATGTTTAGTGGTTATGCAGTAGGTGGTATTTTAGCTGCTTTACTAGGTGCATGGTTAACCCCAAGTTTTGGTTGGGAAATCATGTTCTATATTGCAGGACTGCCTTTATTGGCATTGCCTTTATTGTGGTTTTTCTTACCAGAGTCATTAACATTTTTGGTGAAAAAGCAACAACATGAGCGTGCACGTCATATCGTTCAGCAGATCAGTCCGCAAGAAAATATCAGCAGTCAAACACAGTTTGTCTTAAATGAAGTTCAAACGCCAGATGCATCTATTGCAGCCTTATTTAAAAATGGCCGCAGTATGAGTACTTTGTTGTTCTGGTGCTGCTTCTTTATGTGTTTGTTGATGGTATATGCTTTAGGCAGTTGGTTACCAAAACTGATGATGGCAGCGGGTTACTCGTTAGGTAACAGCTTAATGTTCCTGATGGCAATGAATATTGGTGCTGTAATTGGTACTATTGGTGGTGGTATTTTAGCAGACCGTTTCCATCTAAAGCCTGTGATTATTGGCATGTTCTTGCTAGGTGCTTTCTCGCTAGTCGGATTAGGCTTTAACTCACCACAGCCTGTAATTTACCTATTGGTTGCAATGGCAGGTGCTTCGGCGATTGGTAGTAGTATTTTGCTGTATAGCTTTGTTGCGCAGTATTATCCACTGACCATTCGCTCTACAGGGATTGGCTGTGCTTCGGCTGTTGGTCGTGTTGGTGCGATTGTAGGACCAATTATTATTGGCATTCTTTTAGGCATGGATTTGCCGCATAAAATGAACTTCTTGGCGGTCGCAATTCCAGCAGTCATTGGTGCGATTGCTGTGGCATTGATTCGTTTACAAAGTACATCACAGGTAGTGACTGAGCCAAGTGTGGTTAAAAAAGCCAGTCGATCTTATAGTTAATGACGCATGAATGTCACTGAACATTAAAATTAAGGAGCATTGCTCCTTAATTTTTTGCTTTTAATATCTGAAATTTAAAATTTTTCCTACATTTGGCCTAAATAAGGTTTGGTATTTATGGACTATCATGTCATGTGATAAGAATACAATAAACAATACAGGTGCTAAAAATGCGAAACATATATCAAAGCAGCAGTTTATGTGCATCGTTGTTATTACTGTGTTTTACGACAGGATGTAGTGCACAGATAGATACTGAGCAGCACAATAAGGCGGTTGCTGCAGCATCTAACTCTCCGCAAAGCTTACAAAGCTATCAAGTACACGCTATTGCAGATTTTAATGAACCATGGGCGTTCGTAGAATTACCCAACGGCCAGTTATTAATTACAGAGAAAGCAGGAAAATTAAAACTTTTTAATCCCAAAACCCGCCAAATTTTAGATGTTCAAGCTGTGCCTCGAGTCGCCTATGGTGGTCAGGGTGGTTTGGGGGATGTCGTATTAGACCCCGATTTTCAGCAGAATCAGTTTATTTATTTAAGCTATGCTGAATCAGGCATGGGTGGCTACGGTGCTGTCGTGATTCGAGCCAAGCTTTTATTGGATGTAAAATCTGCCCCAAAATTAACTCAAATTCAGCGAATCTGGCAGCAAACGCCTAAAGTATCTGGGCAGGGGCATTATGCACACCGTATGCAATTCGGTGCTGATGGTAAGTTATGGATTAGCTCTGGTGAGCGGCAAAAGTTTGAACCTGCTCAAGATTTAAAAGGTAATTTAGGTAAAATTTTGCGCTTAAATGCAGATGGCACATCACCCAGAGACAATCCATTTCAGCAACATGGAGAGATTGCTAAGCAAGTCTGGAGTTTAGGGCATCGTAACCCTTTAGGTATGGCGTTTGATGCTAAAGGACAGCTATGGGTTGCAGAAATGGGTCCTAAGGGCGGTGATGAGCTGAATGTAATTGTAAAAGGCGAGAATTACGGTTATCCCTTGGTGTCAAATGGTGATCATTATAATGGCTTGCCTATTCCAGACCATGCTACACGGCCTGAGTTCAAAGCCCCAGTGTTGGATTGGACCCCAGTAATTTCACCTTCAAGTTTGATTTTTTATACGGGGGATGTGTTTCCACAATGGAAAGATAAAGCTTTGTTAGGTGGCTTGTCATCTCAAGCAATCATTGTGGTTGACACACATACAAAGCCTGTGCAGGAAATACAACGTTTACCAATGGGACAACGAATTCGTGGGTTGTTACAAGCCAAAGATGGCAATATTTGGGTAATAGAAGATGGAAAATCTGCCAGATTACTAAAATTAACAGCCAAATAAACCCAAAATCAAATTTAGGTTAGAAAAAAGCCCCAACTTCATGTCGGGGCTTTTTCAGATTTATTACTCGGTATTACTCCTGTTATACCTTTCAGCGTCCTGCCGTTATATTGATTTATTATTGTTATTCTTGCTTTTAGAAACTTCCTGTTTCTGTATGACTTAAATATAAAATTAAAACTGTGATTTGCCTAGCGTCAATTTTCTGCAGTTATTGTAAGCTAAAACGTACAACGGTATATTCGTAAAATGAAGATCAATAAAGAGGGTTATTAAAATTTAAGTGATTGATTATATTTAATAATTATCTTATTTAATAGACTTTTATCATCAATCCTTTTAAGACCATAATTCAATATTCCCTCATCCTAGCCTTCTCCCCCAAGGCGAAGGGATTTTCACTACTAATTTTATTGATCATTTATGATCAATTTTTGATTTATGAAAGCGTGTTAATAAAAATACCCCAAGTAAAAAAATCATTCACTTGGGGTGTATTTTGCAAGGATGGGTTTAAATTGAGCTCAGTTACATCAACTTAATGCCTTGTTGTCCTGCTGGTGTCACTCTAAAAATTTCGACTTCAAAGGTAATATTTTTACCTGCTAAAGGATGGTTAAAGTCTACTTCTGTCACATCATCGTTTACAGATTTAACCACGCCATACAGACTTTGTTTGGCTTTATCTTCAAATTCAATCATGTGCCCTTCAATTGGGCGCTGTTCAAATTTAACCGTATCAAATGTTTGGACATTTTCAGGGTTCCACGGGCCAAACGCTTCTTCAGGTGGAAGGCTCACGGTACGACGGTCACCTGCACGTAAGCCAAACAATGATTTTTCAAAACCTGGTAACAGGCTACCATCGCCCATTACCAAGCTAACAGGTTCAGCACGGCTACGGGTGTTGTCAATTTCTACCCCATCTTCAATGGCCACTGAAAAGTGCAACTCGACTTTTGAGCCATCTTCAATACGGGTTTCGTCATTTGGGTTAATTAGTTCAGTCATGTTGCGCCTGCGCACGTTCAATTCGGTGTTTTTCTAGGAAAAACGTATCAATTAACAACAGAATGGTGCCAAGGGTGATGGCACTGTCTGCAATATTAAAGGCAGGGAAGTGGCTGTTGTTGTAATACACGTGAATAAAATCGACCACGTAACCGAGGCTGACCCGATCAATCAAATTCCCAATCGCACCGCCTAAAATTAAGGCAATTGCCAAAGGCAGCACGATGATGTTTTTTGGCATACGCATCAGCCAAAATACAAAAATTACAGACACTAAACCTGCCAGTGAGGTAAAGAAATAGCGCTGCCATCCACCTGCATCGGACAAGAAACTAAAGGCTGCGCCATAGTTATGCAATAACGTCCAATTCAAAAAGGGCAATACAGGTACAGGGTCTGCATAGTTGAGATGCGAGACTGCAATCCATTTGGTCCATTGGTCGAGAATAATCGCGACAATGGACAAGCCAATCCACCATAAATTGTGCGGATAAAACTGGAATAAGCCCTTTTTGTGTTGTGGATTAGGCATATTTTCTCTCTTCGCCTTGACCTGTTGGAAGGTTGATAATACAACGTGAGCATAAGCCTGGATGTGCAGAATGTGTATTCACATCTGGCAAAACGTGCCAGCAACGTACACATTTTTCACCATCTGCCGCAGAGACTTTCACATTTAAACCTTCAAGGTCTGAAGCTTCACCTTGTGCTGTATCAAAGCCATTCACAATCACTTGAGAGGTAATGAGGACAAAACGCAGCTCATCGCCCAATTTATCCATGACGGCTTTTAGTTCATCACTAGCCCAAAGTTCAACTTTTGCAGACAGATTTGAGCCGACTGTTTTAGCCGTACGTGCTGCTTCAATGAATTTGTTCACCGCAGATTTTACGGCAATCAGGGTTTGCCATTCGGCTTCTGCCAAGATGTTGGCTTCAGAAGCTACAGGAATTTCGTACCATTCTGCTGTGAACACATATTTTTCTGATTGCTCAGGAATTAGCGGCCATGCTTCTTGTGCCGTAAAGCTTAAGATTGGTGCCATCCAGCGAACGAAAGCCTGAACCAAGTGATACAAAGCTGTTTGTGCAGAATGACGCGCTTGAGAGTCGGCTTTGGTGGTGTACTGACGGTCTTTAATGATGTCGAGGTAGAAGCCACCCAAATCGTTAATACAGAAGTTGGTCAGCGCACTGGTTACGATATGGAAGTTCATATCTTCATAGGCTTGCTGAATGGTTTTTTGCACTTCAGCGGCACGTTGTAGGATGTATTGATCTAAAGCAATCAATTGATCTACAGGAAGCGCATCTGTCGATGGTTTAAACCCATTTAAGTTGGCCAACAAGAAACGCAAGGTATTACGGATACGACGATAACCATCTGATGCGCGGCTAAAGATTTCCTTACCTGCAGTCATTTCATAGCGGTAATCTGCGGATGCGATCCAGAAACGTAAGCCGTCTGCACCCATGTCTTTAATGATGTCTTGTGGGGTGATGATATTGCCCAATGATTTCGACATTTTTCGGCCTTTTTCATCAACCACAAAACCGTGTGTTAACAAGCCTTTATATGGTGCACGTTCATTGATGGCAATTGAGGTCAGCAATGAAGACTGGAACCAGCCACGGTGTTGGTCTGAACCTTCAAGGTAAAGATCGGCAGGGTCTTGTAGCTCTTCACGCTCACGTAGTACGGCGTAGTGGGTTGTCCCTGAGTCGAACCATACATCTAATGTATCGCGCACTGCATTGTAGTGCTCGGCATCATCACCAATGAAGTCTTTGGCTTCACGGTTGTACCAGCCATCAATCCCTTCTTGCTCGATCAGTTTTGCAACGTCTTCGATCAATTCAGGTGTGCGAGGGTGTAATTCGTTGGTGTCTTTATGTACGAAGAACGGAATTGGCACACCCCAAGTACGCTGACGTGAAATACACCAGTCTGGACGGCCTTCAATCATGGCCTGAATTCGGTTTTTACCCCAATCTGGCACGAAGCTGATCTCATTTTCGATCGCATTCAATGCACCTTGACGTAAACCTTGGTTATCCATGCTGATAAACCATTGTGGTGTGGCACGGAAAATAATTGGGGTTTTATGACGCCAGCAGTGTGGGTAGCTGTGCTTGATTGGGTGATGTGCCCAAAGCTTATTGCTTTCTGCCAAAGCAGCAATAATTTGCGGATTGGCTTTGTAAATGTGCTCGCCTGCAAAAATTGGTGCAGTTGGTAAATAAACACCATTGCCACCAACCGGGTTATCGACTTTTAGGTTGTATTGTAAACCGACTTTATAGTCGTCCACACCGTGTCCAGGTGCGGTATGTACTGCACCAGTACCGCTGGCAGCGGTGACGTGTTCCCCTAAAATGACAGGTACTTGACGGTCTTGAATCAGTGGATGTTGCAAGATCAGGTTTTCAAGTTTGTCACCAGTAAAGTCTGCCAACACTTCATAGCTGCTAAAGCCATAGCGTTCAGTTGCAGACTGTACTAATTCTTTGGCCAAAATAAAGTTTTGTGCTGCTTTTTCGTCGCTACGTGCTTTTACCAATTGATATTCAATTTCGGCATGCAAGGCAACAGCTTGGTTGGCAGGCAATGTCCACGGTGTTGTGGTCCAAATCACGATATCTGTTGCATCGGTAATTTGAACGCCCAAACGTGCAGATAAATCGGCTAAATCAACAACAGCAAAACCGACGTCAATCGCATCGGATTTTTTATCTTCATATTCAACTTCGGCTTCTGCCAGTGCAGAACCACAATCTAGACACCAATTCACAGGTTTTAGACCAGGTTCAATATGGCCTGCTTTGGCAATTGCACCCAATGAACGCACGATGTCGGCTTCTTGCTTGAAATTCATGGTGAGGTAAGGGTTATCCCAATCACCAAATACGCCCATACGCACAAAGTCTTTTTTCTGTAATTCAACTTGGGTGTAAGCATATTCACGGCAGGCTTTACGGAAAGTTGAGGCATCAACTTTAACGCCAACTTTACCGACTTTTTCTTCTACTTTGAGCTCAATTGGTAGACCGTGGCAGTCCCAGCCTGGAACATAAGGGGCATCATAGCCATCCATGACACGGCTTTTAATGATGATGTCTTTGAGGACTTTATTGACCGCATGACCTAAGTGGATTTGACCATTGGCGTATGGAGGGCCATCGTGAAGCACATATTTTTTCTTGCCAATACGCGATGCACGAATCTGCTGATAAATGTTGTCGGCATACCACTCTTCTAACCATTTCGCTTCACGTACTGCCAGATTTGCTTTCATTGCAAATTCAGTACCTGGGAGGTTCAGCGTGGCTTTATAATCCACTGCATTTTCAGGAGTTTGCTTATCGCTCATGCAAGTTGTCTTCCAGTTGAATCAGCCCATGGACTGACGCGTTTTACATTAAATATTCAGGGTAAAATTAAAAAGGGAAATCGGGATGATCTTGTCGAAATTCAAGAAGTTTTTCAACATCATCATCAATTCCCGCTTTGAGTGCTTCAAGCGAAGGGTAGTTTTTTTCGCCATGTAAATAGTTTAAAAACGTGACCCGCATTAACAAGCCATACAGATTAGCAGAAACATTGGGGAAATGTACTTCTAATCGCCATTCGGGATGTTCTTGCTTGATGGCAGGACGTGTTCCGACATGCCCTGCACCAAATAAACTGTTTGGGCTGTAGCCTGCAACACCTACTTTGCTAGGATGTGCATTGCTGACTGTGCCGGTTAAAGAGGTGGTTTCACAGACCACTTCAACACCATAAATACCGTTCAAACAAGGACGATGACGGTTTAAGCGTACGTTAATGGTGGGGAAATCCAGGGTACGACCAATTTGATCGCCATATTGTACGCGCCCCGTAATACTATAAGGACGTCCGAGTAGTTGGGCAGCGAGAGCCAAGTCACCTGCTTGTAGGGTTTGGCGAATACGTGTGGAGCTGACCCGTTCACCCGATAAATTTACAGTACTTAAATTGGTAACTTGAAAACCAAAGTCGCGTAAAAAATCACTGTTGCCTTGACGGTTTTTGCCAAAATGAAAATCATCACCCAAAACTAAATGTGTGGCATTTAAACTATTTTTTAAAAGGTGGGCAAAGGCTTCAGCACTTAAACTACGAAAGTGATTGTCAAACTTGGCCACGGCAATATAGTCGATGCCCAATTCGGTCAGATATTCAACTTTTTCCCGCAAAGAACTGATACGTGGCGGGGCATCATAACCTTTAAAAAATTCCAGTGGTTGTGGTTCAAATAGCATCACCACGGTTTTTAGTTGTTGTGCGGCAGCCACTGCTTTGAGTTGTTGAATCATCGCCTGATGACCGACATGCACGCCATCAAAATTGCCAATGGTCACGGCAGTTTGAGCTAAGTCGGTGGTAGAAGATAAAGCATTCAGGCGGAGCAGCTGCATGGTCGAATGAAGGTTGAAAATTTGTAAGAGCTATATATTGCCATATTCTCGCGCTTTCGTCTTGTTGTTGTGTTTTTAACCTGAAAAATTATCGAAAAATCAGGCAAAATCCGACAATTTAATCTGTAAATCGCAATGGGGTTTGCACCGCCTTCAAATTTCTTTTCTAATGGGGCAGTTTTAATGAACTGCACGAGTAGATGGCTATGAATTCTGATTTTGCTTTAATTATGGCATTGCCCAGTGAGTCTAAAGGCTTGTTTGAGCAAGCAGGGATTCAGGTGCATTACAGCGGCATTGGTAAAGTCAATGCTGCATTTAAAGCCTTTGACGTGATTCAGAAAACAGGCTGTAAAACCTTGCTCAATTTAGGCACTGCGGGCAGCTCCCATTTTGATGCGCATGCTTTGGTGGAAGTGAGTCAGTTTGTGCAGCGGGATATGGATGTTTCACCTCTGGGTTTTCAGGTGGGGGTGACGCCCATGGATCAGGAGCATCCTGCAGAAATTGATCTGGAACGCTACTTTGAGCATTTACCTTACGGAATTTGCGGTACAGGTGATAGTTTTGAAACGGGGACACCGAAAGTGCCATGTCAGCTGGTCGATATGGAAGGCTATGCGATTGCCAAAGTCTGTAAAAAACTAGGCGTGCGCATATTGTCGGTCAAATATATTACCGATGGTGCCAATGATACGGCGCATTTGGACTGGGAAGAAAACTTGTTGCTAGGTGCACAAAAATTATTATCGTTATATCAAAGTATTAAGTAATACAGTTGCCCAAAACGCCACGACCCGAGTAAAAACTAGGGTCGTGAGCTAAATTCGGATATTTGTTCAGGTTGGCGCGATTATTCTTGCGCTTCCTGTACAGGTTCAGCCGTGATAACAGCGGCTTCTGTAGCATTAATTTCGTCCTGACGAGGCACAATACCGTACAGCATCATGTGAACCGTGTGTTGTAAAACACGTTGCAGCATACTGCGGTTACGCAAGGTTTTACCTGTGACCATTTCCATTTGCGTGGCAAAGTCAGCATAGTTTTGGGTAATGGCCCAAATATTCAAAATGAGCAGTTCAGGGTCAATCTGTTTAGACAGTTTGCCTTGTTCTTGCCACATGGTAATGACCTTGGCTTTACGTTTTACCAGTTTTTTCAGAGGACCTTTTAAAATTTCCTGAATATGTGGCGCACCTTGAATCACTTCTAAAGCAAATAGACGTGATGCTTTCGGTTGAGTACGGGAAACCTCAATTTTCTGTAACAGATAATTGGTAATCGCTTCTTCTGGCTCAAGTTCGGCTTCAAGCATTTGTAAAGGCGCAAGCCATTTTTGCAGTACTGTGGTCAGTACTTCAACATAGAGCGCCTCTTTATTCTCATAATAATAGAAAATATTTGACTTATGCATTTCTGCAATTTGTGCGATTTCGTCCAAACTTGCACCGCTAAACCCGTATAAGGAAAATACGTCGAGTGCAGCATTGAGAAGCTGATGGCGCTTTTGTGTACTCTTTTTTTGTTCCATTCGTAATTTTAAAACAATGAAAAAAGGGAATTATTAATTGTACGGCAAATCATCAGTCTTGTGCATCATTAAAAGATGTATTTTTAAAATATTTATAATTTATTCTGTAGTTTAGCTATGCAATCAGTCAAAAAACCAATTAGGGTGGGGGAGTATATTTGCTTGCGTATTTTCTGATTAAATGATTGGCGTTTGTTGATTTTATTTGTAAATGGTAAAAGTGAAGTTTTACGGTGCTTAAGCTTGGGTTTATTTAAAAAAATTAAAGAATGAATCGAGTGCCTTAATCAAGAGGAATAGATGAGCATTTGCATTGCCCTAACAATGGGAGAGCCTAGCCCATTGTTAGCGTCAAGATTATTCAGTTGCCAATACTGCACTTAAGACCTGTTGTTCTAATGTGGCAAATTGCACACTTTTTTGGCGTGGTCGTGCCAATGACACCTGAAACTGTTGGGCAATACGTCCCTGATCGAGCAAAATAATCCGATCAGCCAGTTGTACGGCTTCACTGACATCATGCGTGACTAAAATCGCAGTAACACCTTGTTCGAGCCAAAGTTGCTCAATCAGGTTCTGCATTTCTAAACGTGTCAGCGCATCTAATGCGCCTAAGGGCTCATCAAGCAATAAAATGCGTGGTCGATGTGACAGCGCACGTGCCAAAGCCACACGTTGACGTTGTCCTCCCGAAAGTTGGCTTGGCCATAAATCGGCCTTCGCTTGCAGACCGACCTTTTCAAGTAAGTTGGCGGCTTCTGCATGCTGAGTGTTGGCCAAACCTAGTTGTATGTTCTGTTGGATATTACGCCAAGGCAATAGGCGAGGGTCTTGGAACATGACCCGTATATCATCGGATGTAATGCCTTCGCGAATATGTCGTGCTGACTTAAATTGAATGGAACCGTAGCTGGGTTGTTCAAGATCGGCTATTAGACGCAGCAAGGTACTTTTACCACAGCCACTGCGTCCAACAATTGCCAGAAACTCGCCAGGTTGAATATGCAAATTTAAGTCGGTTAAAACTTGTACTGAACCATAAAACTTGTGCAGTTGTTCAATGAGAATTTCTGCACCCATTGTATTGTTGTACTGCGCAGTTGGAGATTGGTGGGGGAAGTCTGTGCTGTGTACATGACGTCCCAAGCTTAGATCTGTCATGGAGATAATCCTTATTTTTGATAGGCTGGATGCCAGCGTAGTAAATATTTTTCTAACAGTACCGCGAACACATCGGCCAGTTTACCCAGCAGGGCGTAAAGTAAAATGCCCACTAGTACAATATCGGTTTGTAGGAATTCACGTGCATTCATGGTCATATAGCCAATGCCTGCCTGAGCAGAAATTGTTTCTGCCACAATTAACAGCACCCACACCAAACCAAGCGAAAAACGTAAACCGACTAAAATAGACGGTATCGCCCCGGGTAAAATAATGTCTTTATACAATTGCCAGCGGGTGAGCCCATAACTTTTACCCATTTCCAGCAATTGTGAATCTACAGAACGAATTCCGTGGTAGGTGTTGATATAGACTGGAAAAAATACCCCCACAGCAACTAAAAATAATTTGGCTGTTTCATCAATTCCAAACCATAAAATTACCAATGGAATCAGTGCTAGTGCTGGAATGTTGCGAATCATTTGTAAGGTGGTGTCAAGCAGCGTCGAGGCTGTTTTAGATGAGCCGTTGAGTAAGCCTAACAGCAGCCCTAATCCACCACCAATCAGCAAGCCCAGCAGGGCACGCCCTGCACTGACTTGAACGTGTTGCGCCAATTCGCCACTGCTAAGTAATGTCCAAAAAGCACTGAGTACAGCACTTGGTGCAGGTAAAATGCGGCTTTGTAAAAGGCCAGTGCTTGAGGCCAGTTGCCACAAGGTAATTAAAGCGACGGGGAACAACCACGGCAGCAGTTGTTGTCCAATCAATGTTCCACGTGAAACCTTTTGCGCTTTGCCTAAACTTGGGGGTATTTGCTGACTCATTCGACTTGCTCCAGTTTACGCTGTGCAGATGCATGAGCAGCAGGTACATATTGATTTGCTACAATTTCACCAAAAGGGCCAGTTAAATTAGGTTGAGCCAATTTCTTTTGGGTTTCCAGTGGCAACAGTGGGAAAACCAATTCGGCAAAGCGAATAGACTCTTCCAAATGCGGATAGCCTGAGAAAATAAAGGTACTGATGCTCAAGTCTGCATATTCTTGAATGCGAGCTGCCACCGTTTCAGGGTCACCCACCAAGGCCGTCCCTGCACCACCACGGACCAAACCAACACCTGCCCAAAGGTTAGGTGATACTTCCAGCTGGCTACGATTCCCTTGATGCAATGCCGCCATGCGACGTTGTCCAACCGAGTCCATGGCTTGGAACTTAGCCTGTGCGGCGGCAATGGTGGCATCGTCTACATATTGAATCAGGTCTTCTGCTGCTTGCCATGCTTCGGCATTGGTTTCACGAACAATCACATGCAAGCGAATGCCGTAATTTAAACTGCGTCCTTTAGCAGCCGCTTTAGCTTTTAATAGCTCAAGTTTTTCTTTAACTGCAGCAGGTGGTTCACCCCAGGTTAAATAGGTATCCACCTGTTCACTGGCCAGTTCAATGGCTGCTTCAGAGGAACCACCAAACCATAGTGGTGGATGTGGATGCTGCACAGGTGGATATAACAATTTTGCATCATCAACCTGTAAGCGTTTGCCATGAAAACTGAACGACTCACCTGTATGTGAGCGGCTTAAAATTTCACGCCAGATATGGGTGTATTCTGCCGCAGTTTGATAACGGGTGCTGTGATCTTCATAGAGTCCATCACCTTTGAGCTCATGTTCATCGCCACCTGTGACCAAATTCAGTAAAAGACGACCATGTGACAGTCGGTCAAAGGTTGCAGCCATGCGTGCCGCTAATGCGGGTGTGGTAATACCCGGACGTAATGCCACCAAAAATTTGAGCTTTTGTGTGGCGTCAATCAGACTGGCTGCAGTAATCCACGGATCTTCACAAGAACGGCCTGTAGGAATTAAAACCCCTTCATAACCCAAATGTTCAACAGTCAGTGCGATTTGTTTCATATAGGCATGATCGACTTGGCGAGCGCCCTTGTTAGTACCTAAATAACGACTGTCACCGTGAGTAGGAATAAACCAAAAAATTTTCATCTTAATATCCTTGTTGTGTATGTTTAAGGTGTAATGCTGTGGTGGTCTTTCCAAACCACACTTTGAATTTGGATAGACTGTGGAATCAGTTGGTCTTGCTGAAAGCTGTTGGCAATGCGTTGTTGAGATTGAATCACCTGTGCATTCAGCGGGTAAATTGGAGAGGGTTTTAAGCGTTGCTGAAATACGGGTGTGGCAATATGTGGTGCTAAACCTGTACTTTGGGTGTAAATAGACAAAGCCTGATCTTGATGCTGAAGAATCCATTGATCTGCAGCATTCAAGCTTGCTAAAACCTTGCTGACTGCTTGAGGGTGCTGTTGTATAAATTTCGGATTGCCAATATAGAAGGCATAACTTTTTGGGAATGCTGTGCCATCAATCAAGACCTGTGCTTGCGCATCGAGCTTGGCAGCACTTAAAAATGGATCCCAAATGACCCAAGCATCAATGCTGTTTTTATCAAATGCTGCACGAGCTTCTGCAGGCGCAAGCCAAATAGGTTGAATATCTTTCCAGTTTAGCTGGGCTTGCTTTAATATTTTGCCCAATAATTCATGTGCACTAGAGCCTTTTTGCACGGCAATGCGTTTGCCTTTTAAATCTTGCAAAGATTGAATCGGACTGCCCGATGGAACAACCAAGGCCTGTGAATTTGGGGTCACCACTTCATAACCGACATAGCGAATATCTTTGCCTGCAGCTTGGGCGAAAATTGGTGGGGTATTGCCCACGTAGCCAAAATCGACAGCACCCACCGCCAAGGCTTCTAACATTTGTGGGCCAGCAGGAAATTCTTTCCAGTCAACTTTGACATTGGGCAGCTGCTGCTCAAATAACTTTTGCTGACGAGCAACCAGTAAATTTAAAGCAGACTTTTGGTAACCAATGCTCAGATGTTGTAGAGGGGCAGCCGAACTTTTTGCTGAATCAGCATTGGCTGAAATTTTTTCACAGCCTGTGAAGCCTAGACTGAACAGACCTAAACTAAATAATGTGAATGTTTGTAGCGCTTTCATTTAACTGTCCTGATTTTTTGTTTTATGGCGATGTGCTTGTTGTGGGTTTTAAAATTGCAGCTTGAATGTCAATTTTTTGTGGAATTAACTTTTGTTGATAGAAAGCATCTGCAACTTGCTGTTGTTGTTGAACCACTTGCGCAGAAATGTTTTGCACGCCAAAACCCATGCGGGCAATAGAACGGCTCAAAATATCGACCGATAAACCCGTCGGTTTTTCTAAGAGTTGTGCAGCCTGTTGTGGATGTTGTTGAATCCACTGTGTGGTGGTATTCAGTTGCTGCACCACTGTGTTTAACAATTCAGGATGAGCTTCGGCAAATTGACGATCTGCCAAATAAAACTGATGATTGCTCACCAAGTTTTGTCCTGTGGCCAGAACACGTGCACCGAGCTGTTGTTCTGCCGCAGCAAAGAACGGATCCCAAATGACCCACGCATCGACAGCACCACGCTCAAATGCAGCGCGGGCATCGGCAGGGGGTAAATACACCTCATGAATATCTTCAAGTTTGAGCTGATGCGCTTGCAAAACTTTTAACAGCAGATAATGCACATTGGAGCCTTTATTCAGTGCAATACGTTTGCCTTTTAAATCTTGGACAGACTGAAGGTTTGAATTTTTGGGTACTATTAATGCTTCAGCCAAAGGTGCAGCAGGCTGATTGGCCACGTACACCAAGTTAGCTTGTGCTGCCTGAGCAAAAATAGGCGGTGCTTCCCCCGCTTCTCCAAAAACCACACTGCCGACATTTAAGCCTTCTAAGAGCTGAGGGCCTGCAGGAAACTCCACCCAATTAATTTTGACATTCTGATTTTTAAGGGCGTTTTCTAGTACGGCACGTTCTTTGACAATTGGCAAAATACCGTATTTTTGATAGCCAATATTTAAGGTGATTTGATTGGCTGCTTGGTTTGGAGTACAGCCTGAGAGCAGCATGATTCCGACCCAAGCCGTAGATGTAAGAATCGTTTTTTTCAAAAAAGATGTCGAAATTGGGTACATGCAAATGTGCTCCTGAAATTAAACCCCCAAAGGGTGTAGCGGGCTGGATGACACATACGCTAAACAGGTTTGTTTTTTGAAAAAAATAATAAATCGGAAATTTCTAAGCAGAAATTGAGATAAATAAAAAAGTGCAAACCTTATGTTTAAAACTGCACAAATTGCAGGGGGGGATCGTTAGCAGCATTTATTTTTAAGTTTATGATTTTTATTATTTATTTTTATTATTGAAGTTGAGAGATAAATATAGTGAATTTACAGCTAAGGCTTTGTTTTCAAAATAGAAGTATTTTTTTTGCACTGGTTGCATAAGCTTATGCAAAATTGAGCTATATCGCCTACAGGCAAAAAGTCACTTTATAGTGACTTTTTGCAGACAATGGAGTTGCGTTGATAGTTATATAAGGCCTGACGGGCATCGGGCAGTTCATCGACACTGGCAGGGGAAAAGCCTTGTTCTAAAAACCAGTGTGCGGTGCGGGTAGTCAAAATAAACAACTGCTGAATACCCATGGCTTTGGCTTTATCTTCTAAATAATCCAGAATTTGGCGGCCACGATTCGATTTACGATACGCAGGATGCACGGCTACGCAGGCAATTTCAGCAGACCTTAATTCATTGCCTGTGGTAGGAATAGGGTATAGGGCAGCACAGGCTAGAATCATGCCATCTCGCTCAATCACTGCAAACTGCCCAATTTCATTTTCCAGACGTTCACGTGAGCGATAGACTAATACACCTTCTTCTTCTAAAGGGCGTAATAGTCGAATCAGACCGCCCACATCTTGAATATTGGCTGTACGCACTTCTTCATAATGCGCATCACTGACCATGGTGCCTGAACCATCGCGGGTAAATAGCTCTTCTAATAATGCACCATCATAAGCATAAGAAATCAGGTGCACACGATGCACGCCGTTGAGCGAAGCCTCTTGTGCTGCATTTAAGTGCAGTGCCAATTCAGGATGATGCTGTTGCGCAGCTTGAATATATTGATTTAAGTGTTGCGGGTGAATTTCACGTTGCAATTGCCCTTCGGTATTCAGTAATCCGTGCTGTTCACCTAAGAAAATGAGCTTATCGGCTTTTAAATGAATGGCAGTTTTGGTGGCGACTTCTTCTGCCAAGAGATTAAACACCTCACCTGTGCTGGAATAGCCTGTAGGCCCTAACAACACAATATTGTGGTTTTCCAAATGGCGCTGAATGGCATCAGTATCGACACTGCGGACTTCACCTGTGAGTTGGTAATCGACCCCATCACGAATGCCATACGGTTTAGCGGTAATGAAGTTGCCTGACACCACATCGATACGTGCGCCATACATGGGTGAGTTGGCCAGCCCCATCGACAATAAGGCTTCAATTTGCAGACGAATTGAACCCACCGCATTCATCACACAGGATAAAGATTCACGTGTGGTGACACGACGTTGTAAATGAAAAGGGGTGTCAATTTGGCTGAATTTCAGATTTTGATTAATTTGTGGACGCGCGCCGTGGACCAAAATCAGACGAATTCCCAGCGAATGCAGCAGGGCAATATCGTGAATAATATGCTGAAAATTTTCATGCAGCACCGCTTCGCCATCGAACATGATCACGAAAGTTTTATTACGATGGGCATTGATGTAAGGCGCAGAATGTCGAAACCAATGCACATATTGTAAGGTTGTGCTGTGTGGGTTTTCTGCTGAAGTCATTCGCTGGCCTATTTCAATGATCGAGTGCTGTCTTTGATTCTAATCAAAAAAATCTGTAGCGGAAGTCTAAATATAAAAAAACACCTGAATGGTGATTCAGGTGTTGGGAATATGCGAACTCATCGTTGAGGTCGAAATATGCTTTTAGCCAATAATGCGAATGATACGATGCGTGCGTTCATTAATCAGGACATAGTCACCATTGATTTTGTACCATTGTTGGTAACGACCTGTATTGGGTAAACGACGTGCTTCACGGTCACTGACTTTATTGCGTGAAATTTCATAGCCACGTGGGAAGTTTTGACCTACACGCCAGTCACGGCTTGGATTCACACGTTTCTGATTATAACGTTTTTGCTCCCATTGCGTATGCTGACGTTGATTGTCCCAGTGGTTGCTGTGATGTTTATAAGTAGCACTGGCTTGATGGCGACGGTCATCATAACGGTGGTCTGGTGCAGCCATTGCAGAAGTTGTCAGGATGGCCGTTACAGACAGGGCAAGAATGCTGAGCGCTTTTTTCATGAGTGTTTACCTTCGGTTTCTTTTGAATATTGAGTTGATGCATTCAAATTAATGCAGAACTCAAGAGAAACGATGGTGGATAGTTGGCTGAATTGTGAATTTGATGGAGAAAACTAGGAGTGATTGATAGCAAATAATTATATTAACAAATATAGTCAAACACATACAATTTAGGTATTAAATTTTAAAAAAACTTGCAATGAAATACTTGACTGAAAGCTT
>NZ_JAAZQX010000042.1 GCF_012371325.1 Acinetobacter sp. A2 | reverse complement strand
GTCATAGTATTCGTCGTTAGAAAACAATTATTGTGACATTATTTCAATGAGTTATCTATTTTTGTCGTGTACAGAGATTTTGGAAAGTAATCTTCAAGTCTTATCATTATTATTCTGCGCTATACATTGCCGATTTATTGAGCAAACAAACTTTTTTCATTGAACACAAGGCTGCACAGCCATGCTTATAATGAGACAACATTTCAGCCCACCGCAAGCATATTTTCCATGCGCAGCTATAATTTAGTTTGGTTCCGACAAGATTTAAGAATTTCAGATCACAGTGCGCTTTGGCATGCGAGTCAAAATGCGCCATGTATTGGTTTGGTGGTTCTGTCTCCACAGCAACACCTCTTGCATGATGATGCGTCTATAAAAATTGACTTTTATTTGCGTCAGTTACAAGCCTTAAAAAACCAGTTAGCACAGCTAAATATTCCCCTTATTATCCAAACTGTTCCACTTTGGTCAGATATTCCAACTGCTGTAAGCCAACTCTGCACACAATTGAGTACCTCACACCCCATACAAAACATATATGCCAATATTGAATTGGGCGTAAATGAGTTAAAACGTGACTTACAACTACAACAGACCCTGAACAAGCAAGGGCTGGATTTAATCCTCTACCATGATCGTACGCTTTTCCCTGTAGGCAGTGTGCGCAATCAGAGCATGAAACCCTATCAGATATTTAGCGCATTTAAAAAGTATGCATATCAGCTATTAAGTTTGGCTATACCACGCTGCTTCCCATCACCAAAGCCACAAATCGCAATTAAATTACCTTCTGAATATGAATCGACTGTTCCCAATTTAGAAACTTGGGGATGGGCTGCCGTTCCACAAAAACAGCAAAATTTATGGGCAGTTACGGAACAACATGCGCAGCAATTGTTGGATGATTTTGTGCATCAGCACATGCAAGATTATCAGCAACAGCGTGATTTTCCTGCACGGTCAGGCACAAGTCGGCTCTCTGCTTATTTAAATTGTGGGATTTTATCTATTCGGCAGTGTCTGGCTGCGGTTTTTGCTTCGTCGCAAGGTCATTTTCATCTGGAAAATATTGGGCAACAAACTTGGTTAGATGAATTACTTTGGCGTGAGTTTTATCAACATATTTTGTTTGATTATCCCAAAGTTTCCCAACGCCAACCTTTTAAAGACCAGACTGCACAAATTGTGTGGCGTAATGATCCAGCAGGTTTAGCGGCATGGCAACAAGGACAAACAGGTATCCCAATTGTAGATGCAGGAATGCGGCAACTCCTGCATACAGGCTGGATGCACAATCGGGTCAGAATGATTACTGCAATGTTTCTATGCAAGAATTTGTTGATTGACTGGCGCTTAGGCGAACAGTGGTTTATGCAGCATTTGATTGATGGTGATTTAGCTGCCAATAATGGTGGTTGGCAATGGTGCGCCTCGACAGGGACAGATGCTGTGCCCTATTTTCGGATTTTCAACCCTGTAAGCCAGTCCCAAAAGTTTGACCCACAGGGAGATTATATTCGCAGCTGGTTACCTGAACTGGCACATTTAGATGCCAAACACATTCACGAACCTTATGCGAAAAATCCAAATTTAAAACTGAATTATCCTCAGCCGATAGTAGATTTAAAACAGAGTCGTCTGCGCGCGATTGAGGCATTTAAACAGTTATAGGCGAAATGCAGATTGAATCAACACTCCCATCAGCTAAACTTTAGCCATGATGGGAGTTTTAAGAATTAAACCGACAGTTTAGGCCGCCTGTTCATCACGTTTAAAGACCAGTTCACCTTTTAATGAGCTGTCTGCATCGAAATAATAACCTTCACTATTGAATGCTTTTAAGTCTTCTGCGCGTTCTAATTTATTCTCGATGATAAAACGCGCCATCAAACCACGGGCTTTTTTGGCATAAAAACTAATGACTTTGTATTTGCCATTTTTCTGATCTAGAAATACTGGCTTAATAATTTCAGCCTGAATTTTTGTTTCCTGAACGGCTTTATAGTATTCATCTGAAGCCAAATTCACCAATAGATCAGACTGACTTTGCGTTAAATCTTGATTAATCAAATTGGTGATAATCTCACCCCAGAAATGATATAGATTTTCACCACGTGCATTATGCAATTTAGTGCCCATTTCCAAGCGGTACGGCATCATTAAATCTAAAGGACGCAATAAACCATATAGCCCCGAAAGCATACGCAAATGTTGTTGGGCAAACTCAATATCTGCAGGAGACAGACTATAGGCATCTAAACCTGTATACACATCCCCTTTAAAGGCAAACATGGCTTGACGCGCATTGGCAAGATCAAATTCTGCTTGCCAGTCACGAAAACGCTCAACATTCAAAGTGGCAATTTTTTCACTCACGCTCATTAAACTGGCAATTTCAGTCGCTGATAGTTTACGTGCCACATCAATTAATTCTTGTGAATGTTCAAGTAATCTAGGTTGAGTATATACATCGCTAGGTAATGCAGTTTCGTAATCTAAAGTCTTGGCTGGAGAAATTAAAGCGAGCATAAACCACCTAAATAAAAAATACAGAGCTCACTATAGCAGCAGCACAAGGCAAACTCCAATGTGTGTTTTTGCTTAACTGCATCGGAAAAAGTTTTCTTAAAAATATTTTTTAAGTCGCTGTAACTTAGGCGATGTTTAATTTTATTATTCTCTGGGCAATAAAAAACCCACTTAACTCTCCCAAATTAAGCGGGTTAAAATCAGGTTGTTATGTTGTATTTTTCTTGCTGCTCAATATACGGTTAGGATGTGTCAATTAGATGACATATCATTTAAAAAATGAATAATTTTGATTTATAAATCAAGTATAAATTTTAAATGACTCATTTGCATCTACATTGTTTTAACCTTTCCATTCAAACTCGCTAAATGAATGATCTTCTTTCAGGGTGTTTTCTACTGCTTGCGCCAATTGATTTAGCAAGCTTTGCTCAGTAATACGCTCTAGCCAGTCTTGCTCTTCATTTGGGTATGAGGTAATTACACAAACCAAATGCCCATCTTCATCACGGCTTTGACAGTTTACTGCCAATGGTAAAGCGTATTCATCTACACTCACTGCCACCTGCGCACCGCTTTGTGGCAAAGTCTGAAAACCATATTGGGATAAATTCTGTGAAAGTAAATTTGCAACATAATTCTGTGCCAAGGTGCAATCTTGTAACTCTTGTTTATTTTCACAATTCGCCATAAATTTTAATTTGCGCATGCTCAGACCCAAAGGCTTTTTTCTTGTATGGGTTTAGCATAAGCAATAAAACGCAAACAGCCAAGCAAAAGCTTGGCTGTTTCAGCATAAAGTATAGGGTTTGTGATGCTTCATCTCATCCCCTATATCACTTTGGCTTATTCTGTTACTTGAATATTTAAACCCGCCACGCCAGCAAGTTCAGTAAAGGTTGGGAAACTGGTCGCAACAGTTTCTGTACCGACAATTTTAATTTCACCTGAGGTACGCAAACCTGCCATAGAGAAACTCATGGCAATACGGTGGTCATGATGTGATTCAATTTCACCGCCAGTAAATACTGGTGACCAGTCGCCTGCTTTACCTTTACCCTGAATGATAATGCCATCTTCAGTTGGTGTGCAGTCAATACCCATAGTTTTTAAACCATCTGCCATAACTTGAATACGGTCAGATTCTTTCACGCGCAATTCTGCAGCACCTGTCAGTACAGTTTCACCTTCGGCACATGCTGCTGCAATGAACAATGCTGGAAATTCATCAATTGCTAAAGGGACTTGATCTTCAGGAACATGAATACCTTTTAAAGTACGTGAACCACGAATACGAATATCTGCAATAGGTTCACCGCCTGCAATGCGCTCATTTTCTACACTTAAGTCCGCACCCATTTGTTTCAGAATTTCAATTACACCAGTACGGGTTGGGTTAATCCCCACCGCTTCCAAGGTGACATCTGAATTTTCTGTAATGGCAGCACCCACCATAAAGAACGCAGCAGAGGAAATATCGGATGGTACTTGAATATTAGTGCCAACTAATTTACCGCCACCTTGCAATGAAATACGGTTGCCTTCTGTTTTCACTTCATAGCCAAATGCACGCAACATACGCTCTGTATGGTCACGGGTTGGTTCAGGTTCAGTCACTGACGTTTCGCCTTCTGCCCAAAGTCCTGCCAGTAAAATACCTGACTTCACTTGCGCAGATGCCATTGGCAAGTCATATTGAATGCCTTTCAGTGCTTGCGCACCTGTAATAGATACAGGCGGTGTTCCACGTTCACCCGTCGTTTGAATTTGAGCACCCATTTCACGTAATGGTTTTGCAATACGTTCCATTGGTCGCTTGGTCAATGACGCATCACCAGTCATAACAGAGTCAAACTGCTGCGCAGATAACATACCTGCTAACAAGCGCATTGAGGTGCCTGAGTTGCCCATATAAATTGCGCCTGCAGGTGCTTTTAAACCTTGCATGCCCACCCCATGAATAGTGACTTCACCATTTTTAGGGCCTTCAATGCTTACACCCATATCACGGAATGCTTGCAAAGTCGCTAAAGCATCTTCACCTTCAAGGAAACCTGTCACATGCGTAGTGCCTTCAGCAATGGCACCAAACATAATTGAACGATGTGACACAGATTTGTCACCCGGTACGGTAAATTTACCTTGGAAAGTCTTAGCACCCGGCAAAATCGTAAATTGTTGTGTCACGTTATTGTTCTCCATAAAAGGTTTCTTGGCGAGCATGTAGTTAAAATGCTGTCGTGCCGCTTGCGCATGTCCTAGCAAGCCCATTAAAGCATGCGAGTCTTCTTGTTCAATCAATTGGCGAATAATCTCAAGTTGACTTTCAAAGCCATCCACCGCTTTTAACAGTGCAGTTTTATTGGCAAAGAAAATGTCATGCCACATTTGCGGATCACTGGCAGCAATACGAGAGAAGTCACGAAAGCCTCCCGCAGCATAACGGAAAATGTCTAAATTATCTTCCCGATTTGCCAATTGTTCGACCAAATTAAAGGCCATTAAATGGGGAAGATGACTGGTATATGCCAAGACTTCATCGTGCTTTTCCACATCCATGCAAATGACTTCAGCTTTGGCGCTTTCCCACATTTGAATCAGTTTGCTGACTGCCCATGACGCACTACTAGGTAAAGGAGTCAAAATCACTTTGTGGTTGGCAAATAGATCAACCTTACCTGCATGCACACCTGTATGTTCTGCCCCTGCTATTGGATGACCAGGGACAAAACCTTCAGGTAAGTTATCACCAAATACGGCTTTGGCTGCAGCCACTACACTACCTTTGGTGCTACCAACATCGGTCAGAATCACGTGATCTGCCAAATAAGGCTGAATCTGTCGTAAGACTTTTTCTGTCGCTTGTACAGGCAATGCCAACACCACCAAATCTGCACCCTGTACGGCCTCTACAGGATTATTAAAACCTTGTTCAATCAACCCTAATTCTAAAGCATCCTGTAAGGTCTTTTCAGAGCGGGTCGAAGCAACAATATGCTGAGTTAAATTTTCTGCCAGCATTACACGTGCCAAACTCGAGCCAATAAGCCCGAGTCCGATAAATGCAACTTTTTCAAACAATGGTTGCGCCATGTTTTATGCCTTTGCTTCCTTGCCCAATACTTTTGCTAATGCACGTAGGAACTTGGCATTTTCTGCTTCTGTACCAATTGAAACACGTAAATGCGTTGTAATACCTACAGGACGAACAATCACGCCTTCTTTCAATAAAGCATTAAATGTTTGACCTGGATCAGCCTCTACATCAACCAAAATAAAGTTAGCACGTGAAGGCACATAATTTAAGCCCAATGCTTTAAAGCCTGCTTCTAATTGCGCCATACCAGCTTTATTGCTAATACGAGATTTTTCAATAAAATCTTCATCTTGTAATGCAGCAACTGCGGCCACCATTGCCAAATGGTTAACGTTAAATGGCTGACGAATACGGTTTAAATAGTCAGTCACTTCTGCCGATGCCAATGCAAAACCAACACGCAATGCAGCCAAACCATAACATTTAGATAAGGTGCGGCTCACGATAAGGTTCGGATATTGCTCAAGGAATTTCAGGCTGTTGAAGTTTTCTGGGAAATATTCCACATAGGCTTCATCAAGTACCACAATCACCCGTGCAGGAACTTTTTGCATAAAGGCTTCAAATTCAGCCTCTTCAAACCAAGTACCTGTTGGATTATTTGGGTTCGCAATAAAAATTAATTTAGTGTTGTCTTGAATTGCTGCAGCCATTGCATCTAAGTCATGTGAAAAACCTTTGGCAGGTACTTCAATGGCTTGTGCATTAATCGCTTGCGTTACCAAGGCATAGACTGCAAAAGCATGCTGACTATACAAAACTGAATCTTTGTCTGAAACGAATGCACGAGCAAACATTTCAAGCAAGTCATTTGAACCATTACCTAAAGTAATTCGGTCATGTGCAAAACCAAACTGTTTTTGAATTTGGTCTTTTAAAATAAAACCACCACCATCTGGATAGCGACCAATTTCTGCAATTTCAGCCGCTACAGCTTCTTTAACTTTGTCTGAACAGCCCAATGGGTTTTCATTCGATGCAAGTTTGACGATATCTGTAATCCCTAGCTCACGCTCAAGTTCACTGATTGGTTTACCTGGTTGATAAGGCTTTAACTTCGAGATACCTTCATTGGCTGGGACAAACGACATTTTACACTTCCAGTAGACTAGGTGATGGAGGTGGTGCGCATCATGAAATGCACACCAACAAATTAAATACGGTTATAGCACTGCAGCAGGATATGAACCCAAGACACGAATTTCTTTTACCAATGGGCGAATTTCTTCAATCGCTGCACGTACATTGTCTTGATCGACATGCCCTTCTAAATCAATAAAGAACACATACGACCATTTTTCAGGTAAAGCAGGACGGGTTTCAATACTGGTCAGGCTAATATTGTGCTTCGCAAATGGTGCAAGAATTTCAAGCAAGGCACCTGCACGGTCGTGCGCAGACACTAACAATGAAGTTTTGTCATTGCCACTTTGTGGAACTTTCTCACGACCAATCACCAAAAAACGTGTGGTATTTTCAGGGTTATCTTCAATATTGCTATGCAAAGTTTCGAGTTCGTAAATGCTAGCTGCAATTTCAGAAGCAATAGCAGCAGAATGCCATTCATTGCGAATACGGCGTGCTGCTTCTGCATTTGAGCTAAGTGCTACACGTTCAACGCCCGGATAATGCACATCTAACCACTTACGGCATTGAGCTAAAGTTTGCTGATGTGCATAAATTTGTTTAATGCTGTCTTTGCGGGTATTTTCAGACACAAGGAATTGGTGATGAATACGCAACTCCACCTCACCAATGACATTTAATGGTGAAGATTTAAAACAATCTAGCGTGTGGTTTACCACACCTTCAGATGAGTTTTCGACAGGTACTAAGCCATAGTGTGCACTGCCTGCTTCCACTTCACGGAATACTTCATCAATGGTAGGAAGCGGACGCACTATCGCATCCTGACCAAAATGTTTAAGTACGGCAGAATGTGTATAAGTGCCAATTGGACCCAAGAACGCAATACTTTGTGGCGCTTCTAGCGCCAAACATGCCGACATAATTTCACGGAATAAACGTGCCATGGTCACATCAGACAACGGCCCTTCGTTGCGTTCCATAACATTACGTAAAACTTGTGCTTCACGTTCAGGACGGTAAAACAACGGATTCTCTTCTGCTGCAAATTTTGCTTTCGCCACCGCCTCTGCAAGTCGTGCCCGACGGTTAATCAGCTGTTGAATCTGTTGGTCTACAGAGTCAATATCTTCACGGATTTTAGCGAGATCAAGAGAAGTCGTTGTGTTCTGATCGTCTTGGATCATTGTTATGTCGCCCTTCATAAACATTTTGCAAATAGTATAACAATAGTTAGCTTTCAAATGTTGCGCAATACAACTTTCAGTGTTTCAGATTTAAAAACATACAGTTGATCAAAGCATCACCAATCTCTTAAATACATGATGGGTATAAGTGATAACTGACTTAGTTATTTGCCCGATTATTTTAACCTGCTCCAAACTTAGTTTGAGTGTAAATAGCAATTAGCTGATTGCTTTTAAGTCTGAATATAAAAAGAGCCAGCACAGGGCTGACTCTCCGTTTAAATTTTTCGGCTTGATATCAAAAATAGATGTTCCGACTTAACGTCCTAATAAACTACGTGCCACAATTTCTTTCATAATTTCATTGGTTCCACCGTAAATCCGCTGGATACGCGCATCCACAAAGAAACGTGAAATCGGATACTCAGTCATATAGCCATAGCCTCCGAACAGTTGTAATAATTGATCGGCTATTTTCATTTGCATGTCTGTTGAAAAGCTTTTGAGCGCAGCTGCGGTTTCTACATCGAGTTTGCCTTGCATATACAATTCGACGTTTTGATTATAAAAAGCAGCTGTTGCCAATTCATCAATTTTGGCCTGCGCCAATACAAAGCGAGAGTTCTGGAACTGTCCAATCGCTTGTCCAAAAGCCTGACGCTCTTGCACATATTGTGTGGTTACATCAATCGAGCCGCGAATTGCGCCTAATGCTGTCGCTGCAATAGCAGTACGCTCACGTGGCAATTCCTGCATTAAATAGGCAAAACCTTGCCCTGCCTGACCCAACAATTGATTTTTTGGCACTTTAACATTGTCAAAAAATAGCTCTGACGTGTCTTGTGAATGCAAACCAATTTTTTCCAGATTGGTTCCTTTTTTAAAGCCATCTAAATGCGTATCGACCAACATCAGCGATACACCTTTGGCACGTGCTTGTGGATCAGTTTTTACAGCGAGAACCACTAAGTCTGCATGCTGACCATTAGAAATAAATGTCTTGGAGCCATTTAAAACATAATACTCATCTTGCAAAATGGCATTGGTACGCATGGCCTGTAAGTCAGAACCTGCACCTGGTTCAGTCATACCAATTGCGCCAACCACCTCACCCGACACCATGCGTGGCAACCAGTATTGTTTTTGCTCTTCTGTACCAATATGCAAAATATACGGCGCAGCAATTTCAGAGTGACAAGAAATACCTGTAGACAGTGCGCTATAGCCTGCACGTGCTGATTCTTCGACTAACATTAAAGAATAATGTGTCGGCACGCCATAACCGCCATATTCTTCTGGCACATCAATACATAAAAAACCATTTTCACCGAGCAAATTCCAGACACTGCGCGGCATGATGCCTTCGCGTTCCCACGTTGCATAATGCGGTGCAATATGTTCCTGCATAAAACGGCGAAAGTTATCTCTAAATAATTCTAAATCTGCATCATAAGCCAGCATATAACATCCTTGGTTTTTCAATTGTTGTTTTCAATCCATCCCATGCTATGCATTTTTAACCTAGCTGTCATGCATTATTGTGCGCACTTATATTACTTTGCAGTCAAACTTTAATGCACAGCGCAAATGCTCACTTAAACTTATAGCCAACGCTGTGAATAATGCTGCAAACTGTTGCCGAAGTTTATACACTAAGGTCATTGTGAAATTTCAAATGAAAGACGTATGAACCCGCTTATGCTAAATACAAACCCAAATAAAAGAAATATTTATAAAGATGCAGAACATCCTTTTGCACAATTTATCCGTATTATTGGTAAAGGCAAAACAGGCGCACGTTCACTAACCTATGATGAAGCCTATCAAGCCTTTGGCATGATTTTGCGCAATGAAGTGCTCGATGTGCAATTGGGAGCTTTTTTAATGCTGCTGCGTGTAAAAGAAGAATCGGTAGATGAATTGGCAGGCTTTGTCCAAGCGACTCGTGATCAGTTGCAATTTAAACCACTACACGTCGATTTAGATTGGTCTTCTTATGCAGGTAAACGCAAACATTATCCGTGGTTTTTATTGGCGGCACTGACTTTGGCAAAGCATGGCTATAAAGTAGTCATGCATGGCGCTTCTGGGCACACCATTAACCGCTTATATACCGAACAAGCACTGCAATATTTAGGTTTCCCCATTTGCGAAAACGACCTACAAGTTGAGGAGCAATTGGCACAACGCAATTTTGCCTATTTGCCGCTACATGCCATTTCACCCATTTTGAGTGATCTTATCAACTTACGCAATGTCATGGGTTTGCGCTCGCCAATTCATACCCTTGCTCGGCTGATCAATCCATTTAATGCCAAAGCCACGATGCAGGCTATTTTCCATCCTGCTTACCGCAGTTCACATCAACAAGCGGCATTTCAGCTAGGTTATCAAAACAGTGCGGTCATTAAAGGTGAAGGTGGTGAATTTGAACGCAATCCAGATGCCAGAACTTTAATTTGTGGTATTAAGAATGGCACCTTATATGAGCACGAACTACCTAAATTGACCGATAGCCGCAGCCCTGTAGAAGAAGAACTAGATTTGGCTGTTTTGAAAGCGGTGTGGTTAGGTCAGCAACCGCATGAATATGGTGAAATTGCAGTGACTGAAACCATGGGCATTGCTTTATACACCATGGGCGTTTGTGACGATTATGATGCAGCAATGCAAACCGCACAGCAGCTTTGGCAAAATCGCCATCACTAAAACCCAAAACTTTGCTAAAAATACGGCAATAAAAAAGACACCTTCAGAGGTGTCTTTTTGCGCTTTCAATTCTAAATTAAAAGTTACATGGCGTGATTTAAACAAAACGAATAGGTTTAAATTCCTCATGCTTGTGATGATCGTCATCACATTGCTCGCCTTCTTCTTTAGTGCCACGGTCAATATAGCCACTGCGCTCGGTTTCAGGCAGGTTTTTCATTTCCCATGCATATACCGCTTGCATGCAAATTTCACGTTGCTCCTTGGTCAAAGCAACGCCATTTGGCCATTTACCAATTTCAACTGCCGTTTTTAAACGTCCAACAATTTCAGGATCGAGTACGGCAAGCATTTGTTCAATATTCATCATTCATCCTGCTGTTGCATTGATTCAAAATCTTGGTTCCATCCTAACTTGGTACGACATGCCATATAAAAGTCATAACCAGGTGGATGTAATAAATTCAATTTATAAGGATGTTTGCGGATATGCAAACTATCTCCAACATTTAATGAAACACTATGTTGACCATCGGCACTGACCATTGGCAACACACGGTTTTCACGAATCTGGATTTTAATTTCACTGTGTCCGCCCACCACAATTGGACGCGAAGACAACGTATGTGGATGCATAGGCACCAACGCAATTGCATCCATGCTTGGATGTACAATTGGCCCACCACCCGACAAAGCATAAGCGGTTGAACCTGTAGGGGTTGAAACAATTAGACCATCACTATGCTGACGGTAGACATACTGCCCATCAATGTTCAGCTCAAAGTCAATCATGTGCACAGACTTGCCCGAATGCAGCACCACATCATTTAAAGCAATCGCTTCATAAATGATTTCGCCTTTAGAGCGCACTTCCATTTCCAGTAAAAAACG
This sequence comes from Acinetobacter sp. A2, assembly GCF_012371325.1. Taxonomy (GTDB): domain Bacteria; phylum Pseudomonadota; class Gammaproteobacteria; order Pseudomonadales; family Moraxellaceae; genus Acinetobacter. Next base: position 7,083 of record NZ_JAAZQX010000042.1, on the reverse strand, counting down.
ACGGTCTGACTGGAAGTGACCTTGTAACACTTGATCTAATTTAAAAATAACTTCAGTCGGTTTAATATCGGTCAAGAAACCTAAACGACCACGGTTCACACCAATCACAGGCGTATTGTATTTGACCAGTGCCCGTGCTGCATGCAGTAATGAACCATCGCCACCCACCACAATCACCAAATCAACCACTTCCCCCAATAAAGCACGGCTAACGGTTTGTGTGTTGGCATAAGGCACAAGTTCAGCAGTTTCAGAATCAAAAACGGGATGCAAGCCCAAGCCTAAAATATGATCATGGATCAGACATAAAGTTTCTACGACAGAATATTTGTCTGGACGACCAATCAGTCCAATGTTCCGAAAGTTCTTATGTGAGAGTTGCACCTGCGATATCGCTCCGCTACGATTCGATGCCTATAATAGCACTAACCCGATTGATTTAAAAAAACTTTAAAACTACATTTTACGGCCTATTTTATGACGTAATTTTCTGTTCAGTCACAGATTAATTATTGCAAATTCAGTAAAAGCTTCGCATGATTAGCAAAATTTATCAGGATCTTATCGCGATTTATGAAGTCTGAGCGTGGCATAGGCATAATTACATTACTATTTTGCATTATCGTTATTGGTGGGTTTATTGCATTTAGTATCTACTTGATTCGTCTAGATAATATTGTCAGAGACAAATTCGAGGGACAACGATGGGATATTCCAGCCAAGGTATTTGCACGCCCATTAGAAGTGTATAGCAATGCACCTGTGAGTCAGACTGACTTTACGCAAGAACTAAAACTGCTGGGTTATAAAAATACGGATAATTACGCCAAAACAGGCAGTTATGTCACAGATGGCAATACCTTATTTGTGCATACCCGTGGTTTTGACTTTGGCGATAGTGTCGAACCTGAACAAGTACTAAAAGTAAGTTTTGCCAATAACCAAATTAGCGAAGTGAGTGCCACCAAACCGTCTAATACAGGTATTGCACGCTTAGAACCTATGCTGATTGGCGGGATTTATCCGCAGCACAATGAAGACCGTGTCCTGATTAAACTCAATAAAGTACCAAAACCTTTAATTGAAGCGTTAATTGCCACTGAAGATCGTAATTTTTATCAACACCACGGGGTTTCAATTCGTGGTACTGCACGTGCCATTGTCAGCAACGTCACTGGCGGAAAGCGTCAGGGTGGTTCTACACTCACCCAACAGTTGGTGAAAAACTTTTATTTAAGCCCAGAACGTACTTTAAAACGTAAAGCCAATGAAGCACTTATGGCTATGCTTATTGAGCTGCATTACAACAAAGATGAAATTTTAGAAGCCTATTTAAATGAAGTAAATTTAGGCCAAAATGGTAACTATTCAATCAATGGTTATGGCTTGGCTTCGCAATTCTATTTTGGGATGCCATTACGTGAACTGAATATTTCACAACAAGCTTTTTTGGTCGGTTTGGTACAAGGCCCTTCTTTATATAATCCGTGGCGTAACCCAGAAGCTGCAAAAAAACGCCGTGACATTGTTTTAAATAATATGTTGGTGATGGGTTATTTAAACCAAGAACAATATGAAAAAGAAACTGCACGTCCATTAAATGTCATTGCAAAACCAACCTTAGGCCCTGCCCGCTTCCCAGACTTTTTGGATATTGTGCGTCGTCAATTGCGTACCGAATACCAAGAAGGTGACTTGACCAATCAAGGTTTGCGGATTTTTACCACGCTTGATCCAATTGCCCAAACCAATGTGCAAAGTGCGTTTAAAGCTTCGGTTGAGCGTTTAAGCAAAATCAATCCAAAACGATTAAAAGACCTACAAGGTGCGGTGCTGATTTCTCATCCTGAAAATGGTGAATTGGTGGCAGCTGTGGGTTCAACTCAAGATTTCACAGGCTTTAACCGTGCATTAGATGCCAAACGTCAGGTTGGTTCATTACTCAAACCTGTGATTTATTTGAGTGCTATTGAGTCCGGGCGTTATAACTGGGCCAGCCCTGTAGAAGACAGCCACATCAGTATCCCAATTGATGGTAAGTCTTGGACACCACGTAATTACAGTGGCAGTGATCATGGTATTGTGTCTATGTCTCAAGCGCTCTCTCAGTCTTATAACCTGTCTGCAGTGCGCTTGGGTCAAGAGTTTGGACTCTCTACTTTCCGCAATCACCTGATCAAATTTGGTGTACCGAGTGATGCAGTTCCACAATACCCATCTATTTTCTTGGGTGCGGTAGATTTATCACCTATGCAAGTCATGGATATATACGGCAACTTTGCCACAGGTGGCTTCAAATATCCGACCAAAGCCATTCGTTCAGTGGTCGATGCCAATGGGCGTTTATTAGATCGTTACGGCTTAACCGTACAACAAACCATTGACCCATCGGCAGCCTATATTTTGAATTATGGCTTACAGCAAGTCATGAGCTCAGGTACTGGTCGCTCGGCATATAACAGCTTATCCACCGATTTAAAATTGGCAGGCAAATCAGGCACCACCAATGATACCCGTGACTCATGGTTTGCAGGTTATTCTGGCAACTATTTAGCGGTGGTTTGGTTAGGTTTAGATGACAACAAAGTCACTGGATTAACAGGTTCATCGGGTGCACTGCCAGTGTGGGCCAATGTGATGCAGCAATTGCGTCAAAAGCCAGTTAATTTACGTCAAACCGAGCAAATTCAATGGCACTGGATTGACCGCAGTTCTGGGCATCTATCTGCACAAGGCTGTGAAGGTGCAATGTATATTCCTGTGAATCGTAACAATGTACCACGACAGGCAACAGCATGTGGTATGCCACATTATCAGGTCGAGCCTATTTACCAACCCGATACCGAAACTCACCAAGCTACACCTGAAACGGACGACAGTATCGAGAATTATATCCGTGAAACTGAATCTGAATTTGATGACAATGCTGAAGGACGTGTCATCTCTAGCGGTAGTTATATCAATTAACACTTGAGGATATAGGTCATTGGGTCTTATGAAATTACATTTTACAGGTAAAACTTTTTTCAGCGCACTGTTGCTCGGTTCACTGAGTTTAATTGTGGGCTGTCAAAGTCTGCCTGAATCAACTCCTGCTCAGCCAACACCAGAAAAACCTAAAACGGTGACGACACCCGAGGGTGTGGTCATTCGACCTTATGAACGTGAAGAAATTAAACGTCAATCTCTGCAAGTGGTGGTGCCACAACAGAAGGTACAACAAAAGTTAGAAGATGGTCGCAGTTTACCTGCTTTTAAAAAGTTAATGCAGCAAACCCAAACGGCGTATAAACAAGGGCAATTTAATCAGGCTGAAACTGCAGCCTTACAAGCACAGCGTCTTGCTCCACAAGCGGCTGAAACTTATTTATATTTGGCTTTAATCGCCAATCAAAAAAACCAACCCGCCAATGCCGAAGCGTTGGCACGTCGCGGTTTGACTTATGCACAAAGTGATGCCATGAAGCGCCAATTGTGGCTGGTGATTCAAAAAGCTGCACAAAAACAAAATAATGCGAAAAGCCTAGCGCAAGCCCAACAGGCTTTAAAGAATTTGTAATGACAAGTGCATGAGCAAAATTTAGAAAATCGCTGAGTTAGACCACATCAGCGATTTTTTTGTTTGGGAATCAAAAGATCAAATAAAACGCACGCCCGCAATACCATAGGCATGGTGTTGCTCTGCCACGGCGAGATCATCCTGCGTTAAGCCCCCCAAAGCAAACACGGGAATATCGACAAGTTCGGTAATCTGTTGGAATTTTTCCCACCCTAAAGCAGTTGCATCTGTATGGGTAGCCGTTGGTAGAACGGGGCTAAGTAAAATTGCTTCACAGCCAATCTGCTGTGCATGCTGTGCCGAAACAATATCATGGCACGCTGCAATATAGCGCAGACCAACTTTTAAATCGCCTTTTTGTAATTGCATCAGTTGAGATTGTTTAAGATGAATCGCAGCGACTGCTTGCTGCTGCATCGGATTAAGCTGCTTCCATAATTCCAAATTAATAATCACCTGCCCCAATTGTTCAACGCAGTATTGGATCAACTCCATTTTCTGCTCAGCTGTTGGCTCGACTCGCCAATACAGTAATTTTTCTTTTGGTAAGCTGCTTAAAAGGCTTAAATCTTCACTAATTTTAATAGCTTTTGGCCAAACTAGCCGCTGTAGAATTGCACGGTTGGCTTGAGGGAAATTCAAATCTAATAACTGTGAGCGGCTAAACCAAGCCCAAGGCACTTGAATATCCTTTAATAAAGCAGTGGGTACTGCAGCATGAAAGATGTGTAAATTGACAATCACATCGTCATATTCATGGCAAATCACATCAAAGTCATGCCAATGCTGAAGTCCAATGCCTACTTCTTCAAATACCTCACGACGGCAAGCCGCTACAGGGCTTTCACCTGCTTCCACTTTACCACCTGGAAATTCATGCTTATTGCCTTGATGCTGTTTGGCTTCCCGCCATCCAACCAAAACTTTATTTTGGTGAAAAAGTAAGGCTATTGCCACATGAATAGTTGGCTTGAACATGAATCTCATTCCTTCTGTAATGCAGCATATTTCGGTAGGCATTACCGATTTTATAAATTCTACAATAATTCGTTGACAGGTTTACATGATAATGATTATCATTTAAAACAATTCTTACACACCACGGAGTATAACAATGAATGCCCCATTTCGCTTTTTTTCAGGTCATTCCGACACTCAGCATGCCTTACCTATGTTACATTCAAATAACTTATTTGCGCTAGGACGTGAAATTCGTATTCTGCATGCGGGCGAAGAGTATCGTTTGCGTTTAACCCGCAACAATCGCCTTATTCTCACAAAATAACAAAAATAACTAATACAACAATAAACGTGGGAACAGCAGTATGAATCAGCGCATACTGCTTTTTTGCGCTGAAGGATTTATTTTTTAGATCAATTTTAAAAACTAACGAGGCCTTTTAATTATTTTTAGGCAGTACAATTCGCACTTGCAAACCACCTTGTTCGGCTCGTGCAAACTCAATTTTACCTGCATGTAATTCTATAATTTTTTTACAAATGGAAAGCCCCAAACCAGAACCTTGAGTTTTACTGCCCAAAGCCCGATAAAAGCGCTCCCCCAAACGTGCCAAGACTTCATTGGTTACGGTTTGCCCATTATCGGCTATGCAAATTTCCTGCGTAAATTCATGGGTTTTGGTCTTTATCCAAATCGTCCCTTGTGGCGCAGCATAGCGCACTGCATTATCAACCAAGTTACGTAAGCAGCTAAATAATAATTCTGCATTGCCCAGTACCTGTATGGGCTGTATATCCAACTGAACATGCATATTTTTTTCCTGAATGAACGGCGCCAGGCTTTGTAGAACCTCATCCATGAGGGTTTGGACAGATACCGCACTTTTGTTTAAGGACTGTTCATCTGTCGGGTCTAAACGTGCCAGTAACAGCAAATTTTCCAACACTTGTGTACCACGGCTAACATCACGCTGAATTTGCTCTAGATCTAGTGCAAGCTCAGGTTGCTGTTGATATTTACGCTTCAATACCTGTAAACGCATTTGAATGGCAGATAAGGGGGAACGTAATTCATGCGACGCATCTGCCGTAAAACGCTGTTCTGCAATTAAAGATTGTTCCACACGTGATAGTAATTTATTCAGTTGCTGCACCATCGGTTGCAGTTCTTTCAATTCGGGTTGGCTAGGCACAATGGCACTTAAATCGTGCTGATTTTTAGCTGCAATTTGTTGAGATAATTGCTGAATCCGCTTAAATTGGCGACCAATCATAAAATGTACAATTGCCCATTGCAGTAACCATAACACCAATAAAATGGCGGCATAACCCAAACTAGTAGCAGCAATTTCCTTGAAGCGATACTTTAGCGGCTGCGTAACAATTACCTGTAAGCCATCTTCTTGCGCAATATAGCTTCGCCAAATTTGAGCATCGTGCCAATGAAATGAAAAACTATCTGTCGAAGTTTGAACTAGCTGAGGCAAGTTAAGCTGAGAAAGGTCATCTTCATCTTCTGATGTCGTCAGAATCAGATCATCCAAAGTTAATTGATAGCCAATATGAAATTGTTCGCTTAATTCATCAACTTGATTACCTGCATGATCACGCAAGTCTGCCCGCAGCAGCATATCGGCAATTTCATCCATAATTTCATCATGCACTTGCATGGTCTGATAACTTGCAACTGCCAACAGTAAAATTAAGGCAAGGCTTCCCGCCAAGACTGAACTCAGTACTGAACTTTTGACCAGTTTTGACTGTAAAGAAACCGTATGTTGTGACATGCTTAATCAGCTTTAGGTTGTATCTTGCTGCATACGATAGCCTAAACCACGTATGGTTTTAATACGAGTACTGCCAATTTTTTTACGTAACTGATAAATAAAAACCTCAATCGCATTACTTTCAATTTCATCGCCCCATGCATATAAAGATTCTTCTAACTGCTCGCGAGTCACTACATGCTGCGGGTTTTGCATCAGTTTATGTAAAATCTGAAACTCTTTGGCAGTTAAATTCACTGGCTGATCATCTACTTTCACCTGTTTGCTTTGTGTGTCTAGAACCAAATTAGCAAAAACCAAATCATGGCTTGGATGGCTTTGTGCATTGCGTAACTGACTGCGCACCCGAGCCGATAACTCTTCTAAACTGAATGGCTTGACCAAATAATCATTGGCACCCAAATCAAGTCCTTGCACCCGATCTTGAATGCTATCTCGTGCGGTGATGAAAATGACTGGAGTATCTTGTTGCTGTTGTCTTAAGGCTTGCAGAATTTCATCGCCACTGTGTTTAGGCAAACCACGATCTAGCAACACACAATCATATTGATGCTGCTGAATGGCTAAAATAGCATGATCACCACGCTCGACCCAATCGACGTTATAGCCATCCATTTCTAACCAAGTTTTAATACTTTCTGCTTGAGATACATCATCTTCAGCCAAGAGTAATCGCATGCCATCCTGTTCCTTAAAATGTATCAAACATACTCAAGGACTAATTCGCACTCTGTTAATGTCTTGTTGCCAAGCGTGTAACTAGAGCCTGAGTCGGTC
>NZ_JAAZQX010000041.1 GCF_012371325.1 Acinetobacter sp. A2 | reverse complement strand
CCGTTTCAGTTTAACCAGTATGAGCCTTTTACTATTCATCAAAGCACTGGTAAGCAGGCAAAGATCATCAGTGAAATTCAGAATGCACAGCAACAATTCAAGACTTTGGCCGCGTTGAGAAAGGATGTACTTTACTGGAACAGGCTGAAGCGAACAGTTGCGACAACGGTAAAGCAAATGCCGGTAGTATATTTGCAGAATCTGAATGGTCAAACGGTAGAATTTCTCTATTGCCTTGAAGACTCCAAACAGTCCCTCAAGCTTTTACCCAAAGTGATGTATTGTTTAAGACAGTTTAGTGAAATTATTGAAGAGCTTTGCCAGAAGCGCTGGATTGATTTTGTCCGGCTGAATAAGCAGAACCTGGTTGTATTAGATGGGTTGCCTGACCTAGATGAATTCATGTTTGCACCGAGTCGTAACCAACTAGGACAGGTCGCAGACTTTCTGATTGATTTGCAACAATGCCAGTGTTTTTACTGTGGCAAAAGCCTAAAAAATTCAAAATATGCCGTGGATCATTTTATTCCATGGTCTCTATATCCTGCCGATACAGGACATAACTTTGTCTTAGCTGATGAAAAATGTAATTCACAGAAAAGCAATTATTTAGCATCCGAGCAATTCTTGGAGCAATGGAGAGAACGTAATCATCTGCATGATCAAGCCATTACACGAGAGATTTCTCAACTTGGCTTCTTAACGGATCTGCAGCGTTCGCATCGGGTTGCCGACTGGGCGTATAAGCAAGCGATAGAGAATGAGTATTTAGTTTGGTTGGGGGGAAAAGATAAAAAGATATTAGCCCAAGTGTATTAAAGAATTTATTTTCAATAGATATATTTAAGTACTTGAATGTAATAAAGATATAAAGCACCTTAGTAGTGCTTTATATCTTTGGGTGTGTGCATTTGTTCTAACCTTTCTAAGACGGTAGCAGAGAACGGTTGCCAATAGTTCCATGAACGATATTTTTGATCAAAACGGCCACCACCTTCATTCCGCCATTGCTTTAGAATTGCAATGATTTCGGGGTTGTAAATACAATTCACGGATAGCATTCCACTCGAAAATTTGCGAGCACGTACCCATATTCCATTGATGGTAAATTGATAATCTTCCCAAGATGAAACATTAGGAGTCGTGTTTGTTGCGAGTTGTTCAGTTGCTTTAAGTGGATTTTTAGATATTTTCCCTTCAACTCCATTTTTAATCACTTTAGGGGCTTGAGGATAAAGCCAACTTTTATGATCCAGACTTTCAAGGATCAGTTTCTTTGCTTGTTCACTTGGTATTACAAGTTCAGTCTGTAATAAGCTCGATAAATCAATCTCTAATGTATTAACGTTCATTGATTCAATGATCTTGAGTTTATTCTCATCAATAAAATGTGTGACAGCAATTTCAATAAATACTGGTTCATCATTGTAATAACAGGCTAAATCAGGACGAATTAACCCTAAGTGAAATTCAGGAATAATTTTGTCAAATGTCCACCATGCAGCTTCATTGTCTTCAGTATTTGGGACCGCAGGAAGCATTAAACCCATAGATTCTAAAATGACTTCTTTGGCGTATTTGTGTAGTACAGATTCTGGATTAATGTTACAGCTCTCCTTATTGCTGGCATGTGCAAAATGATGCTCTTTGATATCACCTTTGCGTGCAATGACAGTTTCACCGCATTCAAAACAAGTACATTTACACGCTAAGCCACGTTCAACATTTTCTATTTGGACCAGATTATTATTTTCATTGAGAGCAACATACATAGTCATGAGTACAAATCCTTTAGCAAGTTAATTTACTCTTCTACTATGACTGTGATTTAATCGCTAAAACACCGTATTAACAGGGGTAATACGGGTAAGTGGGGTGTATAAGTGACTGAAATAGAAATAAAAGTACTAAAATTATTTTATGGCTTACTAGTGAACCAGCCTACGATCAACAGGGCGTATGATTGTTTAAAGGTGTTATTTGAAAAAACAATTGAGAGTTATAAGAGTGGTTTTGAAGAGAAAGTTACTTACTCCAGGCAGCAATTGAAAGTTGCTGTTGATGGAAAATTGTCAGCGGAAAGAATGGATTCTAAAGAACTTGGAAAATGGATCAATGACTCACGATTAAATGATTTTTTAAAGTGTGTTATTCACCGGCACAGTGCAGTGTTTGATGAGCTTGGATACATCCCATTTGTAAATACAAATGATACTAAGGGTGGGAAGGGGAATGAGCGAATATATTGGTTGGAAATAAAAAAAATTACAGCTAAAGTTGATGAAGATAATCAGAGTCCTGAAGATAATATTGTTCATTATGAGCGAAATAATCCTGCCGACATTCAACTGTCGTGGTTTTATAAATTCATTTTTAAAAATGGCGAGTTAAAAAATAAGAGCTTGAGAGGACTGGTAATGATTACCGTACTCTTTGGTAGTGTGATTGGCTGGGCTATTTATGTTTTTATTTTTTCATTGGTATTGGTTAGTGATGAACAATCTTTTACATCGTTGGACTTATTTTGGATTAGTTGTCTGATTTTCTTTTCATTTATTATGTTTAAGTACTGGGCAATTCCGTTATGGAATTTACCAGAGCATCGTGTAATTAAAGCCCCTATGAGTTTTATTTCATTCGCTGAAGATCATGCTGATCTTGAAATGTATCGGGATAAAGAGAGAAATCAAATTACTCGGGTGACAAAGTTTAAAGGTACATGCCCGATATGTGCTTCTGATGTCCTCTTAAAAAGTGGGAAACCAGATCAAAAGATGCCTTTAGTGGGACGGTGCGTTGAGAGTCCTTTTGCCCATGTGTATAGTTTTGATCGTGTGACACTGAAAGGTGAGCAACTAAAATAAATCATAATTTACATGGGTAAATTGTTATATGTAAATGTGATTTTTAAAAATAAGTGAGCGATTGTACGGCCACTACATTTAAACATGAAATTTTTGAAAAGTAAGAGGGTTCGGATTGACCCCACAAACTTGATAAGAGACGGTCTTATTTTGATAGCTATTCAAAATGTTTAATTATTACACGCCTGTCTTATCTAAGTCTTATGCTTATAGTAAGATTCTCATTTATCTAAAAAATATTGTCTATGAAAAAAATTGCTGTTGTTGCTGCCGTAATCAAACATGAAGATAAAATTTTATGTGTACAAAGAGCACCATCTAAATATGATTATATTTCTTTGAAATATGAATTTCCTGGTGGGAAAGTTGAGCAAGATGAAACGCCAGAGCAAGCAATTATTCGTGAAATTCAAGAAGAATTAAACATGGAGATTGTAGTACATTCACATCTTATTACGGTTGACTATGACTATCCTGACTTCAGTATTTCTTTGAATACATTCTTATGTCATAGCAATGATAAAAATTTACAGTTATTAGAACATGTGGATTATCAATGGTTGACTATCGATGAACTAACTACTCTCGACTGGGCAGCAGCAGATTTACCTATTGTTGATAAGTTGCAAAGAAAATGATTCTAGATGCATTGAGTAAAGGGTTAATTACAAGCTTCATTGATCAATCTTCCTATTCAGAAGATATTTATCAAACTAAGTTGGTGCAAAATAATTATCCATTAGAAAAAGTGATCAATACCTTTGAAGGTGAATTAGAACATTGCACAAGGTTTTGGTTCACTACAGCTTTTTTGAGCATGAGTGGTTTTAATACACTTTATTCTTTGCTAGAGAATTTACAACGCAGGAATGTTCCTGGTCGAATTTTAGTTTCTCAGTATCTTAATTTTACTCAACCAGATGCACTAAAAAGACTAAAAAAGTTTAAGAATATTGAGGTCCGTATCGATACGAAATCTGATTTACATGCGAAAACCTACCTATTCCAGCGTGAAGATCATATAAGTGTGTTGTTAGGTAGTAGTAATTTAACTGCTAATGCATTGAGTAAAAATGAAGAGCTCAATATTTTTATTCGAGCTTTACCTCAAAGTAAAATTATGCGAGATATGCTGCTTAAAAAAAAGACTTTATTTAATGATGCACAAGAATTGACTGACGAGTATTTAGCACAATATAGTGAAATATATCAGGCCCAAAAACACTTTGTTCAGAAACTACCACAACAGAACATAAAGCTTTCTAGTTCAATTACACCTAATTTAATGCAACAAGAAGCCTTGAGTAGTTTGGAAAAATTACGAGAGGGCAATGTTTCTAAGGCTTTACTCATCTCTGCAACAGGTACAGGAAAGACTTATCTTTCGGCTTTTGATATACGCAATTTCAAAGCAAAAAGTATGCTTTTTATTGTGCATCGAGAAAATATTCTTCTTGATGCACAACAGACTTTCAAAAATGTATTCGGGACCGATTTTAAATCTGCTATTTTTTCAGGATCTAATCGAGATATAGCTGGGTACAATAATATTTTTGCCACTATACAGTCTTTATCTAGAGATCATAATTTAACTCAATTTTCACCAGAGGCTTTTGACTATATCGTAATAGATGAAAGTCATCGTTCAGGCTCTGCTAGCTATTTAAAAATTTTAGAATATTTCAAACCTAAATTTCTTTTAGGTATGACCGCGACTCCAGAAAGAAGCGATGGTATTGATATTTTCAAAGCATTTGATTACAACATAGCCTATGAGATTAGGCTTAAAAAAGCCATGGAATGTAATCTCATTTGTCCTTTTCACTATTTTGGAATTTCAGATTTAGAAATAGATGGTGAGCTGATTGATGATAATACTGATTTTGGTCATTTAATTAGTGATGAGCGTGCTCGAAAGATCAAAGAAGCTTCAGATAAGTTTGGTACAGATAGCGGTGAATTAAGAGCCTTAGTTTTTTGTTCTAGCGTTAAAGAAGCGAAAGAGCTTGCAGGGAAAATGAATCTCTTAGGGATTCAAAGTATAGCTTTAAGTGGTGAGAATAGTACGGAACAGCGAACAGCTGCGATCGAGTCAATCAGCTCGGCAGATAATCATCGTATTGAAATGATTTTTACGGTTGATATTTTTAATGAAGGAATTGATATTCCTAAAATTAATCAAGTAATTTTTCTACGAGCAACAGAGTCATCGATTATTTATGTCCAACAATTAGGTCGTGGACTACGAAAAACTGCAACTAAAGAATACCTGACCGTTATCGATTTCATTGGCAATTATGAAAAGAACTTTCTAATCCCAATGGCTTTATTTGGTGACAGCTCATTTAATAAGGATCAATTGCGCAAATTAGTGACGAGTGGTGGTTCATTATTACCAGGTGCATCGACGATTCATTTTGATGAAATTGCTAAAGAAAAAATCTTTGCTTCGATTAATAATTCTAATTTTCAAATGAAAAAAGATTTAGTGAATGATTACAAGTTATTAAAGACTCGGCTTGGTCGTATGCCGATGATGATGGATTTTCTACAAACCGATTTGCGAGATCCATTTAGTTTTGTTAATTATGCAAAATCTTATTATTCCTTTATAAATCCGATAGAAAAAATTACACCAACTTTAAATGAGTTCGAAGAGGCGTTATTACAATTCTATGCTCTAGAAATTAACAATACAAAGCGTGTACTAGAATCATTGCTTTTAGAGAAAATTATTCAATACGATCAAGATGTAATAGAGGTCGAAACATTCCAATATGAAGTAAAGGAAAGATATCAAATCAGTGTTTCTAAAGATGATTTGGTATCCATACTTAATAATTTAAATATGGTTTTTAACCCGACTAAATATTTTAAAGATCATGGGGCAATGAGTTCTTTAGGGATAAGAAATTCTTATTTTTTTGCTTCTAATGATTTAAAGAAAGCTCTTAAAAACTCTACTTTTAAAAAATTCTTAAATGATAATGTGCAGTATGCAATCAGTAAATATTTTAAAGATTTTGATATAGTTAAATTCAACCGTGGTTTTGTTTATTATGCGAAATATGGACGTAAAGATGTATTCCGTATTTTAAATTGGGAAAAAAATCAAAACCCACAAAATGTGGGTGGATATTTAGCCAGTAAAGATAAATCAAATTGCCCAATATTTGTCACCTATCATAAAGCAGATGATATTTCTGATAGTACAAAATATGAAGATAAGTTCATTGATCCGCAACATTTTCAGTGGATGTCTAAATCAAAAAGAAAAATTTCTAGTCCTGATGTTCAGGTGATTTTAAATGCACAGCAACAAGGAACATTGCTACCTTTATTCGTGAAAAAAGATGATGATGAAGGTGTTGATTTCTATTTTATCGGTTTTCTAAGTTATATCGAAGGTAGTGCACAAGAGACTTTAATGCAAACAGATGCTGGTCCTGTTTCTGTTGTTAAAATTGATTTTAGAATAAATAAGCCTGTTGAAAATGGATTATATAAATATCTTGTAAATATATAATATGTATTAGTTCAAACTTAATAGGATATTGATTGTGGAAACCGAGAGTTATCTGCTGGGTTAGATGTTCTGAATCTTTAGAAAGAAAGCCAATTATCTCGGAAGATAATTGGCTTGAGCAAAGAGTTTGGCTATCCGCTTATTCGTCGATCATCCCAATAACACGGTACTACAATCAAATTGTTTTCATGTAATCGTGACCATAATCGGACACCTAAATCCCGCTGCATATTTTGGACTGTGAAATTGGAAATCAGCAGGGTAGATTTCATATTGTCATAACGACTATATAAGATCTTATGCACCATCTCCAGGCGTTTTTCATGCCGGTCATGCAGGCCATATTCATCAATCACCAATAAATCAAAACTGGAGAAATGGTCGATAACTTCTTTCTCAGAGCGTGAAGCATCTGACCAGGTATCCATCATTTTTTGAGCGATTTCTGCACTGGTATAGTAGCGTGCAGATTTTGTACTATTATGCAGAATGTTGCGAATAATTGATGCACTCAGATGGGTTTTACCTGTACCCGGTGTACCAATCATCAACATGTTCGGGTTGTGGTCAGAAATAATCTGCTGTGCAAAGGCCTGACATAGTTTGATGGTATTGTCTTGTGCAGGGCATGCAACTACATAATTCTTGAAGCCACGATCCAGGTAACGTTTATTGAGCCCTGAATTTTTAATTTTCTGTTGTAGCAATCGCTGTTGCAGCTCATCTGCATAGGCTGCATGTGAGTGATGGACGGTTTCTTTGGCACACAATTTACAGAGCCTGTGACCGGCGATTTCCATCAGGGGTATATGATGGGTAGGGCAGAGTGTTTCTATTGTTTCTGCGCGAAACTGGAGTGTTTTAAGCATGGTATTCATGGCTGATCTCCTAAATCCATTTTGAATTTTCTAAAAAACTCTCATTTTTTTCTTCAAAATTTGAAGATGAAGATGAAGATGAAGATGAAGATGAAGGGCATGATTCAAGCATGGCTTGAGTAATACTCGAGCTCTTCTCAGGAGCTGCTTGAGCATTTACTTTTCGTTGCTTGGTTGATGCTTGAGCATTACTTGCGGATTTATTCCAGCGTGCTTGAGCTGCATTTTTAGCTTTATCAGATTTCATTTGCTGATTTTGCAATGCCTGGCTTTTTAAACTGGTTAAAAAACTTGAATGAATCTGCTCAGACTCGACTTCAAACAATTCCAGAGCCATCAGCGTATTCAACAAAGTTTTAGCCTTGGTGTGCTGAGGTAATTTCGTGATGCTACATACAGTAGCTAGGTCATGAGGGATGGCACCATTTTTCCAGAAATCCATCATTAACAGCAGTGCCGCACCAATTTGTTCTGCCGTCATTCGTGCAAATTTTGCCTGTAGGTCGCCAATATAGAGTGGCATCCAAATTGAAATATCTTTATGCATGTGTTCACCTTTTTATAGATATAGAGGGGCTAAGGTCATCGATTGGATGACCTTCTGTCTGTGTTTGTTTTATTAGTGAGCGAGACTCATTAAGCGGAGACGGGCCTGTTGGGCCAAGTCATCGTAATGGGCTTGCCCTTCATCCAACATTCGCTGTAACCAGAGTCTCAACGCCTGGTGATCATCGAAGCATTTGTTGATCTCCAGCAAAAATGCCAGATTGTGCAGTTTGGGAATGTGTAGCTCATGGATTAATTCACGAGCGACCATATCTGCTTCAGGACTGACGACCACACCACCAAAGAAAGCTTTACTATTCATGTGCAAGCTCCTCTGTATTTAGTTTTTCCAGCATGGCTTCAAAAGCACTGCCATCACGACGCGTAACATTGGGGATGTAACGGCTATAGACCCGGAATAGCATTTCAGTCGTTGAATGCCCCAATTGACGTGCGATCCATTCCGGATTCTCTCCCGCCGACAGCCAGAGTGTTGCTGCGGTATGACGTGTTTGATAGGCTCTTCTAGGCTTCAATCCTAGAAAGCGCAAGATCGGATGCCAGACACGTTTATTCACCAGACGGTAATCGAGAGGTCCACCGTCACGATTGCAGAATACAAACTCTGATTTGCCATTATTTAAGCTTTTCTGTTGCAGAAAGGCCTGATAAACCCGATCACTCATTTGGATGGTACGGTCAGAACCATAAGTTTTGGTTCCACCAAGCACACCATTCACTAACGCTTCTCTGATATGGATTTCACGACGTTGTAAGTCGATATTTTTCCATTGCAGACCATCGATTTCACTGGTACGCATACCCGTAAAAAAGCGAATGGTGTAATAGGGGCGGAAGTCTTCACGCACTGTGGTAAGAATTTTATGCACCTCTTCCAGAGAAAAAGGTGTGACTTCAATCTTGCTTTCCTTCAGATTGTTAATATTTTTATAAGGCGACTCAAACTCGTATCGTTCAGCCGCATCATTGAGTATCATACGTAAAGGCGTCATGATTTGATTGATCCTCGATGCTTTTAGACTTGTCTGATCTTTTCCGTGTGTCACTTTGGCGAGAGAGGCACGGAAGTTCAGCAAGTCTGACTTCTTGATTTTCGAGAGAACCTGATTACCAAAAGCAGGAATCAAATAGTTTTTGATTACAATTGAAACCTTTTGCTGGTATGAGGTTCTCCATTCAACTTGTTTCTGCTTAAACCACAATTCAGTAAACTCTTTAAAAAGAGGAACCCTAGTTTGTACAGCGATTTGCTGACTTCTTTTTTCCTTAAAATCATCGACACGTTTACTTTTTGGAAAGTACTTTTCGTATTCAAAAGTGCCCAGTGTGATTTCTGCCTCAAGCTGTTCGAGACGTTTTTTCAAAATGCGACGGTTATAGGCATTGTCTTCAAGATTGGTTGTTTCTCTGCAACGAATGCCCATGTAGCGAAAGTCGGCAATCAGTTTGCCACTTCGTTCCCGGATGGTAGCCATCAGTTAAACCTCCTAAGCCTTATTGCAAAGCATCCATGCTTAAACCAGTGAATTTAAGCATTTCAGTTTCAATACGTTCCCAAACAAAAAGAATTTTGCGGCCACCAAAAGGACGGATGTAGTGAACACCTTCAATAAAGACACTGTCCTTCAGCTGGTTGCGAATGGTACGAGCGTCGTACTGGATTTTTTCAGCCAGTTGCTGGGCTGTGAGATAGGTATATGACATAATTGTATTCCTAGCGTAATTCATCGGATGTAAGGAATTTTTCATCCTTAGACCTAAAATAACCTCAAATTTAATTAAATGCAATTAAATTTTCATTGTATTAGAGGAAAAATTAATGGTTATTTGTAAGCTACCAATATTGTTGGCTGAAAGAAAAATGCGTGTAGCTGACTTAATTCGTGGTACAGGCATTAATAAGACAACTTTGCATAAGCTTTATAATGGCGAATTGACTCGAATTGATTTGGAGACCATCGATCGAATTTGTGATTATTTGGATGTACAGGTAGGGGATTTATTTGTTTTTGAAAAAGACAATAAAGAACAATCTGTTAGTCAGTAGTTTGGTCACAAATGGTCACATCAAAAAGTGAAATGGTCACAAATTATTGATCATTTGGTAAAAAATACCTTGTTTGGAAGAGAACAGGGTGATTTTTTGCCTTCAAAAAAGCTCTGAAAGTGGTGATCGATTGAGGACATTTAAGATCAATTGAGACCATTTTTTTTGTTGTGGGCACGCTATGGTCACATCTTGGTCACAAAATACAAATTACATTAAGAATATTTTTTATTGAATCGAATAACAAAGGAAGAAGAGTTTTTAAAAAATATAATAAAATCAACAAGAAAAAAGCCCCAATCTTTCGATCAGGGCTTTTTGAATTTGGAGCGGGAAACGAGACTCGAACTCGCGACCCCAACCTTGGCAAGGTTGTGCTCTACCAACTGAGCTATTCCCGCATGCGGTGTATAATACATGATGCAAAAATCGGGTCAATCATTTTTTGCATTCGTCTGTATTGTTTGCATAAATAAGCAACATTTTTAAAAATTCATCCTGCTATAGACTTTAAACTTGTATTTTGGGGATCGAGCAAACGGTCTGAATCAGATAGGTTCTGAGTCTTGCGCTAAATGCACCTGTTTAGAAAAGATAAAGACAAAAATATCCGCAGGCTGGTTTTTTAACAAGCAGGCTGCGGATTGCGATTAATTTAAAATTAATAAATTAAATTTAAATCATTAAATAATATGAATATTATTCTACAGTTACACTTTTTGCTAGGTTTCTAGGCTGGTCGACATCTGTACCACGTAACACTGCAACGTGGTAAGACAGCAACTGCACAGGAATACTATACACAATTGGCGCAAGCAATGAGCTGACTTGTGGAACATACACTACATGCTGACGCTCTTTGTCTGCAGGGATACCGCTATGCTCATCTGCAAAGACAAATAATTCACCACCACGTGCTTGTACTTCTTCCATATTCGACTTCAGTTTGTCCAACATGTCATCTTGTGGTGCCAAAATCACCACAGGCATGTCATTGTCTACCAAAGCCAATGGGCCGTGCTTTAACTCACCCGCAGCATAACCTTCTGCGTGAATATATGAAATTTCTTTTAATTTCAGTGCACCTTCCAAAGCAATTGGGAATTGTGTGCCACGACCTAAGAATAGGCAGTGATTTTTCTCTACAAACAATTCAGACAAACGCAAAATTGCCGTATCATTTTGCAAAGTATCTAAAATCACTTTTGGTGTGTGCCACAAGCCTGCAATAATTTCAGCTGTTTCTGTTGCTGCTATTGCATTTTTCACCTGACCAATTTTGAGCACCAACAGCATTAATGCTGCCAACTGTGTGGTAAAGGCTTTGGTCGATGCCACACCAATTTCAGGACCTGCAAGCGTCAACAAACTATGATGGGTTTCACGCACCATAGATGAAGTCGCTACGTTACAAATGGTCATGGTGCTAATATTTAAGCCTTTTGCAGCAGCACGTTTTTGCGTGTCGCGTAAAGCAGCTAAAGTATCTGCAGTTTCACCCGATTGTGAAATGCACACATACAACGTATTATTCACAATCACTGGCGTGCGATAACGGTATTCGCTGGCAATTTCCACATGACATGGCAAGTTAATCAGCTGTTCAAACCAATATTTTGCAATCATCCCCGCATGGTAGCTGGTACCACAGGCAATAATCTGTACCTGTTGAATCTTGGCAAAATCAAGCTCAGCATCTTTCAGGAAATCTTCACGTAAAGCGTTGCCATTTAATGCTTGTGAAATGGTTTGTTGAATCGCTTCAGGTTGCTCATAAATTTCTTTGAGCATGTAGTGCTTATATTCACCCTTCGATGCATTGCTTACAGTTGCATCCAGCTCTTTTACAGGGCGTTGAACCGTTTGACCATTTACAAAAACTTCAATGCTGTGGCGGGTTAAGCGGGCAATATCACCTTCTTCCAAATACATGAAACGGTTGGTAATTGGCAATAACGCCAATTGGTCTGAACTGATAAAGTTTTCGCCAATACCGACACCAATCACCAAAGGCGAACCTTCACGCACGGTGATCAATTCATCAGAGTAATCGGTATGGATAATGCCTAATGCATAGGCACCCTTAAGTTGTGGTACCACTTGTTGAACTGCAGTCAATAAACTCGGTGCAGTTTTAAGAGCATGGTCGACCAAATGGGCAACCACTTCAGTATCCGTTTGAGAACTGAACACATAGCCTAAAGTTTCCAGCTCGTCTTTCAGTTCTTGATAATTTTCGATAATACCGTTGTGTACGACAGCAACATTGCCAGAAATATGCGGATGTGCATTGTTTTCAGTCGGTTTACCATGTGTTGCCCAACGCGTGTGCGCAATACCGAGTGAACCTGTTATTTGAGAATCTAGTACTGCTTGCTCAAGATTTGCTACTTTACCGACACGACGCTCACGCAAGACCTGACCTTGACTAATCAATGCCAAACCTGCGGAATCATAACCGCGATATTCTAAACGCTTTAAACCTTCAATGAGGATATTGGTAATACTACGTTCTGCAACGCCACCGACAATACCGCACATAGGAACTTCCTCTTATTTTTTCAATTTTTGTGGACGTTGATAATTTTCTTTAGTGAACTGTTTAGAACGTTCCACAGCTAAACACTGTTCTGCAACATCACGGGTAATGGTCGAACCTGCGCCTACCGTTGCACCATTGGCAATGGTGACAGGTGCAACCAATGAACTATTTGAACCAATAAAGACTTGGTCACCAATAATAGTTTTAAATTTATTGGCACCATCATAATTGCAAGTAATCGTACCTGCACCAATATTGCTGCCTGCACCCACTTCGGCATCCCCTAAGTAGGTAAAGTGGTTGGCTTTAGAGCCTAAACCAATTTGACTGTTTTTCACTTCAACAAAGTTGCCAATATGCACTTCATTGGCCAATATTGTACCCGGGCGTAAACGTGAGAACGGGCCAATCTGTGCAGCTTCACCTACAACCGCTTGGTCAAATACGCTATACGGCTGAACTTTAGTGCCCGCAGCAATTTTGGTGTTTTTGAGGATACAACCTGCACCAATCTCTACGCCATCACCTAGTTCGCAATTACCTTCAATAATCACGTTAATGTCAATGCGAACGTCTTTACCTGCATGGAGATTGCCACGTAAATCAAAACGGGTTGGGTCAATTAAATGCACACCTTGTTGCATAAGTTGCTTGGCTTGGAAGTTCTGGAATTCACGTTCTAAGGCAGCCAATTGTACACGGTCATTCACGCCTTCTACTTCAAAAGCCAGTTCGGGTTTTACCGATGCAACTTCTAAACCATCGGCAATTGCCATCGCCACAATATCGGTCAGGTAATATTCACCCTGCGCATTGTTATTGCTTAGTTTTGGCAGCCATTCATGTAATTTGGCATTACTGACGCAGTAAATACCCGTGTTAATTTCTTGAATTTGGCGCTGTGCTTCAGATGCATCTTTATGTTCAATAATCGCTTGAATTTTACCGTTTTTACGCACAATACGACCATAACCCGTGGCATCGGCAAGGGTGAGTGTCACCAATCCAATTTGGGTTTCACGTGAAACATCGAGCAGCTTTTGTAGGGTTTGCTCTGTAATGCAAGGTACATCTCCCGATAAAATCAGTGATACACCTTCACGTGGTAAAACAGGCAAAGTTACTTTGACTGCGTGACCTGTGCCCAGCTGTTCAGCCTGTTCGACCCACTGTATCTGTTCATGCGTAAAAGCATTTTGAACCAAAGCACCGCCATGACCGTAAATGGTAATAATATGATCGGCTTGTAATTTTTTTGCGGTATCAATCACGTGACCCAAAAGAGGTCGTCCTGCAAGAGGTTGTAATACTTTTGGTAAATTTGAACGCATGCGCGTGCCTTTACCTGCAGCAAGAATAATCACGGTGGTAGACATGTTGAATCCTAGTGATGGCTAAACCAAAGTAAAAGATAAATAAATATAAATACATAATGCGGCCCAAAGACCCGCAATAATATCGTCCAGCATGATGCCAAAACCACCTTCGACCTGACGATCAATGACACGAATTGGCCAAGGTTTCCACACATCAAATAGTCGGAATAAGGCAAAACCTACTATTACCCAGACCCAGCTGATTTGATTGATAAAAATCAGGGGTAAAAAAGTAATCGATTGTCCTGCAAACTCATCCCAAACAATACGACCATCATCATGTACGCCCATAACTTGTGCAGTACGCCCACAGATATATATGCCAACCAGGGACATCATAGCAATGGCAAAAAGGCTTGGAATGAAACCAAGTGCGAACCAAATGGGAATGAAGAGTAGGGCAAAGGCCGAACCAAAGGTACCAGGTGCTTTGGGCAGTAGACCTGAACCGAAGCCAACACCACAGCAGACAATCAGTCTGTCAGTCCAAGACATGGCTTTGAAATTAATCGCGGGTTTGTGCAAAGTGTTGGTATCCATGAAAATGAAGTGAACGATCTACGCCATTCTGTTCAAAGCTTAAGCGGTTTTGATTGTTAATTTTACCGATAATATGAATAGAGGTATCTAAGGTTTGTTGCAAAAGTTGCTGATAATTTTGCGGGCTTATTGTAAAGCATAACTCATAGTCATCGCCACCAGCCAAAGCATATTGCCACTGCTTTTGTTGTGGTAATTCGGTTAGAGCAGGATCGATGGGCAGTTGATCGAGTTCAATACATCCGCCCACCTGAGAGGCTTCCAGAATATGTCCCAAATCTTGAGCTAAGCCATCTGAAACATCAATCATGCTTGAAGCCAGTCCTTTGAGCTGTCGTCCAAGTTGGCAGCGTGGTGTTGGATAGTCCAAACGTTGTTTTAAAGGATGCTCACGATGGTCGAGCCCAAAGGCTGCATCACCAACTTGTCCACTGACACAAATGTAATCGCCCACTTGAGCACCTGAACGAGCAACGGCTTGCCCGTGTTCAATCCAGCCAAGTGCGGTAACAGTAATGGTTAGATGTGGACTCTGAGTCGTGTCGCCACCAATTAAGCGCACGCCAAATTGATCGCAACAATCGTGTAAACCCTGACTAAAGCCTTTTAGCCAGTCGTGATCAATTTGGGGTAGGCTCAAGGCCAATAAAATACTGTGCGGAGTTGCACCCATCGCCGCAATATCCGATAAATTTACTGCGACGGCTTTCCAGCCAATGGCATGCGGGGAGGTGTCGAGGGGAAAGTGTCGTCCTGCAATCAGCGTGTCAGCACAAATCACCAACTGTTGTTGGGGTGGAGGTGTAAGCAAGGCTGAGTCATCACCGACACCTAAATCGACAGCATCGGGATGCGGTCTGTTGAAATAGGTATCAATAATAGAAAACTCAGCCATACAACAATCGACTCAATAATTTGAATTAGTTGCTTTGTTGCTTTTCTTCTGCACGCAAGCTGTTGGCAAGACGGTCTAATACACCATTGATGTATTTATGGCTGTCTGCACCGCCGAAGTGTTTGGCCAGTTCAATCGCTTCATCCAGTACGACACGGTATGGAATTTCCAGATGCTGCTGCAATTCGTATGCGCCTAAGCGCAAAGTTGCCAGTTCAACACCATCGAGCGCTTGAATGTCACGGTCAAGCACAGGTATCAGCAAAGCATCTAAAGCTTCATGATTGGCAACCACTTGAGTCAGCAATTCATGGTAATAACCAAGATCCACTTTGTGCATGGCATTTTCCACACGGGTACGTGCTTCAATTTCATGCACTGGATTGTGGCTCATTTGCCATTCATAAATACCTTGCACAGCAAAACGACGTGCTTTGCGTTTTGCTGCATAAGTGGCTTGGAGTGTTTGCGACATAGCGTTAAATAGCCTTTAACAAGTTAACCATTTCAATTGCAGTTAAGGCAGCTTCGCTTCCTTTATTACCTGCTTTTGTTCCAGAGCGTTCAATCGCTTGTTCAATACTGTCCGTAGTGAGTACACCATTAATCACTGGTAAACCTGTGTCTAGACCGACCACGCCTAAACCTTTGGCACATTCGCCTGCCACAAAGTCAAAGTGTGGCGTGCTGCCACGGATGACTGCGCCTAGCGCAATAATGGCATCATAACCATTCGATGCAGCCAATTTTTTAGCGACTACAGGAAGTTCCCATGCGCCTGGTGCATGAACAACAGTGATATTATCCTCTGATACGCCATGACGTTTCAATGTGTCAATTGCGCCATCAAGCAAATGCTCAACCACAAAACTATTAAAACGACCGACTAAAATCGCATAACGGCCTTCGCTAGCGAGATGTAATAAACCTTCAATACGGCGAATTGCCATAGCAACCTCGATTATTTCTCTGATGTTGGATCTGCGGTGATATATTCCACCACTTCTAAGTTAAAGCCTGATAAAGCATTGAAACGTAATGGTGAGCTAAGCAGCTTCATTTTTTCAACGCCTAAATCACGTAAAATTTGTGCACCCACGCCAATGGTTTGATATTGCTGAGACAATGCAGCATTGGCTTTGCCCTGTTTCGGGGTTTTTAGGCTATCTAGGGCAGGGCCCAAGTCCTGTAACTGCCCCTGACCAATCCACACCAAAACACCACGTTCGCTGTCTGCAATTTCTTTAAGCGCACGGTCTAAATTCCAAGTAGCGGAACCGTCTGCTTTGTTCAGTTTGAGCAAGTCACGTGTTGGATTAAAACCATGCACACGGACTGTGGTCACGCCTTCTTTAGGCTCGCCTTTAACCAATGCCAAGTGAATATCTGGGTTACCCAATTCACGGTAGCGATACAAGTCAAATGTACCATATTCGGTGTCAATGCTTTGCTGATCTAGACGTTCTACAGTTTGCTCATTGGTCATACGGTAGTGGATTAAATCTGCAATGGTGCCAATTTTGAGGCCATGCTTTTCAGCAAAAACTTCTAAATCTGGACGACGCGCCATGGTGCCGTCTTCATTGATAATTTCACAAATTACCGATGCTGGTTCTAAACCTGCCAAACGGGAAAGGTCACAACCTGCTTCGGTATGACCGGCACGGTGCAAAACGCCACCTGGCTGTGCCATGAGTGGGAAAATATGCCCAGGTTGAACAATATCGGCAGGCTTGGCATGTGCAGCAACTGCAGTTTGAATGGTATGCGCACGTTCTGCGGCAGAAATACCAGTCGTAATGCCTTCAGCAGCTTCAATGGATAAGGTAAAGTTTGTGCCATGTTGCGCACCGTTGGCATCGACCATTAAAGGAAGGTTCAATTGCTGACAACGGTCACGACTTAAGGTCAGACACACAAGACCACGTGCATGCGTAATCATGAAGTTGATATCTTCAGGGCGAACGTGAGTTGCGGCAATGACTAAATCACCTTCATTTTCACGGTCTTCATCATCCATCAGGATGACCATTTTTCCTGCACGGATATCTGCTACGAGCTCTTCAACAGTATTGAGCGGCATCTACCTTCACCTTCTGATTTGTCTGGAACGACATTTTACTGATATAGACGCATAGTCTAACGCTTTTTGCCCTGTTTTGCCTATGCTTATCATTTGCATTGCGTGACTTATGGTTATACACAGTGCAGCAAGGCTTGCAAAGGGGCGTAAATTGTTATTTTACTGTTTGGTGTAGATTGTTTAGGCAGTTGGAGTGCGGTAGGAATTAGAAAAACCAGCAACTGAGCGCATCCAGTAAATCAAGCCTTTAGGGTGAGTGTCGTCACTAGATGCTGTTCCAAATAATAGGATGCTCACTTTAGACAGGATGTGACCAATCCTGTCTAAAGCGCTGTTGCTGTTAGGGTAAAATAAAATTTTGATAAAGTCAGATTGTTTTAACGCTCACGTAAGGCTTCTTTGGCTTTGTTAAATGGCTTGATGAGATAATCCAATACCGTTTTTTCTCCAGTTTTAATATCCACGGTCGCAACCATACCCGGGGTGATGCTAAAATTTTGACCTGCTTTATTGCTCAGTTGGTCGGAATCAGTACGAATATAGACCCGATAATAAAATTGATCTTGTTTGACTTCATCTCGTAAGGTATCGGGCGAAATCACGGTTACTTTGCCTTTTAAGCCACCATAAATTGAATAATCATAGGCGCTAATTTTCACCAAAGCGTCTTGATCAGGGCGAATAAATGCAATATCACGCGGCAAAATTCGTGCTTCGACCAGCAGTTGTTCATCTAGCGGTACAATGGTCATCAGCTTGCCGTTTTGCGGAACGACACCGCCCAAAGTCATCACATCAATTTCTTTAACAATGCCATGTACAGGTGATTTAAACAGCGTGCGGCTCAAGCTATCTGATTTGCCTTTTACCACTTGTGCCTGAGTTTCAATGTCGGTATTGGCTTTGGCCAGTTCTTCACGTGATTTCACATAATACTGATTGCGCACATCACTCATTTGATTGCGTAAATTATTGGCTTCACGTTTTAAACGCAGTACTTCCACCTCACTAGCAGCACCTTTGGCAACCAACGGTTCGGTCATGGCCAGTTCCTGCTCTACCAGTGTCAGAGCTTGTTTTAGTCCAGACAAAGATTCTTCTAAATTGGCGCGGCGTGAGCGATACAATGCTGTTTCTTCATTGACCAGTTGCGGCTCTTTTAATACTTCGGCAGGGGGTGCCATTCACTTCTGCGCGCAGGCGTGCAGCTGTGGCCTGTGCTGCGAGCAATAATGATGTGGACTCACCAACATTCGAGGCAAAACGCGTTGGGTCGAGTTGTGCTAAA
The DNA here is from genome assembly GCF_012371325.1 of Acinetobacter sp. A2. Lineage (GTDB taxonomy): Bacteria > Pseudomonadota > Gammaproteobacteria > Pseudomonadales > Moraxellaceae > Acinetobacter. The sequence goes on along the minus strand of NZ_JAAZQX010000041.1, from coordinate 157 downwards.
ACTTGACCTTGCTTGACAATTTCACCTTCACGGACGTGCAGCTGAGTTAAAATACCACCTTCCAAAGATTGCACAATTTGCTGTTCCTTAAAATGTAGTCAAACATAGTCAAGGACTAATTCGCACTCTGTTAATGTCTTGTTGCCAAACGTGTAAC
>NZ_JAAZQX010000040.1 GCF_012371325.1 Acinetobacter sp. A2 | reverse complement strand
AATGACCGCTATATTAACCAAGGGGGTCAGTTTTTAAATGCCATTAGGGGGTCATTTTTACACTGCCGCTAACAATGTGGATAGCTGTTTGGATCTAAACCTTGTGCCCAAGTGATGGTTTTGGAAACTAAATTGACCATGTCGATTAATGGCTTTTCAAGTGGTGTGCCTTGTACTTTTAAAATAAAGTCAGCTACAGGCGAGCCTTTGTTAGGTGAACCGACCGCAGTCAGCGATGCGACTTTAGACGGCATCACGCCTGCAACATAACGAATAGTGGGCCCACCATGTGAGTGACCAATTAAGTTGACTTTGCTTGCACCTGTAATTGCAAGAATTTCATCGACCTGTTGTGCCAGTTGTTCCCCACGAACTTCGGATGAGTTAAAAGGAGATACACGGGTTGCCCAAGCGTTTGCACCGTTACGTGCTAAATTGGGTAAAATTTGGTACCAATAATCGACACCTAACTGATCTCCACCAATATTGATAAAGCCTGCCATACCGTGAGTAAACACAATCGGATATTTGGTTTTGGCATAACTGGAGATCACGAAGTTAGATTTGACCTGTTCTGCATTGGATGCGTGCGCGGTACTGAAGGTACTAGCCGCAATTAAGCCTGCAATGAATAATCCATATTTCATATAACATCCTCTATTTTATTGTGCTTTCCTAGCATGACAATATCTATTGTCAAATATCATTATTCAGGAAATTTGCTAGATTGCAAGTTCTGAATGATTCATGGTTATTGAACTTCTTGCACTTGAGTTTCAAGCACAGGAAGATGGTTTTGCCAAGATTGAAATGAGCTTTACTATTATAAACCTTGTAATTTCAATCGGTTGGCATGTTGTCGATACAGTGCAACTGGGTCAGGTGCAAACAAGCCCGTTAAGCCAAACATCATGTTGGCAAGGTCGGTATGATTTAGTCGGTAGTTGTCACGAATGACGTGTCCAATGTGGGTACTACAACGTGCGACCATGCCATCGTTGTCTAAATTGCCATAAGACAGTGGGCCGAGTTGCATTAAAACAGTGTCAATATCCAGTAAATTGGTGGCTTGTGCTACACCTGTCCATGAATAGTAATGAATCCCGCGATCTACTTTGGCACCGCTGCTGCTACAATTTGCGGCCAAGGCTGTGGTTGGAAAACGACGGTTAAAATCGGCAGAGGCCGTTTCAGTGAGTGATGCCATTGAAGCATCAAAATCAATAGGCATGTCGGGTTGAGCTTGTGCCCAGCTAATCAGTGGTGCGACCATATAATCGCCCAAAATATTAAAAGCGGTACGTGATAAACGATTGTTCTGAATATCATCGGCAACTTTTGAACCGCGGAATGTACCTGCTACACCTGTAATTGAGGCAACATATTCAGGTTTGGTAGCAGCCACATAACGCACCGTTGGACCGCCATGCGAGTGACCAATTAAATTGACTTTGGCCTTGCCTGTAATGGCCATGACTTCTTCGACTTGGGCAATTAACTGTTCACCGCGAAATTCTGTACGATGTGCAGGCGAGAGCTGTGCTGCAAAAACGGTAGAGCCATTGCGTGCCAGATCAGGCAAAATTTGATACCAGTAATCCATGTTGAAGGTTTCATTGCCAATGCGTGACCAGCCTAGCCAGCCATGCACCATTAACAATGGATATTTGGTTTTGGCATAGTCTGATTTGACTCGTTCCTGAACAGCTAAAACGCTTGGCGCTGCTTGGGCTGTGCTTGTCATTCCGTATAGACAGCCGATTGCTGCCAGTGAAAGGGCACGTGTGTAATTGATCATGGTCATAACAATCCTGTGTTCTTTATTTTTATGGTGAAAAGTTGTGATCTAAGCACCTCCCTTACAGCTTAGTCTTTGTTGCCTGTTGGTAGTCATCTACGACTATTTTTTGTACGATTCGATATTTTTCCATGTGCCATACATAAAAAACATATCATTTGAGGACAGTTCTAGGCTGTGAATAAACAGATTTGTAAAAATAATTTAATATACAAATATCTTTAAATATTAAGTATATGCGTAACTTAATATCTTGCTTGAAATGTGTGAAAGGGTACACTGAAACAATAAAAAATAGGGCAGTGATTTGCCCTATTTCTTTGCAGTTGAATACAGCAGATTGTTCAATCTGCAAAAGGTAGTTTGTCGCCTTGATCATGCACTTGTTCAAAAGTGTCTAAACGTAATTGTTCTTGAGGGTTGCTAAAATGCTGGGTGCGCAGTTGTTGTACCGCTTGTTGTTTGGCATTTTGGCTCATACCGCTTTTCATGATCTGATCACGCTCAGTCAAATAGCCTTGTACCCGAGATTTCCACTGACTACGTTGTCCATCTAACTGTTCTAAACGCTGGGTAGCTTCTGGGCCTACCAAGTTTAGACGCATGTCACGAATTTCTGCGGCAGAACCGCCACGTGCTTTAATTGCTGCGGTTAAACTGCGCAAATCCTGTAAAGTATTTAACTGCTCTAAATTCTCCTGCCAATCTTGCGGGAGTTGTTTAAATAATTCCTGTAATTTTTGCGCTTTTTCAGCTTCGGACAATTTTTTATTCTCCATGACGGCCATACGCTTTAAGGTATATTCATGATAGGCATCTTCGGTACCAAATAAACCTTCAATTTCATAATCTGAAAAATACTGTTTACGCAGGTTTTGCATATTGCTAAAAATGCTGCGGTAATATTGCGGATCTTCCTGACTCAAGTTCGGTGCTTGCAGTTGCCCCAACGCATTTCTGTAGTCTAAATAACGCTGCCATAAATCTAAAATTTGCGATAAAGCAGGCTCTTTATGGCTTTGCGTAATATAGGCTTTAAAATCTGTACTGATTGCTTCAAGGCTCTTTTCGCCATATTGGGTAATAAAATATTCAAAACAATTGCGGGTTTGTTCATTAACGATCAGGCGGTTACTTGAATCTAGTCTGAGCTGACAATTGATTTCGGTATCTTGCTGGCTTGGACTTAAAAATGACGCGGCAGCGTTATTGTGCATGGCCTGCTGCATGCGTATCTGTTCTGCACTTTGTGTATCTGAAGTCTGTTCACGAGAAGTAGATTCAGATGTGCCTGACTGCGGCATCAGCCAATACACCAATGCGGCAATGGCTAGAATAACAACAGCTAAAACAACCCATATTTTATTTTTCTGCATTCCGATGCACCTGTTTCATCCGTTTTATTTTTTTAATCGGGTTTCAATATGCCATAAAAGTTGGTAGCTGTTCTAGAAAAGTTGTCATTTATCTCGGCAGATTGTTACCATGACGCAGTTTTGCTTTAACTTACTTTTTGCTATGAAATCATCTGCGGCTAAAATTCAGCGTCGTGCCATTAGTGGTGTGTTTTTATTAAATAAACCTTTGGGGATTAGTTCTAATGCGGCTTTGCAAAAAGTACGCTGGTTGTTTCGGGCGCAAAAAGCAGGGCATACGGGGGCATTAGACCCATTGGCTTCAGGTTTGTTGCCTATTTGTTTAGGTGAGGCCACCAAGTTTTCACATTATTTACTCGATTCTGTAAAACGCTATCAGACCACCATTCAATTCGGGCATAGCACTACGACAGGAGATGTAGAAGGTGAAGTCTTGTTACGGCAAGCTGTGCCAGCATTAAGCCAAGAAAAAATTGAACAGGTTTTGACGCAGTTTCAGGGCGATATTATGCAAGTCCCGCCCATGTATTCTGCCTTAAAAAAAGAAGGTCGTCCGTTATATGAGTTGGCTCGTCAAGGCATAGAAATTGAACGTGAAGCACGCCCAGTTACCATTTATGCGATTGAGCTACTGTCATTTACCGAAAACAGTATCACGCTGGATGTGACCTGTTCCAAAGGTACATACATTCGTGTGTTAGGTGAAGATATTGCCAAAGCTTTAGGCACTTATGGACACCTGACTTATTTGCATCGGATTAAAACGGGGCATTTTGATCTGATTCCAAGCTATAGCATTGAATATTTGGAAAGTTTAAGAGAAGCGGAACGTGAAGCCTTATTGCTGCCTGCTTATGCGCCTGTACAGCATTTTCCACAGGTTCAGGTGCCTGAAGGTCGGGCTGAATATTTTAGCCGAGGCATGGAAAGTAATATCGAGCATCCTGCTGTTGCACAAGTATTGGTGTTTGATGGTGAGCGTTGTTTAGGCTTGGCAGAAATTACCGACAAAAAACGCTTGGTGCCTAAACGAGTGTTAAATCTTTAAAATGCAGTGAGATAGTCTGTTTAAACTTGTGCTATGAAGACGTAAAGTTTCTCATACAAATCTTTGCAGGATTTCAGCTTCATGCCCTATACAGTAATTAGAGCTAAAAACTGAAATTAAAAACCGACAATAAAACCGAGCGTTGCGTTAGCCAGTGACATTTGCTTGCCAGCCAGCATCGGTTTAAAACAAGAGGTCTGCACATGAATATTTTTGAAGCTTTGCGCCAGAGTCACGAGATTCAACGAGATTTAGCCACCCAACTCATTCAAACGTCGGGCGATAGTCCTGAGCGTAGAGCCTATTTTGAACAACTCAAAAACGAATTGTTTGCCCATGCCGTGGCAGAAGACCGTTATTTTTATATCCCTTTAATGATGATGGATGCAGGGTTGAATATTACCCGCCACGCCTTGTCTGAACATCATGAAATTGATGAGTTGCTGGAACAGTTGACCGAAACTGAAATGAGCAATACAGGCTGGTTGGCTGTGGCCAAACAATTGTCAGAAAAAGTCCATCACCATTTAAAAGAAGAAGAACACGGTTTTTTCCAACAGGCAGGCAAAATTTTATCTGAATCGCAAAAACAAAGTTTGGCCAAACAATACTTGGCAGAGTATGAAAAATATAAACAAATGTCTAAAGACAGTTTGGTTTAAGTTTTCATTCAAAATGCCATTTAAGCACTGTGTGGCTGTTTGGGTTTTTTCACGGCTCTTAAGGTCACACCAACCGAAGCCAGCATAATGCAGCACAAAGCCAGCCATTGCAGGCTGGTGATTTTCTCACCCAATAAAACCAAACCTGTAAGTGCAGCCAAAGCAGGCGACAAACTGGACAGTGTGCCATAGCTCATTTTGCTGAGTTGTTTCAGCGCTTGTAAATCTAAAGCATAAGGAATGGCGGTGGCGAGTACTGCAATGGCAAGTGCTTTGCCCCAATATTGAGTTTCAAACAGTGCGGGTGCATTGTTATACAATCCAAATGGAATTAGGGCCAAAGCCGAAATACTGATGGCGATGGTTAGTGCATGCATGCCAATATTTTGCTGTACCACTTTCTGGCCGAAGTAAATATAAAAGGCCCAGCATAGACCTGCACCCAAAGCGAATACTGCGCCCAAGATGCTAAAATTATCGCCGTGAGCTTGTCCCCATGGCACCATGAAAATAATGCCTAAAATGGCCAAGAACACCCAGATATAATCTTTACGGTTTTGAATGGACAATAATGCCAAACCCAAAGGCCCGACAAATTCTAAACCCACTGCAATGCCTTGCGGTAATTTGCCCAAAGACAGATAAAACAAAATATTCATGCAGCCCAAGGCTGCGCTATAGCACAATAAATCACGCCATTTTAAATAGGACAGCCGCGAAAGAATTTGCCATGAGCGAAACATGATTGCCACAATCACGCTGGCAAAGCACAGCCGTAAAATTGTCACGCTAAGCGGGTCGAGTACCTGAAAGAGTTGTTTGGCAAATGAGGCACTGATTTGATAGGAGATCATGGACAGAACCATGAACAACACCGCAGTGAGTTGGGCGTTTGGCATGAGGCAGGAAAATACTCTAAAGCGTCAGAATAGGAATACGGGGGAGATTATACCAAGTTTAAAATACTAGCGGGTTGTGTAGCACGATGCTGTGCAGATGCAGCAGACATAAAAAACCACAGTACGCAGACTGTGGTTTTTTGTAGCATGCGCTGCTGGTATTAGAACAATACACGTACGCGAATTGTGCCTTCAACTTCATGCAAGGTATCAAGCGCTTCTTTAGATGCCGTTGCATCAACGTCCATTACCAAGTAACCGACATCACCTTTGGTCATAAGTGACTGACCAGAGATGTTGATGCCGTGTTCAGCAAACAGGTTGTTAATTTTAGACAATACACCTGGAATATTTTGGTGAATGTGTAATAAACGGTGTTTGCCTTCGGTTAATGGCAGTGCAATTTCTGGGAAGTTCACTGCAGATAAAGTCATACCTTTATCTGAATATGCAACGAATTTCTCTGCAACTTCTAAACCAATGTTCGCTTGTGCTTCCATCGTCGAACCACCCACGTGCGGTGTTAAAATCACGTTTGGCAGGTTGCGTAGTGGAGAAACAAACTCTTCACCATTGGCTTTTGGTTCTTTCGGGAACACGTCAACTGCAGCACCTGCAATATGACCAGACTTGATCGCATCAGCCAAGTCTTCAATAACGACACAGGTACCACGTGCTGCGTTAATGAAAATAGAGCCTTCTTTCATTTGTGCAAATTGTTCTTTTGCCATGAAATTACGGGTAGATGGCACATCTGGAACGTGTAAAGAAACCACGTCTGCATTTGCCAATAATTCGCCCATTGAGCCAACTTGACGTGCATTACCTAAAGGTAATTTGGTCACTGCATCATAATAAATCACGTGCATACCCATGCTTTCAGCTAAAACTGAAAGTTGAGAACCAATTGAACCGTAACCCACGATACCTAAAGTTTTGCCACGTGTTTCAAATGAACCTACTGCAGACTTATTCCAGCCACCAGCATGTGTGTCGGTTGATTTTTCAGGTACGCGACGTAGCAATAAAATTGCTTCAGCCAGTACCAATTCTGCAACCGAACGGGTATTTGAATATGGGGCATTGAATACTGGAATACCACGTTCCATTGCTGCAGTTAAGTTCACTTGGTTGGTACCAATACAGAAACAACCTACAGCAATTAGCTTGTTCGCAGCTTCAAAAACTTCTTCAGTCAGCTGTGTGCGTGAACGAATACCAATGAAATGCGCATCTTTAATCGCTTCTTTTAACGCATCGCCCTCAAGCGCCGTTTTACGATAATCGATGTTGGTATAACCCGCTGCATTTAACACGTCGATAGCGTTCTGGTGTACGCCTTCTAACAACAAGAAACGAATTTTATCTTTAGGTAGTGAAAGATGTTGGCTCATTACGGCTCCGCTACAAAGGCCAAATTTAGTGGCGGTATGATAACATAGGAGACGGGTCGATATACATTTCCTTTATGACCAAGTGTGCAGGTATTTTTTGTCAGATATAATCTCATTCAGAAATATTGGCTTAAATCTCCCTGTAATTTGCGGGTTATATTATCGGAATTGCCAATATTGACGGGTTTTTCAGAAAAATCGCTTATAATAAGCGGCATTCATGAAAGCCAACCCATGCTGTTGCTTTGATGCACAAAATTTTGTCTTAAGCATCTTCATCTAAAATCTTCAGAAGATGTTCAGACAGTCGCTTTTCTTCCTGTTTAATTCTTGCTAGGTCTGCAAACGATGAATGCTCCAGTCGCTTTAACACCTGAGTTATTGACCCAATTAACGGCAATAGTCGGTGAAAACCGTATTAAAACTGATGCTGATAGTCTCCAAAACTGGGGTCGTGACCATACAAAGCATTTTGATCCGAATCCATCGGTCATTGTTTTTCCATCCAGCACGGAACAAGTACAAGCTATTGTGAAACTGGCCAATCAGTTTAATGTTGCAATTACGCCATCGGGCGGACGTACAGGTTTGTCTGCGGGTGCAGTCGCAGCCAACGGTGAAATTGTGGTAAGCATGGACAAGATGAATCAAATCTTGGAATTTTTCCCTGCAGACCGTATGGTGCGCGTGCAAGCGGGTGTTGTGACCGAACAACTGCAAAACTATGCAGAAGAACAGGGTATGTATTATCCGGTCGATTTCGCCTCTTCAGGTTCTTCACAAATTGGCGGTAACATTGGCACCAACGCAGGCGGTATTAAAGTTATTAAATACGGCATGACTCGTAACTGGGTGTTGGGCCTAACTGTAGTGACAGGTAAGGGCGACATCCTTCGCCTGAACAAAGGCATGATCAAAAATGCAACGGGTTATGCGCTGCAACATTTATTTATTGGCGGTGAAGGTACACTCGGTTTAGTGACCGAAGCTGAAATTAAACTAGAGCGCCAACCGCAAGATTTACAAGTGATGGTATTGGGTGTGCCTGATTTTAATTCAGTGATGCCTGTATTACATGCCTTCCAAGCCAAAATTGATCTGACTGCATTTGAATTCTTTGGTGAATTGCCAATGCAGAAAGTGTTGGATCATGGCCATGTGCAACGTCCATTTGAAACTCAATGTCCATTCTATGTGTTGCTTGAATTTGAAGCGCCATTTGAACCAATTATGGACAAGGCGATGGAAATTTTTGAATACTGCATGGAACAAGGCTGGGTGATGGATGGCGTGTTGAGCCAAAGTCTAGACCAAGTCGAAAGCTTATGGCGTTTGCGTGAAGACATTTCTGAGTCGATTGCGCCGTTCATTCCATATAAAAATGATATTTCAGTGCTGATTACTCATGTTCCTGCATTTATTCAGGAAATTGATGCAATTGTGGCAGAAAACTATCCTGACTTTGAAATTTGCTGGTTTGGCCACATTGGTGACGGTAACTTGCACCTGAATATTCTAAAACCTGCAGATTTAAGCAAAGATGAATTCTTTGCTAAATGTCAGGTGGTGAACAAGTACGTGTTTGACACAGTGAAGAAATATGATGGTTCAATTTCTGCAGAACACGGTGTGGGGATGACCAAAAAACCATATTTGGAATATTCTCGTTCGGCTGAAGAAATTGAATATATGAAAGCCTTGAAGCAAGTATTCGACCCTCAGGGCATTATGAATCCAGGCAAATTATTTGATCTGTAATTCATTTGAGTTAATAAAAAACGCATCCTAGAGATGCGTTTTTTATGCTGAGATTTTAATTTTACATTTCTATGCTAGCGTTTTTGCGCTAACAAGGCATCATAGAAGTATGAATAATAATGAACATTTTGGAGGAATTATGTTGCGTTTAATCACGGTTTCAGCATTGGGTATTGGGCTATTGTCAGGTTGTGCAACCACACAAAATATTATTTCACAGGTCAGTCCTGCAGAAACGCCTTTGGCGCAAGTATTAAAACAACGTCCAGATTTGCGTAAACAACTCAGCACGGTGGAAATTCGTCAATACTTTAACCGTGTGGAAGCACCAACTGCGGCAGAAGTAAAAATTACCGAAACAGGATTAATGGACGATTCAGTGCGTTCTATTCGCAGCATTTATCACTTCAAAAATGTGAATGGGCAATGGCAGCAGGGCGATGTACAGACTGCTTATTTATGTGCACGTGGTAAAAATACCAAGACTTTCCAAGCAAAAAAATGCCCTTAATTTATTAGTTGTCGTTATTCGGCATATCATTCATCTATGAATCTAAAGCTTGGCTCAAATGAGTGATGTTCTAAAAGTGCAACAAAGTGTCTGTGGATAATACTCGTGTTATCCACAGATTTTATTTAGGATCAAACATCTTCCATTCAGTTCAGGCTGGTACGTAAAGCTATGTCACTTAAAACATTGGCGTTTCTACACCGCAATGATAGCCGTTTTGCCGTGGGCGATTTTTATCCTGTCCTTTCAATCTTTTCGCATTATGAATTGGGCAATACCGTATCGCCTTTTTTATTGCTCGATCATTTAGGGCCGGGTGTTTTAAAACCAACGCAATTGCGTAAAGGGGTTAGCGACCATCCGCATCGGGGTTTTGAAACGGTCACGCTTATGTTTCAGGGTGAATTGGAACATCGTGATTCAAGCGGTGGGGGCGGAATCATTGCCGAAGGTGACGTACAGTGGATGACAGCCGCTTCAGGGGTAATGCATCAGGAAGTCTTTAGTGAAGCATTTTCTAGGCAAGGTGGTGCTTTTGAAATGCTGCAATTGTGGGTCAATTTGCCTGCCAAAGACAAAATGAATCCGCCGCGTTATCAACGTTTACGTGCGGCACATATTCCTAAAATTATGTTGGCAGATGATACGGGTTATGTGCGAGTGATTGCTGGTGAGTATCAACAACAAGTAGGGCCTGCCCAAGTACATTCGCCTATGCACGTATATGATGTATTTGTAAAACAAGGGCATCGTATTCAATTGCCTGCGCAATCGGGCGACACCACCTTGTTGTATATGCGTTCTGGGCGTGCCCAATTTCAGTCTACAGATGAAGAATGGGATGATCATGCTTTAGCTGTGATGTCGAGTCTAGGAAATAATGTTGAATTGACAGCATTACGTGACAGCCATTTTTTATATTTAAGTGCTACGCCTTTGCATGAGCCGATTAATGGGCATGGCCCATTTGTAATGAACAGCTATGCAGAAATTCTAGAGGCGTTTGACGATATTAAAACAGGCAATTTTATCCGCTACCCCGCCGAAGGAAGTGATGCCTGATTTGGGCTGGTGTCGCATCAAGTGCCAGGTTCTATTCATCTCAACGACTTAAAAAAGCGCCACAAATTTGCCATTCAACTCTGTTAAACTGCAGCTCAATTTTCTATTTTATGGGCTAAACGCTGCTGAATTGCATCATTTAGTCCTTTACAACTCATGCCACAGCAGCAAAAAAATACCATTCAACGTGCCACACTCATGTTTCCCTTGGCTTTGGTCTTGTTTGAGTTCGCAGTTTATATTGGCAATGACTTGGTTCAACCCGCAATGTTGGCCATCACACAAGATTTTGGTGTCAGTAGTGCATGGGCAGCTTCGTCCATGTCATTTTATTTGTTGGGCGGTGCTTGTGTAGCGTGGTTATTGGGGCCACTCTCTGACCGTTTGGGGCGCAAAAAAGTATTGTTGGGCGGCGTGGCATTTTTTACCCTAACCTGCTTATTGATCTTATTGACTCAGAATATTGAAAGTTTCCTTGCCCTTCGTTTTTTACAAGGGTTTGGCTTGTCGGTCATTAGTGCAGTCGGTTATGCGGCTATTCAGGAAAACTTTGCAGAGCGTGATGCAATTAAAGTCATGGCACTCATGGCAAACGTTTCTTTACTCGCTCCCTTGCTCGGCCCAGTCTTGGGTGCATTTATGATTGAGCATGTTTCTTGGCACTGGGGGTTTATTGGCATAGCACTGTTGGCATTTTTGAGTTGGTTTGGATTGAAAGCCAAAATGCCTGAAACTCAGCAAAGTATTCCCAAACGTCCGTTTCGAGATGTGTGGGATGATTTTAAGCAAGTTTTTCAAAATACCAGATTCTTAGGTCTAACATTGGCACTACCCTTATTGAGCATGCCCTTAATGTTGTGGATTGCATTATCTCCCGTGATGTTGGTTGAGGATTTAGGCTTTAGCAGTCTGCAATACGGTTTGGCACAGTTTCCTGTTTTGGGTGGTTTGATTTTAGGCAATCTGGTGCTGATGAAAGTCATTGACCGTTTGCCTTTAGGTAAAACAGTCTTGATTGGCCTGCCTTTAATGTTGTTGGGCAGCGTGCTGATCGTATTGGGGGCAATTTGGCAAAGCTATTTTGTATGGTGTTTGGTGATTGGCATGAGCCTGATCAGTTTTGGTGAGGGGATGAGCTTTTCAGTCTTATATCGTTTTGCCTTAATGTCATCGGAAGTGTCTAAAGGGACTGTTGCTGCCAGTGTTTCAATGCTATTGATGCTGTGCTTTTTTATAGTGATTGAACTGGTACGTGTTTTATATATTCAATTTGATATTTGGGCTTATAGTGTGGCTTGTTTGGTGCTGATAATGCTGTGGTTTAGTTTGCCACGCATGATGCTTAAACAGGTGATGCAGGAGCGAGTTGCTGCAGGGCAGTTTTAAGGGTGTAAATTTTTCTGCTGCATCATCAAACAAGGCGATGTTGTATCGCCTTGCAATATTTGATTTAGAAATCAAATATCAAATAATGTGTAATGTGATAAACGCTAAAAAGGACTTGTAGATTAAGCCTCTACAGGTTGTTCCATCTTTTTCAATTTAGCATCAAAAACAAATGGGCCAAAAGGTAAAATTGATGCAATTAAGCCCAAAATAAACATTTTAAGAGACCATTTTTGTTTTTCACAAACCACAAAAAGCACCACTAAAAATGCGATAAACAATACGCCGTGACCCATACCTACATATTTCACTAAAATTGGGTTATCGAACATATATTTCATTGGCATGGCAATAAATAACAACAATAAGAATGAAATACCTTCGAGTAAACCAACCAGACGTAATGTTTTAATGTTCATGCCAATCTTTTTAAAGTGGATAAAAATGCAGTGTAGCTGAAATTTAGACATTCGCAAAGATGAGCGGTTGTGATCTCTGCACATTTATAAGTTAGACACGATGTTTGCAAAATTGAGCTGTTTTCTGCTAGTTCGTAGCAAGTTTTTCAAAAATTAGTGAGTGTGGATATGAAACACGACTGATATAAAGCGAGACGAGCTGCATTGAGCTTATTTTTAGAATAATCCACAACAAGATGATTTTACTTTTTTGCGGATAAGTCGAAAGGCATGTGTATAACCCTTAACTTATCCACAATTGATTTTAAATGTTTTATTGAAAATGTATAAAGCGGGTTTAAATGACCCCACAGGCGATTCGCTCACCACCACCGCCCAATGGTTTTGGATGGTCGGCATAGTTATCGCCGCCTGCATGAATCATTAAAGCCAATCCTTCAACTTGTGCCAATGTTAAACGTGGTGCAATCATGGTTACTTTGGCTGTTCCATCGCTTGCAACACTTAAAGCAGGTAAATCACCTAAATGTCCTGTCAGCGGTGTGCCATGATGCGGGACATTTTTCGGATTAAAATGACCGCCCGCTGCCAAAGCAGCAACCATTTTTCCATCTTTTTCTGCTGCTGCACATGAACCTTTTTCATGGATATGAAAACCTCGTTCACCTGCAGGGAGTTGCTGGAGTTGGGTGTGAATGACTAAGCCTGCTGCACTGTCACGCAGTTCGACCGTACCTAATTCTTTGCCAATACCTTGTGCTGAAACAGCATGCATTTTCACTAATTTTGATTTTTCTTGTGTGGTTGCGGTGGTGCTGCAACCCATGAGTACTAGACCACTAAAAGCAGCAAGACTGGCAAATTGGAGTATTGAGCGCATAAAAGACATCCTGTTTGTTGTGCATAATATTTAGGGATGTCTTGATTGAAACAAAGTTAGCCACGTTACAATACAACATTTGCGTAGTGGAATGTATGTACTGTGTTGAGCTGATTTGTTCAGATCAACACAGCCATGTGAGCAATATGATCAGAAAGAAAGCTTAATCAAGCTTTGAATTGGAAGATGAATCGTCTTCGGGTAGGTCGTGTGCAAGTGTGGCTTTCGGCATCATTAAAGCTTCGGGTTGATTATTTTCATGCAACCATTCACGCCAAATAGCCAGTAACACGGCCAAAATAACAGGGCCAATAAACAGACCAATTAAGCCAAAGCTAGCAATACCACCCAGTACACCAAACATAATCAATAAGAATGGAATTTGGGTCGCACCTGAAATCACCAAAGGTCGGATGACGTTATCTGCCGTGCTGACTACACACACGCCCCAAGCCATAACGCCAATGGCTTCCATGGTATGCCCTTGGGTGAATAACCATAAGGATACCGAACCATAAGCCAGCGGTGGGCCAAAGGGAATCAGCGCAAATAAGAAGGTCACAATTGTCAGTACCATTGGGTTAGGTACATCGGCCACAAAATAACTTACACCTGCCAATAAGGCCTGTGCAATTGCCGTAAGACCAACCCCATACACCACGGCACGTGTGGTTTCAGAAATGGTATCTAAATAGTGGTGAATACGTGGCCCAATCACCATTTCTAAAGCCTTGCTGACTTGATGCAAGATGGTGTGACCATCACGATAGAAAAAGAAGAGCGATAACAGGGCAAAACCCAGTTTAATCAGATTTTTACTGACCTCATTAATGACCACTTTTCCGTAGTTTAAATGTCCCTGAATCCATAAGGAAATAGACTGCACAATACTGTTGGGATCGTGGTTAATTTCTTTGAGAGTGCGGGTGACTTCTTTTCCGATAATCGGTAAATTACGAATAAGATCAGGCACATCTAAATGGCCAGAAAAGACCTGTTTTTGCAATTCGTAATATAAATTGCGACCTTCATGTTGCAGAATAAAAATGGCAAAGGTGAGTGGAATACCTACTACCAACGTGACCAACAGCATCATTAGGGCTGCACTGAGTGTAGGACGATGACCGCATAGACGTAGCACCGACTGATACAGTGGCCAGCTCATGTAGGCAATAATTGCTGCCCAAACAACAGGAATAATGAAGTATTTGAGTATATGAAAACCCAAAAACATCAGGACAAAAAACAGTCCAAACAATAAAATTTTTTGTAATGTTGGCGCGTACTGTTGCACTGAATTCACTGAAACATTCCTAAGGTCATGTGCCATATTAACTGAAAAAAAAGCTCCCGAAAACGAGAGCTTGGTAAGTTCTGGTGAATAAACCCTAAACAGGGGATATTCTAGGCTTTAAAACCATTGGCTAGGGTCATCTACTATGGCGTTTAACACAGGTTGCCATTGATCTTGCATCTGTAAATAAGTCTTTTGAGTTTTATCAAAAATACTGAGACCCTGCATGGCCAATTGTCCGTAAGCGGCGCGTTCTGAAATCCAAGCCACAGGCTGCTGTTCAATTTTTTGGAAAAAGTCCTGAATATCTTTAGAACTGGCAGAGTTTGGTTTGACACGGTTGGCCAGTAATAAAATTTGTACCTTGCCTTTGCGAATGCGCTTAATATCTTGTAAATGCTTTAAAAAGCGACGAGTGGAGTCAATATCAAAAAACGAAGGTTGTAGCGGCGTGATAATAGCATGCGCTTCACTGACCAATTGTTCAGCATGCTCGCCCGATAATGCCCCAGGTGCATCAATAATTAAGTATTCAATATTTTTAGGTGCATCACCAATCGACTTTTCGTGACGCCAGTCCAGACTTTGAATTGGGGCGGCTGTTTCTGGTCGTTGTTTTAACCACTGTAGCGCAGATTTTTGGTTGTCGGCATCAGCTAAGGCAACTTTATAGCCTTTTTGTGCAAGTGCAGATGCTAAACTAATAGCCGTAATGGTTTTACCACAGCCACCTTTTTGGTTGGCAATCAATATAGTTTTCATGACCCTCGAATCGATTTTACGCTGCTCACTCCTAGCATAGCATTGTTTTATGCTCGGAATATGACAGTTGACAAAAGTCGTAAAGAGAACTGAAAAAATTCAGGATTAGAAGGTTAAATGTCAATTTGGATGGCCATGCTGATTGGGGCATGTATAGGCGTAGTGTTGACCACGCTGATTTTGAGTAATAGCCGTAACGGGCGGATTAAAGCTGAGTATGAGCAATATATTGCAGAAATTGAACTTGCTCATCAGCAGGCGTTATTGCAGGCGCAAAAGCGCAGTGTAAACACCAGCCGTGCGGTGCTAAAAGGCAAAATGGCAGAGCAACTGGCACCGATTATGCCAGAATTTCAGTATTTACCCAGTGATGCCAAATTTTTAGGTGATCCTGTCGATTATGTGGTGTTTGATGGTTATACCGATTATCGGGATGGCAACGGACGTGCCGAAGATATTGCCATTGTCTTAATTGATATTAAAAGTGGTGGTGCGCGTCTGACCAAAGGCCAGCAAGCCATTGCTCAGGCAATTCAGCAGGGTAAAATTCGTTTTGAAACTATCCGTATTGATTTTCAAGATAATGATTAAACATATCTCACGCTGTAACAACGCGATATGACGTCATCTTTGTGGGTTGCATGGCAATGTAAGAGGCATAGTTGGTTTTAGCTATTGAAGCAAAGTCTTTGCATTTAGATTTTAAAGTGATGACTTTAACTTATCATTTGGGTTTATGCACCCGCGCCAATAACATACGCTGCGCAAGGCTTGGAATGCCTGCAACATCGATATAGCGAACTTCGCCCAATTCAAAACCCGTTTCGAGTAGGGCGACTTCAATATCACGATTTAGATGGCAGCCATCTGCAACTTTCTTTTGAATAGGGGTAAGCAGGTGCTGTAAACGCTGAATATTTAGGCTTTGTCGGTTCAGCACATGCTCCACCACATGCAAAGTACCGCCGGGTTGTAGTACACGATAAATTTCCCGCAAACTTTGTGCCAAATCTGCAATGCTGCACAGCGTCCAAGTAGACACCACATGCTGTAGTTGTTCATCGGCAAAAGGGAGTTGTTCTGCACTTGCAGCAATGTGCTCAACTAAAAAGGGTGCTGCGTCAATTCGTTCCTGTGCCAGTTGAAAGACGGCTGCATTGGGCTCTAAGGCATAAACCGTATCGATATTTTGATAAAAAGCTAAATTGATCCCTGTACCAAAGCCTATTTCCAACACTTCACCTGACACGCCCAATAAAAGTTCACGGCGCAAATCCATGAGCGACGGGGTTTGCATGACTTGATTGAGCAGGTGCGGAAAAATATGTTTTTGATAAAGTCGGTACAGCATATTTTAATCTGATCATTCCTTTTTATTACCTTTGAGCTTAGCTGAAAAGTCTGTGCTTTTGCTATGTCAGTACATGCCAAAGACTGCATTTTGTTACTAATTTCAACTATTGTATTCATGATCTAGCGCTAAGATAAAAAGCTGAATACATGAATTTGATGGGCTGATGACCATGATGAAAAAGCATATTTCACTCAAACTGACCGCATTATTGTTGACTTTGGCTTTGCCATGTTCTGGCTATGCTTCGGTTGAGCGTAATATTGCCAAAGGCTTACCACCTGTCGTGAAAGGTCAGTCGATTGAAGTCTTGCAACCCTTTAAAGGTGATTTTCGGATTTTGGGTTCTAAAACCTATCAACATGATGCCCAAGCCAAATTTTCTCCAATTGATTATGCGGTGAGTTGGGGTTTATTTGCTGAACCTGAAATTGCCCGTCATATCACGGTCAATCAATATGACCGCTATTTAAACTGGAAAATAGATCGTTTGCCTGTACCTGCGGAACAAGCCATGCAAATGGTCTCCAATATGCACATCATTCCTGCCAACCCACAAATTGCCAAAGAAATTAAGAAGGTCAAACGTGGCGATTTGGTGCGTTTAAAAGGGGAGTTGGTGGAAGTCAAAGATCAGGATTTGGTCTGGACATCATCGCTTACCCCTACCGATACGGGGGATGGTGCTTGTGAGGTATTTCGCGTCAGTTCAATTCAGTGGATTGAAAAGGTTAAAAGTTAGGACAGGGTGATGAATGGCTATTTGCGCATGTGTTTGAGTGGATGTGTTGTGGCAGTGGGCATAAGCGCATGCACAGGTATGAATTCAAGCATTGATGGACAAACGTTTAAATTTACGGCACAGCAGCAATGTCCCGCATTGTTAGAAATGGATGTTGGGCAAACTTTAGAATTACAACTGAATGAAAACCTAAGCACAGGCTATCAATGGAGTTTGGTAGAGCCGCTGAAGTTATTTGATGTAGAAAGTATTTATCACACTGCTGAAGCTTCATCTTCTGCCCAAGTAGGGCAAGGCGGACAAAAAATATTTTATTTTCAGGCTATCAAGGCTGGTCAGGAATTGCTCCACGTGAAACATGCCCGAGCATGGGAAAAAACCGCAATACAAGAATGGCAATGTCGGGTGCGTATTTCTTGATGTGTTTGATTATGCTAAACAGCTCGAATCATTGTTAGATTCAACGGCAAAGAATCTATAATTTCTTAAAATAAAAAGCCTTGTGAGGCTGTTTATAATCAGTATCACACGGCTTTCCTATCTAAATTTAAAACTAAAATACTCAAAATTATTTGGCGCTGAGTGCTTGCCCTTCAAATCGGATGCCATCCCAACCATGTTGCATAAACTGGCGAATGTTTTGGTGGTCACTGCCTGTCAGGTTTGCACGTACCGAGGCATAGTGTTCTGCAAACAAACTGAGGGTTTGTGCCTGATCTAAACCTTTTAACTGAGCAAAAGAAAATACTTTAGCGCTGCCCTGATTTTCAGTGGCAGCATTGTTTTGTTGTCCATTTTTAAATGCGGTTGGGGTGTGGTTATAGTGTGCTTCAATGAATGCAATCACATCGGCAAATGTTGCACTGCCTGCCTCAAGTTGAGCTAATAATTCTTTTGCCATGACATCCTCCACATGTGCCTAAATTGAAATAATATGCAGACTAGCGCAATTTGGTTTTGAGTGGAAAACTTTTTCGTGTATTTAACTTATGTGATTTAGGAAGATGTAAAATCTGAGCAAAGATATGGATGCTTCGGGCAAGATATCTTGAAATACAGAGTGATTGATATCAAATAATCATATTGACAAATATAGTCAAACATATACAATTTAGGTATTAAATTTTAAAAAAACTTGCAATGAAATACTTGACTGAAAGCTTAAAGAAAGTAGAGCAAGACCTTGCTTATTTTGTATCCCCTGAAAATAAAGATGGGTTTATTAAGGAATTTGCATCATGGGTCTATGGTGAGTGGTCAAAGAATGATTTCTATGAAACCGATATTGTAGATTTAGGCTATGATTGTTCTTCGCACCCTAAAAAAACGAATCAATCACTCTCCGATAAATGCCCCACCTATGCTGATTTTATTAATGCAAATACAGGCTTTTCTGAATGTACTCACGTTTCAGGACAGGGTATGCGCTGTCAAGAATATGAGGAAAAATTATTAGAGATTTTTGGTGATGCTTGCGCTAAAAAACTAGATGATTTAGTAGAGCCATATCAACTAGAAGTGCCTGAAAAATACAAAAAACACGCTAAAAACATTAGTGAATTGATCTTTCATGAATTAGTAGACTATTCAGATGATTCAGAGCTTTACGATTTATGTGATTATATTTTATTTAAATATAATCAGTTAGGGGTTGCATCGCAACCTTATACATGCCCTGTTGTTGGATGGGATGATGATAATGACAGAGCAATATATTGTGATGAATCCATATTCAAAGACTATACACTCGAAGATTTTAAAAAGTTAGCGGAGATTGATTAATGTATTCTCCTGCTAAATTCGGTGAAATGATTGGGAAGTCGGTTAAAACTCTACAAAGATGGGATGCCGAAGGCACTTTAATTGCATTCAGAAATCCTAAAAATCGCAGATACTACACGCACGATCAATACCTTGAATATATCGGTATAAAAGCAACCGAAGAAAAATCATCAGTAGTTGTTTATTCAAGGGTATCAAGTGTTGCTCAAAAACCTGATTTAGTTAATCAGGTGGCAGCTTTAGAAACTTTTTGTACTGCAAACGGTTATGCTATTGATGATTGGGTGTCAGAGATCGGGAGTGGTTTGAATTATAAAAGAAAGAAATTCAATCAGCTTTTTCTTGATATTGAAATGGGTAAAGTTTCAATGCTAATCATTGCTCATAAAGATCGCTTAGTACGATTTGGTTTTGAGTGGTTTGAATCTTTTGCAGAAAGACATGGCTGTAAAATCATTATTATGAATCAAGAATCTCTATCCCCAACGGAAGAAGTAACACAAGACTTGTTAGCGATTATTCATTGTTTTTCCTCTCGACTTTACGGATTAAGAAAATACAAAGAAAAAGTTAAAGAATTAGTGAATAGTAAGGAATAACTTTTTGAAACTAACACGCATCCACCATTGTAAAAACTTGAATGTGCAAAAGTACAAACAGCTTGAGAAACAAGCTGTTTTACTTGGTCGTATTCGTAGCGAGGT
>NZ_JAAZQX010000003.1:101994-137497 GCF_012371325.1 Acinetobacter sp. A2 | reverse complement strand
ATACAAAATAAGCAAGGTCTTGCTCTACTTTCTTTAAGCTTTCAGTCAAGTATTTCATTGCAAGTTTTTTTAAAATTCAATACCTAAATTGTATATGTTTGACTATATTTGTCAATATAATTATTTGCTTATCAATCACTCCTTTTATCATAATCATACAAGTTTAAGTCACTTATATTGCGGCATTGAAGGTGTCACAATCGTTAATCAAGCCTGACTTTAAGCCTGTTTGGAACCATTGCACACGCTGCGCACTAGTACCATGCGTGAAGCTATCAGGTACGACTTGTCCACGTGCACGTTTTTGCAAGTAATCATCCCCAATTTTATGTGCAGCGTCCATCGCTTCTTCAATATCGCCCTGTTCTAAGAATTGAGTACGTTGATGGTTGTGATGCGCCCACACACCCGATAAACAGTCTGCCTGTAATTCTTGACGAACTGAAAGCTGGTTGCCCTGCACGTCACTGACTTGCTGACGTGCTTTATGCACTTGTTCAGAAATGCCTAAAATAGTTTGAATATGATGTCCAACTTCATGTGCCACCACGTAAGCTTGTGCAAAATCACCAGCCTGATCGTTTCGGCTAAGTTCAGTCTGATTTTGCTCTCCACCAATCCCCATTTGCTGACGCATGGCTTGGAAGAATGAAGTATCAATATATACTTTTTGATCGGCAGGGCAATAAAATGGCCCCATGGCAGATTGTGCAGTACCACAACCCGAATTCACCACGCCCGTAAACAGTACCAGTTTAGGTGGAATATATTGGCTATTTAACTGCTGCTGAAACACTTGTGACCAGGTGTCTTCAGTATCTGCCAAAACAGTACCTACAAACTCAATGGCTTCTTGCTGCTCAGGGCTTGGGTTATCTAAACCTTTGGTTTCAGCACTTTGTGCATGTGAGGTGACTTGCTTAGTTGCCTGATAAGCAGATTGAGGGTCGACCCCAAAGAACTTCCATGCAACAAAGGCCACCACCAAGCCCAAGATACTGATACCGCCCGCTTTTGCTCCACCGCCACCACGGCGGTCTTCTACATTCGTACTAACTCGACGACCTTTCCAACGCATTATTCTTATCCTTTCTCAATTTTTTGAATGATAGTTCATTCTAAATATAGTCTAAGTCTTGAAGCAGGGCTTATTGACTCTGTTTAGACTTTGGCCATACTTTTTGAATCAGTGTAACCACAATCACAACCAATACACCCGCTAAAATACCCACCGCAAAATTCATTAAGGTTGGCGTTACAGCCCCTACAATGCTGCCCATAGTTGGGATGTCTTGAACATACTCTACTGTATCTTCTGTGAAATGGTGCACAAATGGAATAGCATGATTGATAATACCACCACCCACTAAAAACATGGCAGCAGTCCCAACAACCGACAAAGTTTTCATTAATATCGGGGCGAATGCCAATAAGCCACGACCAATACGTTGTTTAAAATTAGATGGTTGTTCAGTCAGATGTAAACCAATGTCATCAATTTTGACAATAAATGCAACTAAGCCATAGACCCCAACGGTCATGGCAATGGCAATTACGCTTAATACGGTCACTTTGGTTAAGAAACTGGCGGCTGCGACTGTACCTAATGAAATCACCACAATTTCAGCCGATAGAATAAAGTCAGTACGCACTGCACCTTTAATTTTTTCATTTTCAAAACGAGCAAGGTCTTGCTCAGTCTGAATCAATTCTAATTGCGCTTCTGCGGCAGTTTTTGCTTTTTTGTGCTGTAGGGTGTGCATGATCTTTTCAACACCCTCATAGCTTAAGAACAACCCACCAATGACCAATAATGGATTAATCAACCATGCGGCAACCACGCTAATGAGCAGTGCCAACGGTACTAAAATCAATTTATTAACAAAAGAGCCCTTAGCTACCCGCCACACTACAGGTAACTCACGATCTGCACGCACACCACTGACCTGCTGCGCATTCAATGCCAGATCATCACCCAATACCCCTGCTGTTTTTTTAGCAGCCATTTTACTCATGACGGCTACATCATCTAAAACGGTTGCAATGTCATCTAATAAAAGTAATAAGCTGCTCGCCATTGCTTTGTTATCCTTATGCGATTTTCTATCTATTTTAAAACTGTACGCAAATAAACTCTGTATTTACTTCATTAATTTTTTAAACGAATTCAATTCAATCTGTTTAAGGAAGTGACATTGAAAAATGTTATGCCTTACAATGTAGCAATTCATCGGTACATAGATGTCGTAGATACGACTTGGAATAAAAAATGAGTAATCAAGATAATCGTCCTGTGATTTTGACGGGCGATCGTCCGACTGGACAGCTACATTTAGGTCACTTTGTGGGTTCTTTACGTTCACGTGTAGGTTTACAAGACTCGCATCATCAACATCTGTTACTTGCCGATGCTCAAGCCCTGACCGATAACGCCGATAACTTTGAAAAAGTACGTCGTAATATTATTGAAGTTGCTACCGATTATTTAGCTGTAGGCATTGACCCAACCAAGACCACCATTTGCGTGCAATCTTGTTTGCCTGCGCTAAACGAACTCACCATGTTGTATTTAAACTTCGTGACTGTGGCACGTTTAGAGCGCAACCCAACCATTAAATCTGAAATTCAGATGCGTGGTTTTGAGCGTGATATTCCTGCAGGTTTCCTCTGCTACCCTGTGGCACAGGCAGCCGATATTACTGCATTTAAAGCGACTGTAGTGCCAGTCGGCGAAGATCAGATTCCAATGATTGAACAGACCAATGAAATTGTACGTCGTGTGAATCGTCAGATTGGACAAGACCTGTTACCTGAATGTCAGGCTTTATTGTCTAATGTGGGTCGCTTACCAGGTTTTGATGGCAAAGCTAAAATGTCTAAATCTTTGGGCAATACCATTGTGTTAGACGCCACCGACAAAGACATTAAAAAAGCGGTGAATGCCATGTACACCGACCCGAATCACCTGCGTATTGAAGACCCAGGTCAGGTTGAAGGCAACGTGGTATTTACCTATTTAGATGCGTTTGACACCAATAAAGAAGAGCTTGAAGAACTGAAAGCGCATTATCGTCGTGGTGGTTTGGGCGATGGTACCGTGAAAAAGCGTTTAGAAGGTATTTTAAAAGAATTGATTGGCCCTATCCGTGAACGTCGTATCGAGTTGGCAAAAGACCCAGATTACATTATGGACATTTTGAAATCGGGTACAGACAAATGCCGTGATATTACTCAGCAAACTTTAGACGAAGTGAAAGCTGGATTAGGCGTTTTCCGCTTCTAAATCAACTCCCCTAAACACCTGTTTTATCACGTATTATTTAAACACAAAGCCTCTAATTTACTAAAATTAGAGGCTTTTTTATTTCTGCAAAACCTTCAAAATCTCGTTATTTTACTCACACAAAACACTTATTAGTTACGTTACTTAACATCACGTAACTCGAATACTGAGGAAAAGTATTCAGGTTTTGCTTATGATAATCACATGCTTTAGGAGCAATCCTAATTTCATAACATTTCTCCTTTACCGAAACTGTGTATGCAGATTCGTAGTTCCTACGCAATGATCACCCCAATCATTGCGTATTTTTTTGTCTGAATTATCGCCTTGATACCTGCATATACCTAAACTTTTAGCAAATTGTATACATCACAACTGACTCTTTATTAGAGGTAATACAGGACTCAACAGCATCATTGCAAAATTCTACTTGAAGCCAACGGTATTCCAATTAAAGTAACTCTATTCTGTTGTACAGCTTTAAATGTGATGCCCTTATTTATGTCTGGACTCATCCGAACTATTCAGCGTATCAGTCAAATTGGACTCTTGATGACGATTTCCACTTACGCACAAGTACACGCCTTGGTGGTGATACCAGACCACCCTATTCAGTATGTTTTGCATGAGCCGCTAAAACTGCCTAACACAAATTCACATAAACCTAATCTGCACAAGCATCACATTGCAAAAATGCGCATCATGCACATTGATTTAGATTATGTGTTTGACAGCGACAAAGCCCAACAAAAGCGAAATATACAAGCCTTAATTCAGCGCATTAATGCTATTCAACCCAATACCATTTTTTTGCAGGCTTTTGCCGACCCAGATGCCAATGGTTCAGCCGATCAGGTTTATTTTGAGAACCGCCATGTGCCAGTACGGGACAATTTGTTTCAACAGGTGCATCAACTCATTCGTGATAAAACTCAGGTTCAACAAGTCTATGCTTGGCTACCAATGCTGGCTTGGGAATTACCCAAAGCTCAAGATTTAAACTATGTAGAACATCGTCAAGGCGGTCAAAAAGGCTATATTCGCCTTTCTCCTTTTGAAGAGAAAAACTTGGCAATTATTGTCGATATTTTCCGTGATTTTATTCAGCACAACCCTGTAGATGGTGTGCTGTACCATGATGATATTACCTTGTCAGATTATGAAGACTCTTCGGCTTCGGCACGTAAGTACTATCAAGAATGGGGCTTTTCAAAACGAATTTTCAACAATATTCGACACCCTTTGCAGGGACGTTTAGCCAAACACAAAACTGCGTACTTGGATCAATTGGCTGCGGGCATCACCCAAGTTTTAAAGCAATACCAACCGAATTTATTGGTTGCTCGGAACATGTATGCACCTGTGGTGCTTCAACCACAAAGCGAACAGTGGTTTTCACAATCCATGCCAAGTACCTACCGTTATTATGATTACAACGCAATTATGGCCATGCCCTATATGGAACAAGCTAAAGATCACAAAAAATTCTATTTAGATTTAATTCGACATGCAAAAAAATACGACCCAAATTTGGATCGTACTATTTTTGAGGCTCTAGACTAGCAGAATAGATATGTTAGTCTAGAGCCTTATAAAATATTACTTATTACATAATTTTTACTTAATTAATTGATTAAAAAAACTTTATATTTCAATTATTGCACGCTTTCACACATAAAAAATCCCCTTTTACGGGGATTAAATCGATCATTATGTTCTGCTTAATAGGCAATCTAATGATTGAATGATCTGTTAATTAGATTGCCGAAATTTAGCTTAAGCCAAACCTTTTTCCTTAAGTACTTGCAGCATGGTAGAACCTAATTCTGCAGGACTACGTGTATATGCCATTCCCGCTCGCTCAAAGGCAGCAAACTTTTCTTCTGCTGTGCCTTTACCGCCTGAAATAATTGCACCCGCATGCCCCATACGCTTGCCTTTTGGTGCAGTCACACCTGCAATATAACCCACTACAGGTTTGCTGACATTGGACTGAATATATTCAGCAGCCTCTTCTTCTGCCGTTCCGCCAATCTCACCAATCATAATAATGGCATCAGTATCTGGGTCATCTTGGAATAATTTTAAAGCATCAATCTGATTCATTCCTGGAATTGGATCCCCTCCAATACCAATACAAGTCGATTGTCCAAGTCCAAGTTTTGTAGTTTGAGCTACCGCTTCATACGTCAGCGTACCTGAACGTGAAATAATTCCAATACGGCCTGGTTGATGAATATGTCCTGGCATAATGCCAATTTTACATTCGCCTGGTGTAATCACGCCTGGACAATTCGGCCCAACTAAACGTGTTCCATTGCTATTGGTTTCCAAATAGCGCTTAGCCTTGAGCATGTCGATGGTTGGCACGCCTTCTGTAATCACGACAATTAAACCTACGCCTGAATCTACAGCTTCCACAATCGAATCTAGAACAAATGGTGCTGGTACATAAATCACGGATGCATCTGCAGCTGTTTCACGTACCGCTTCTTTCATAGTGTTAAACACGGGTAATTCTAAATGTGTTTGACCACCTTTACCTGGCGTGACCCCACCCACCACTTTCGTGCCATAGTCGAGTGCTTGTGCTGAGTGAAAAGTCCCGTTCTTACCCGTAAAACCCTGAACCAATACTTTGGTGTTTTTATCAATTAATACGCTCATGCCTGATTCTCCTTAAGCTTTCACTGCAGCAACAATTTTTTCTGCAGCATCGGACAAGCCATTTGCAGAAATAAGTTTTAATCCTGATTCATCTAGTAATTTAGCACCTAGCTCTGAGTTGTTTCCTTCTAAACGAACCACCACAGGCACAGTAACATTTACCTCTTGAACCGCTGCAATAATTGCTTCTGCAATCATGTCACAACGTACAATTCCACCAAAAATATTGATTAACACGCCTTTGACTGAGTGATCTGCCAAAATAATTTTAAAGGCTTCAATCACACGCTCTTTGGTTGCACCACCACCTACATCTAAGAAGTTCGCAGGCTGGCCACCATACAACTTAATAATATCCATCGTTGCCATTGCCAAGCCCGCACCATTGACCATACAGCCAATGTTGCCTTCCAAAGCTACATAGTTCAGGTCAAATTCTGAAGCACGCAATTCACGCTCATTTTCTTGTGACTTATCTCGCAGCGCCAATACCTCAGGTAAACGGTACAACGCATTAGAGTCAATTCCGACTTTAGCATCGACACATAAAATCTCACCATTTTCGCGCACTGAAAGTGGATTAATTTCAAACAATGCAAAATCATTATCAATAAATGCCTGATAAGCCGCAGTCATAATTTTTACAAACTGAGTGATTTGGCTATCTTTTAGTTTTAAGGCGAAAGCAACTTCTCGCGCCTGAAATGGCAATAACCCCACCAATGGATCGACTTCTACTTTAATAATTTTTTCAGGGGTTTCTTCTGCGACTTTTTCAATTTCAACCCCACCTTCGGTAGATGCCATAAAGGTGACACGACGGCTTGAACGATCTACCACAGCACCTAAGTACAATTCGCGCTCTACAGGATAGACATCTTCTGCAACCAAAATACTGTTTACCGGCTGACCATAAGCATCAGTTTGATAAGTGACCAAGCGTGTACCAATAATTTCATTGGCATAGTCTGCAGCTTCCTGTGCAGATTTCACCACTTTTACACCACCCGCTTTACCACGGCCACCCGCATGTACTTGCGCCTTCATTACGGCAAATTTTCCACCAAGTTGCTCAAAGGCCTGCACAGCTTCTACTGCTGTCGTGGCCAAGATTCCTTCCTGAACAGGCATGCCATATTTTTTTAATAGCGCTTTCGCTTGATACTCATGTAAATTCATTGACTAACCTTTTACTACTTCTTTTATTCAGTTCTCACCACCCGCATCAAATCTTGGTTTGATCTTGGTCTTCCATGGTGGTGCTATTTTCTATGCTCTTTATTTTTAGATGATTATTCCCACAAACACAACCATCAAATGTAAAAAGAGCGGCCTAAGCCGCTCTTTTTAGTGTTATTTGCGTTTACGCTGAATCGCGTGAATCGCACGCCCATCCACCGCTAAAGCAGCTTCATGCACTACTTCAGAGAAAGTTGGGTGACCAAATGTCATTAATTGTAAATCTTCAACTGAAGATACAAATTCAAGGGCAATCATACCTTGGTGAACAATGTCAGACGCCGCAGGGCCAATTACATGCATGCCCAATAGACGATCTGTTTTTGCATCTGCTACAAACTTCACAAAGCCTGCACCTTCACCAGCAGCTAAAGCACGACCATTTACAGCGAAACCGAATTGACCAGTTTTCACTTCATGGCCTTTTTCTTTGGCTTGCTCTTCAGTTAAACCTACCCACGCCGCTTCAGGGTGTGTGTAAATTACTGAAATGATGGTGTCGTAGTTCACTTGTGCAGCATGGCCATGAATACGTTCAACAGCCATCACGCCTTCTTCCATTGCTTTATGTGCAAGCATTGGACCACGTACCAAGTCACCAATTGCATATACACCCTCAACAGAAGTTGCACACCAATCGTTTACTTCAACTAAACCACGTTCAGTCAGTTTAATACCACAGTCATCAGCCAATAAGCCTTCTGCATAAGCACGACGACCTACACAAACAATTAACTTGTCAAAAGTTTGTTCTTTATCTTCGCCACCTTGGGTATATTTAACTGTAACTTCACGACCGTTAATTTCAGTACCTGCAACTTTTGCACCGATACGGATGTCCATACCTTGCTTAGTCAACAGTTTTTGGTAGTCTTTAGCCAATGCTTTGTCAGCCATTGGTAAAAATGCATCCATTGCTTCAAATACTACAACTTCTGCACCCAAACGACGCCATACTGAACCAAGCTCAAGACCAATGACACCTGCACCAATCACACCTAAACGCTTAGGTACTTCAGGGAACTCAAGTGCACCTGTTGAATCAACAATCAGGTCTTGATCTACTGGCGCTACAGGAATGTTAACTGGTACAGAACCTGTCGCAAGAATGACATATTTAGGCTCTAGAACCTGAGTTTCACCTTCGTGAGAAACAAACTCAACTTTCTTGCCAGCAAGTAATTTACCTGTACCTTTTAACCACTCAATACCGTTACCTTTTAATAACTGATCAATACCGCCAGTCAATTGGTCAACGATTTTGTCTTTACGTGCTAAAAGTTTTGCAAGGTCAAACTGTACTTCGCCTGTGGTGATACCGTGATCAGCCAAGTGATGCACTGTATCTTCATAACGATGTGAAGAATCAAGTAATGCTTTAGATGGGATACAACCCACGTTTAAGCATGTACCACCTAAAGATGGTTTGCCTTTATGAATACGTTTTTCGATACACGCAACTTTAAAACCAAGTTGTGCAGCACGAATTGCCGCTTCATAACCACCTGGGCCACCGCCAATAACAACAAGATCAAATTGTTGAGACATTTTTATCTCCAAAAATGGGCTTAGAGGATCGCTCCAAGCCCACTGATTTATTCTTTAGAATTAAAGGTCAAGGATGAGTTTAGCTGGTTCTTCTAACAATTCTTTGATTGTTACAAGGAAACCTACAGCTTCTTTACCATCAATTAAACGGTGGTCATAAGAAAGCGCTAAATACATCATTGGCAAGATTTCTACTTGGCCATTAACCGCCATAGGACGCTCTTGGATTTTGTGCATACCCAAAATTGCAGTTTGTGGCGTATTTAGAATTGGAGTAGATAACAATGAACCGAAAGTACCACCGTTAGTAATGGTGAATGTACCGCCAGTCATGTCTTCAATACCCAACTTACCGTCACGTGCTTTGTAAGCATAGTCACGGATACCGTTTTCTACTTCAGCATAGTTCATACGGTCTGTATCACGTAATACAGGAACCACTAGACCACGGTCAGAAGATACAGCTACACCGATGTCGTAGTAACCGTGATACACGATGTCATCGCCATCAATTGAAGCGTTAACAGCAGGATAACGCTTAAGTGCTTCAGTTGCAGCTTTCACAAAGAAAGACATAAAGCCTAAACGTGCACCATGACGTTTTTCAAACGCATCTTTGTATTGTGCACGCATTTCCATGATTGGCTTCATGTTTACTTCGTTAAACGTAGTCAACATTGCAGTTTCTTGAGTCGCTGCAAGTAAACGCTCAGCAACACGCTTACGTAAACGTGTCATAGGAACACGTTTCTCGATACGCTCACCTACCGCAACACTTAATGGCGCAGCTGCAGCAGCAGGTTTAGTTTGATGATTTGCAACATCTTCTTTAGTGATACGACCACCACGACCTGTACCCGCTATGTCTGCAGCATTGATACCTGTTTCAGTCAAGGCTTTACGTACTGCTGGCGCTTGGTCAGCAACAGGTTGTGCACGCTCAACAACAGGTGCAGCACCCGCTTCAGTTTGTGCTGCAGCTTGCTCTACCTGACCTTCAGATTGAACTGCTTGAGTTTGAGCCGCACCAGAAACAGCGCCAGCTTCAAATTGAGCAATTACTTCGTCAGAAAGAACGGTGTCGCCTTCGTTTTTAATGATGACAGAGATCGTACCATCTGCAGGAGCGACTACTTCCAAAACAACTTTATCGGTTTCAATGTCACAGATCACTTCATCACGTGATACTGCTTCACCTGGTTGTTTGTGCCAAGTTGCAATCGTACCGTCTGCAACTGACTCTGGAAATACCGGTGCTTTAATTTCGGTTGCCATTACTTCGAATCTCCTGTTATTCAGCTACGATCGCAAGCGCGTCATTGATGAGCTGAGCTTGTTGTTTTGCATGCAAATATGGTGAACCACACGCTGGTGCTGCAGATGCTTCACGACCCGCATAACTAATACGAATCTGTTTACCAGTTTTCATTACGTCATCATATAAACGTGGCGCGATGAATAACCAAGCACCTTGGTTCTTCGGTTCTTCTTGAGCCCAAACAAGTTCGTTCACGTTTGGATAAGAAGCAAGAACTTCAGCAATACGTTGTTCTGGATATGGGTACAACTGTTCAATACGAACAATTGCAGTGTTGTTCAATTCTAATTCACGACGTTTTTCAAGCAAGTCGTAATAAACCTTACCACCACATAGCACTAGACGAGTCACGTCTGACTTGTTGATGTTATCAGTTTCATCAATCACAGTCTGGAATGTACCAGTTGCAAGCTCATCCAAGCTAGACACAGCTAACTTGTGACGAAGTAAAGACTTCGGCGACATGATGATCATTGGCTTACGGATTGGACGAATCGCCTGACGACGTAAAGCGTGGAAAATCTGTGCTGGTGTTGTTGGTGTCATCACTTGCATGTTTTCTTCCGCACAAAGCTGTAAGAAACGCTCTAAACGTGCAGATGAGTGCTCTGGACCCTGACCTTCAAAGCCGTGTGGAAGTAGCATAGTCAAACCACACACACGCTCCCACTTGGTTTCACCAGATGAGATGAACTGGTCAATCACCACTTGAGCACAGTTTGCGAAGTCACCAAATTGTGCTTCCCAAATGATCAAGCTCTTCGGAAGTGTCGTTGCATAACCGTATTCGAATGCCAATACTGCCATTTCAGACAATAAAGAGTCGTAGATTGCAACACGTGGTTGGTTCTCTTTGATATGGCATAACGGAATATAAGTTTTACCATCGACTTGGTTGTGCAATTTTGCGTGACGGTGTGAGAAAGTACCACGACCTACGTCTTCACCAGTCAAACGAACTAAATAGCCTTCATCCAACAAAGTTGCATAAGCTAAAGTTTCAGCTGCACCCCAGTTCAGTGGCATTTCACCCGTTTGCATTTTTAAGCGATCATCAATCACTTTTGCAACTTGGCGCTGCATCACGAAACCTTCTGGAAGTTTACGCATGGTTTGACCAAGTTCTTTCAAACGCTCAACCGGGAAAGTCGTATCCCAAACGTCTGTATAGTCATGACCTAAATACGGAGACCAATCTACAAACATTTTGGTATTTGGCTCAAGTACCAACGCATTCGCAACGTGATTACCCGCTTCCAAATCAGAACGGTAGTCTTCAACCATTTGATCTGCCGCAGCGCGATCCAACACACCTTCTTGTACCAATTGGTCAGCATATAAAGTACGTGTTGTGGTCTTTTTGTTAATCACTTGGTACATCATCGGCTGAGTTGCTGCTGGCTCGTCAGCTTCGTTGTGACCACGACGACGGTAGCAGAACAAATCAATCACAACGTCTTTACGGAATGTGTGACGGAAATCATGTGCCAATTGAGATACAAAAATCACAGCTTCAGGGTCATCGCCATTCACGTGGAAAATTGGCGCCTGAATCATTTTTGCAATGTCAGTACAGTATTCTGTAGAACGCGCGTCACGTGGGTCAGAAGTTGTGAAACCAACTTGGTTGTTAATCACAATGTGAACTGTACCACCTACGGTATAACCGCGAGTTTGTGACATTTGGAAGGTTTCTTGGTTAACACCTTGACCTGCAAATGCTGCGTCACCGTGTACGATTAATGGCAATACGTCATCACCACCAATGTCTTTACGACGTACTTGGCGTGCACGAACAGAACCTTCAACCACTGGACCAACAATTTCCAAGTGTGATGGGTTAAACGCAAGTGCCAAGTGTACTTCACCACCTGGTGTCATCACGTTAGATGAGAAACCTTGGTGATATTTCACGTCACCCGAACCTTTTTTATGTAAGCTCTTACCTTCGAACTCACCAAATAGGTCTGCTGGGTTTTTACCCATGATATTCACAAGTAGGTTCAAACGACCACGGTGTGGCATACCAATCACAACTTCTTTACAACCTACAGCACCTGCACGTTGAATAATTTCGTTGACCATTGGGATAAATGATTCACCGCCTTCTACACCAAAGCGTTTAGCGCCCACGTATTTGTTACCTAGATATTTTTCTAGACCTTCAGCTGCTGTTAAGCGCTCAAGTACATGTTTCTTTTGGTCTGCAGTGAACGTAAATTTACCGCGTGCGCTCTCTAAGCGTTGTTGAATCCAGCGTTTCTCTTTGGTATCAACAATGTGCATGTATTCTGCACCAATTGAACCGCAGTAGATTGACTGCATGGCTTCAACCATTTCACCTAGGGTCGCTTCAGCTTTATCAATCGCCAAGTTACCTGTGTGGAATACCGTGTCTAAATCTGACTTGGTTAAACCATGCGCAGCAAGATCTAAATCTGGCACGTCTTCACGTTTTGCCAAACCTAATGGATCTAATTTTGCTTTTTGGTGACCACGGTTACGGTAAGCTGCAATCAGTTGCAACACGCCAATTTGACGTTGTTCGTGTTCAGAACTCACTGAACCTTGAACAATGGCTTGAACGCGATTTGAATTACGACCTAATAAAAGGAATTGCTCACGTACATTGCTGTGTGGTTGATCACCCTTCGGGAATTTATCGAAATATTCACGCCAATCAGCACCGACTGATTCCGGTGACGTCAAATAATGCTCGTAAAGTTCTTCAATATACGCTGCACTATCAGCGGAAAGTTCAGTGTCAAGACGCAGTGCGTCAGCAACTTCTTGCATTTGTGGACCCATTTCCTATTGCAAAAACATTTTCCAGGATGCTTTTTAAGCAAAACCCATGATTGATAATGTCAAATTGGTAACATGACATTAGTCCCCAGTTGACAAATGTCATGAGGCGTTATCACTACATTAGGAAAACCCAATGTCATTTATGAATCATAACGCCCTCATTGGCATCATCACTCATCTATATACTCGACCCAAGCCGAGCAATTTTTTGCAAAATCGTTTTAGAAAAATGAAGTTCACTCACTTCGCTTTTCTAACCCGACTTTTATACTTTTAATCAGATTAAATAGCACACTAAACAGCGTTAAAATGTTGATAAAATGTACAAAATTTCAACATTTTTTAAATATAGCGGTTCATTAATCGTAACATGATCTCATAAACCAATTGATTTTTTTGACACATACCTCCTATAAATTGGCGAAATACAGTGATTCTATTTTCATCTAATATATGGTGCTTTATTTAAAAAACAGAAGCAATTTAGACCAAAGTCCAACCCCTGCTATTTTAGATAAAAGAAAAGAGAGCACATCTCTCAATCTGCCCTCTCAATTACATGTTACATGATAACATCTAAAAACAAATATTGCAGCTAATCTTGGCATTTGCCTATGCTTTACAACAAAATAGCAGCACTGGATTACAATTGTGTGCAACTTTAGTCGCCTTTTATCGGTTTTTGTCTATTAATCCAGCAGTTATACCTAAAAAATATCAAGCACTCATTTTTTAATCACTTCTTTTTATACTTCGTTTTTATGTTCGATATTAAAAAAACACACCTCGTTATTATTTTACTTTTACAGCAATATTAGACCATAAAAAAAGCACATCCGAAGATGTGCTTTTTTCAACCTTAGCTCGCTTAGCCAGCTTGGTCTAATAACATGTTACGAATGTGACCAATTGCTTTCGTCGGGTTCAAACCTTTCGGACAAACAGACACACAGTTCATGATGCCTTTACAACGGAACAATGAGAATGGGTCGTCAAGACGAGCCAAACGCTCTTGAGTTGCAGTATCACGAGAGTCAATGATGAAGCGGTATGCATTCAACAATGCTGAAGGACCCAAGAACTTGTCTGGGTTCCACCAGAATGATGGGCATGAAGTTGAACAACATGCACAAAGAATACATTCATACAAACCATCAAGGTGTTCACGATCTTCTTGAGACTGTAAACGCTCTTTTGGAGGCGCAGGCTGGTTGTTGATCAAGAACGGATGAATCTTGTTGTACTGATCGTAGAACTGATTCATATCAACAACTAAGTCTTTAATTACTGGAAGACCAGGAAGTGGACGAATCGTAATCACTTCTGGTAAGTCGTTTAGGTTCCAAAGACACGCTAAACCATTTTTACCGTTGATGTTTACACCATCAGAACCACAAATACCTTCACGACATGAACGACGGAACGTTAAAGTTTCGTCTTGTACTTTCAATGCAAGAAGCGCATCAAGCAACATACGGTGCTTATCAGTCAATTCAAGCTTAAAAGTTTGCATGTACGGTGCTTTATCCTTATCAGGATCGTAGCGGTAGATATTAAATGTACGAGTACCTCTACTCATCTTACTTCTCCCAATTAGAATGTACGTGGTTTAGGTGGAATAGCAGCTACAGTAAGCGGCTTGTAACGTACTGGTTTGTACTCAAGACGGTTATCTGTAGAGAACCATAAGGTGTGCTTCATCCACTCATCATCACGACGACCATAAGAATAAGTTGGGTGATCTGGTGGTAACTCGAAGTCTACAACCGTATGCGCACCACGACATTCTTTACGTGCAGCAGCTGAGATTAATGTCGCTTTAGCAACTTCATATAAGTTTTCAACTTCTAAAGCTTCTACACGTGCAGTGTTAAATACTTTAGATTTGTCTTTCAAATGAATGTTGCGAACACGTGGTTCAAGCGCAAGAATTTGCTTAACACCTTCTTCAAGCAATGCTGAAGTACGGAATACACCTGCGTGATCTTGAACGATGTTACGAATCGTATCTGCAACTTCTTGAGCGTTTTCACCTGAAGTCGATTCGTCAAGTTTACGAATACGGTTCACAGTGTTTTCAAGTACAGTTGTTGGAAGTGGTTCGTACTCACCATCGTGTTGCTTAGTTACATACTCAATGATGTGCTGACCAGCAGCCTTACCAAATACAACCAAGTCAAGCAATGAGTTTGTACCTAAACGGTTTGCACCGTGTACGGATACACATGAACACTCACCAATTGCATAGAAACCTTTTACTGGTTTAGCAAAATCACGGTCGCCCGAGTTTGTTGTATAAGTATCAGTTTCTGCGTTGTAGTTCGCAACCAACTCTTGAGTTTCACGGCTTTCTGGCACAACCACTTGACCATGAATGTTTGTTGGAATACCACCCATTTGATAGTGGATGGTCGGTACTACTGGAATTGGCTCTTTTGTACAGTCAACGTTCGCGAATTTCTTACCAATCTCGAATACAGATGGAAGACGCTTCATAATGGTGTCTGCACCCAAGTGCGTCATATCAAGCAAGATGTAGTCTTTGTTTGGACCACAACCACGACCTTCTTTAATTTCTTGGTCCATAGAACGTGATACGAAGTCACGTGGCGCCAAGTCTTTCAAAGTTGGTGCATAACGCTCCATGAACGGCTCGCCTGAATCGTTACGAAGGATACCACCTTCACCACGACAGCCTTCCGTTAACAATACGCCTGCGCCCGCAACACCCGTAGGGTGGAACTGCCAGAATTCCATATCTTGTAATGGAATACCCGCACGAGCAGCCATACCAAGACCGTCACCAGTGTTGATATATGCGTTTGTAGATGCACGGTAAACACGACCTGCACCACCTGTAGCAAATAATGTCGCTTTCGCTTGGAATACTGCAATTTTGCCAGTTTCTTGGTCAATTGCTGTAACACCAAGTACATCGCCTGCTTCGTTACGGATTAAATCAAGAGCAATCCATTCAACGAAAAATTGAGTACCCATTTTCACGTTGCTTTGATAAAGCGTGTGAAGAAGTGCGTGACCAGTACGGTCAGCTGCAGCACATGCACGCGGCACAGCTTTTTCACCGTAGTTTGCAGAGTGACCACCGAATGGACGTTGGTAAATTGTACCGTCTGCGTTACGGTCAAATGGCATACCCAAGTGTTCTAATTCATAAACCACTTGTGGCGCTTCACGCGTCATGAACTCGATCGCGTCTTGGTCGCCTAACCAGTCAGAACCTTTTACTGTGTCATAAAAGTGGTAGTGCCAGTTATCTTCTTGCATGTTACCAAGAGATGCACCAATACCACCTTGCGCCGCAACAGTGTGCGAACGTGTTGGGAATACTTTGGTCAGTACCGCAACTCTCAAACCCGCTTGAGCAAGCTGGTAAGATGCACGCATACCTGAACCACCACCACCAACGATGACTGCGTCAAAAAATTGGTGTGGAATATTTGTATAATCTTCTTTAGGGTTAATCGCGCCCATGATATTTTCCTATCAATTCGCCCAGAAAATCTGGATAGCCCAGATTGCGTATGCAAAAACAGCAATAATCACTGCTGAAGTCAGCACTAGGCGTAAACCTGAAGCTGAAGGACCCATTTGACGAGTAGTCACATAGTCAGTGAATACTTGCCACATGCCAATCCAAGCGTGTGCAACAAGAGATAAGACTGCCAATAAAGACATAATCTTCATTGGTAATGTCATCATAAAGCCGTACCACTGTTCAAAGTTGAATCCACCGTTAAGAAGAATCCAACCAAATACCACAACGGTATAAACAGCAAGAACTACAGCACTAACACGTTGGATATACCAATCGCGAGAACCTGAACCCGTTAAACCTGTAGCACTTTTCATTAGATTACAATCCATACAAATGCTGCAACGATACCAATTGCAGACAAGATCAATGAAATAGTAGCTGCAATGCGACCGCTTTGCAGTTCTTCTGCAAAACCAAGGTCAGCAAGTAAGTGCTTAATACCAGCAATGAAGTGATAAATTAAGCCGGCTACAAATACCCATACGATAAAGCGCACAAAGAAACCGTTAAAAATTTCTTGAACTTGAGCAAAACCTTCAGGTGAAGACAATGACTTGTCTAACAACCATAAAAGTACCGGTACGAGTAAAAATACGATGACACCAGAAAGACGGTGTAGAATTGATGCAATAGCCACGGGCGATTTTAAGTTTACTTCTAAAACTTGACCCATGGACAAATTGACAGGTCTGTTGCTTTTCACAGCGGGCATCCTGTAAGTAAAAACTCCATCCGGAGTTTGTTGGAATAAATTCGAAGGAAAGCTGGCATTGTCAGGCAAATTCATGCCTAACCTTAAAACGACACTGAATTATAAAACGTCAACTGTCAAAATACAAACAACACAGCTCGGCTTTTTTGCCAAAAATCCTTTAAATAAGAATCATTAACAACAATAAGAAGCAACAACCTGCTTAACTAAATTACAATCATACTTATAACACAATGTTTTTATACAATTTATTTAGCAATAGGCTCTATATATAGCTTTATATCTATTTAGAATATTTAGACTAAAGATAAATTTGCACCTTACTCTCTATCATATCTATTCGTGTCTACAAACATTGAGCACACAGCTTTATCGGACACTCGCATCTTTTACTGTTAAAGCTGTGATACGTTGCTGCAAAGCAACAATTATTGGCTTACTCACACTCGGATAACTTTTATTTATTTATAATCAAAAGACTTAGACTGTTTTATATTTCCCCGATTACAAGGTTTACAACCCAGACTATTTCTCAAACTTATATTCAGCGTCCGCTCTAAATACCAATCTACCTTTTTTACCATAATCATCATGCGAAAGAATGACTTATCCAGTATTTTCCAATATTACACAAAACAAGAAACTCTTAATCTTATGCAGAACCCCATATTCTTTTGCCCAAAAAATGCTTATTCCTAAAATTTTTTCTGAGTTTAATCAGTCATTTTTTGATCAATTAACATCTATTTTAAATACCCGACTTGCAGCCTGTATCCAAAAGACAAACCTACCTGATGCCTATGCAAAAACGTGTAAGTTATGAGAATTAGATAAATTTAAGTTTTGGGCTGCAACCCACCGCAGAATCACCACAGCAAAACCATTATTTAAAATTGCTTACAATTAATCCCAAACGATGATTTTTTTCTGCACATCCAACAAATTTTGACTTATGATACTGCGGCTGTGCTGTGATTTTATTGATTTTTTTACTGGAATTTTTTCGGCTTTTTCTGCAAACAGTCGTCTACTTAATCCATAAGTATAATTGACAAAATTTCAGTACTCTCTAATCTTAGAGCAAATTTTTAATCCGTCTGACTTGCGCATTAAAAGATTGATACTTCGAGTCAGATCAACATTCACCAGGACAGGAGATCTATTGAATGTCTGAAGCAACTGGCAAAAAAGCCGTATTACAGCTTGATGGAAAAGAAATTGAATTACCAATTTACAGCGGCACATTAGGCCCAGATGTAATTGACGTTAAGGATGTGTTGGCGGCAGGTCACTTTACTTTTGATCCTGGTTTTATGGCAACAGCGTCTTGCGAGTCTAAAATCACATTTATTGATGGTAACAAAGGTATTCTTTTACACCGCGGTTACCCAATTGACCAATTGGCAACTAAAGCTGACTACTTAGAAACTTGCTACTTATTATTAAATGGCGAGCTTCCAACAGCTGAACAAAAAGCTGATTTTGACGCAAAAGTTCGCAACCACACTATGGTTCACGACCAAGTTAAGCGTTTCTATAACGGTTTCCGTCGTGATGCTCACCCTATGGCAATCATGGTTGGTGTTGTTGGTGCGTTATCTGCGTTCTATCACAACAATTTGGACATCGAAGATGTTAACCACCGTGAAATCACAGCGATTCGTTTAATCGCGAAGATTCCTACTTTAGCGGCTTGGAGCTACAAGTACACAGTTGGTCAACCATTCGTTTACCCACGTAACGACTTAAGCTACGCAGAAAACTTCTTGTACATGATGTTTGCTACACCAGCAGACCGTGACTACAAAGTTAACCCTGTTCATGCACGCGCTATGGATCGTATTTTCACGCTTCACGCTGACCACGAACAAAACGCGTCTACTTCAACTGTACGTTTAGCTGGTTCTACTGGCGCTAACCCATACGCATGTATCTCTGCAGGTATTTCTGCACTTTGGGGTCCTGCTCACGGTGGTGCGAACGAAGCTGTTCTTAAGATGCTTGACGAAATCGGCTCTGTAGAAAACGTTGCAGACTTCATGGAAAAAGTGAAGACTAAAGAAGTGAAGCTTATGGGCTTCGGTCACCGCGTTTATAAAAACTTCGACCCACGTGCAACAGTAATGAAGCAAACTTGTGACGAAGTTCTTAACGACTTAGGTATCAACGATCCACAACTTGCACTTGCAATGGAACTTGAGCGTATTGCGTTATCTGATGAATACTTCATCAAGCGTAACTTATACCCTAACGTAGACTTCTATTCAGGTATCATTCTTAAAGCGATTGGTATCCCAACAGAAATGTTTACTGTAATTTTCGCTCTTGCACGTGCTGTAGGCTGGATCAGCCACTGGTTAGAAATGCACAGCGGTCCTTACAAAATCGGTCGTCCACGTCAGCTTTACACAGGTTACACTCAACGCGACATCAACCGTTAATTCGGTTCGCGTTGTACCTTGTAAAATGAGTACGACTCAAAAAACCACCTTCGGGTGGTTTTTTTTATTTTTGAATATTTATCCACACTAGAATACAAAGCCTTGGTAGTTTGACTTAGACAACATAATTAAATTGGGTCGCAACCCATTTTACGCTATATTTTTAATGTCAGCCTTTCATGATCAATTTACATGCTGCAACTGCATTTCTTATTTTTAAGTCTGCTCATGCGTTTTTTAAAACTTGCGCAGTTTAAATATCGCTACTTAACACCTGCAGAAATACAGCTCTGCCAGTCTGTGTTCGGCCATTTAATTGACTACAGCAAAGTCAGAGTCATGAATCACCCCTATTTACCTTGGCAACCACAACATATATTTATGGCACCCTGTGGTGATATTCATGTGCGCAATTTGCATTACCGTTCAGACTACACACAAGCACATTTAGGCTATCAAGCTATTTTTATTCACGAAATGGCGCATGTTTTACAATACCAACATAAAATTAATGTCTTTCTACATGGCGCACTCTTACAAACGGCATATTATTTAAGTTTTAAACAGTACAATCCATATCGCTATCAATTGATTACAAACAAGCCTTTTTTTGCCTATAACATTGAACAACAAGGCGACATCGCTAAAGATATTTTCCTGAAAAAAATTGACAATATTATTCTGAATCCACCAAAACCAATTGCTTAACTGAATATTCTTTAACTTGAGCAATCAGGCTTAAAACCACAGACAAACCTAATCTTAAAATATAATAATTTCAAATAAATAGCATAAAAATTCTGTCACATTTCAATGATATTCTGCAGCATACAAGAATAAAGTGTATTCGATGCTAGCATCTATTCTAAATTACGATAAAATAGCAAAAGTCTCTATTTTTGCACCGCAAAATAAGATCTTTATCTGTTAGATAATAAATGGTTTTTATTTGTGCCTTTCGGCAGTCGTTTAATCCACAATACACTGCGCTGAAATTTTTATAACAATAATAATCAGTTGTTTATGTGTATTTTAAACCTATAGGAATAGGACTTAATTTAAATGAAATCTTTTAAAATTGCCCTTGCACAGTTCTCTCCACACATCGGCAATCTCGAAGCAAATGCGCAAAAAATGCTTGAACAGGCAAATGAAGCGAAAAAACAACACGCAGATCTGATTATTTTCCCTGAACTTTCTCTCTTGGGTTACCCAGCAGAAGATTTATTACTGCGCCCAAGCTTGAACAAACGCACTCAACAAGCATTTGAACAATTACGTGAAATTAAAGATATCGTTTTAGTTTTCGGTTTTGTGAATGAAACTGAAGATGGTCAACGTTTCAACTCTGCTGCAGTCATGAAAGATGGCAATATTCTTGGTATTTATAACAAACAAAATTTACCAAATTATGCCGTATTTGATGAGAAACGTTATTTCGATGAGGGTCATCAACATCTGGTATTTGAATACCTTGGACATAAATTTGGCGTATTGATTTGCGAAGACTTATGGGCACTGCCAACGGTACAGCAACTCGCACAACTCAATGTTGAAACAGCATTGGTGCTCAATGCATCCCCTTATGAAGTGGGCAAGCCACAACATCGTGTACAAACCATGACTGAGTTGGCTAAGCAGCTCCACTTAAATGTTGTATATGTGAACCAAGTGGGCGGTCAAGATGATTTAATCTTCGATGGCACTAGCTTCGTGATCAACCAAGCGGGCGATGTTGCACTACAAGCGCCGACGTATCAGGAAGGTGTATTCTTCGTTGAATATGACGCTGCTCAGAAACACTTTAAAACTGCAGAGATTAGCCCTGCTTTAGATACGTTGGCAGAAATTTACCAAGGCTTGGTTTTAGCTACACGTGACTATGTACAACGTTCAGGCTTCCCTGGGGTTATTTTAGGTTTATCGGGTGGTATTGACTCTGCGCTGACACTTGCAATTGCAGTCGATGCCATTGGTGCAGACAAAGTACAAGCGGTGATGATGCCATATACTTATACAGCACAAATCAGTGTTGAAGATGCGGCAGAGCAAGCCAAAGCATTAGGTGTTACCTTCGGCATTGCCGAAATTCATCCTGTAGTGAATAGCTTCATGCAAACCTTGTATCCGTTCTTTGGCAATAGCCCAAGTGACACCACTGAAGAAAATTTACAAGCCCGTGCACGCGGTACAATTTTGATGGGGCTTTCCAACAAATTTGGTAATTTAGTCCTGTCTACAGGCAACAAATCTGAGCTGGCTGTTGGCTATTGCACCTTATACGGCGATATGGTCGGTGGTTATGCCGTACTCAAAGACGTGTATAAAACCATTGTATTTGAACTGGCAAAATACCGTAACAGTATTGCTGATACGCCTGTTATTCCAGAACGCGTGATTACTCGCCCACCTTCTGCAGAATTACGCCCAGATCAGAAAGACCAAGACTCTTTACCACCGTACGAAATTTTGGATGCAATTTTGTATGCCTACATTGAAGAAGATCAAAGCCAAGAAGATATTATTGGCAAAGGCTTTGAACGTGCAATGGTTGAGAAAGTGATTCAATTGGTTGATCGCAATGAATATAAGCGCCGCCAAGGTGCCCTAGGACCACGTATCAGTTCACGCGCATTTGGCCGTGAACGTCGTTACCCATTGGTGAATGGCTGGAAACCTGGAATTTAAGCGAAACTATGGCTTAAACAGAAGCGTAAAAAACCAAGCGAAGGCTTGGTTTTTTATTGTCTGTATTTTAAGAATAGGTCAATAAAGCTCAACTTAAATTTTAGACATAAAAAAAGACCAAGCTGAGAGCTTGGTCTATAAAAATGGTGGCTATGACGGGACTTGAACCTGTGACCCCCGCATTATGAGTGCGGTGCTCTAACCAACTGAGCTACATAGCCATAAACTGTGTGCGCATTATCTAAACTTAGCTCTGCATCGTCAAGTATTTTAATTTACAAACGCTCACAGTTTAAACAAATACTTTTCAATTTATTAGTTTTTAGGCAATTTACCTTTTTCTTACGGATTATCATCCATATTTATTGCAAAATTTATTCAAATGACCAAAGAAAATACTATGTCTTCTACTCTTCGTTTTAAATGGTTTGCTGTTGCAGGCTTAGCTTTGAGCTTAAGCGCATGTCAGGTCGTTGGGCCTATTTTGGTCGACTACAACGGTGTACGCCGCGACGTAGCACAATATATCAACTCAAAAATGAGCTACAGCTTTGCTGACAAACGTGTATTGGTGGCCTATGCCAAAGGTCAGCA
Organism: Acinetobacter sp. A2; assembly: GCF_012371325.1. Taxonomy (GTDB): domain Bacteria; phylum Pseudomonadota; class Gammaproteobacteria; order Pseudomonadales; family Moraxellaceae; genus Acinetobacter. The sequence goes on along the minus strand of NZ_JAAZQX010000003.1, from coordinate 114,643 downwards.
AAAGATTCTTACTGCAGATCGTCTCAGTCCTGAAGCCCAGCAACAATTGGCCTATGAGCGTGCGGTGGGACGTTATTGCGCATCACAGCATATTTCACTGAAACAGTTAAATCAGGTGGATGCCAAAATTTTTAGCTATCCTGATCAGCAAGCCAACTGGCAACATATTCAAAACCTGCAAATGCAAATTCAGCTCAATACCAACAACATAGATTGCACAGGAAAATTTTAAAGATAAAAAAAGACCACGTTAGTGAACGTGGTCTGAAAAATGGTGGCTATGACGGGACTTGAACCTGTGACCCCCGCATTATGAGTGCGGTGCTCTAACCAACTGAGCTACATAGCCAAAAACTGTGCGCGCATTATCTGCTGTAATGCTATAGACGTCAAGCATTATCACACAACTATTGCTTAAAATTTGGTGAAGTGAACCGATAAGCCGGGTTCTGTCAAGAACGATCATTCCTCTAGGCGTACAATCACTCATACGCTCAAGCGACCTACCCGAATCCAGTACGGGCCGTACCTCAGGATTCCTATTTGGTCTTGCTTCTGGTGGGGTTTACCATGCCATGAACTGTTACCAGCCATGCGGTGCGCTCTTACCGCACCCTTTCACCCTTACCTTCAATTTCTTCCGAAAAAGAAACCATACGAAGGCGGTCTACTCTCTGCTGCACTTTCCGTCGGCTCACACCGCCCAGGCGTTACCTGGCACCCTGCCCTATGAAGCCCGGACTTTCCTCCCCTGCTTTAGTCACGGAGACCTCCACAGCAGCGATCGTCTGGTTCACTTCGAAGGCGCATCTTAGCAAAATTATGACTTAATTGCTTGCGCTTTTTTGAGCAATTAGTTTTTTATATTTTTCCATTAATTGTTCCTGCGTTTCCTCATGCTGCGGATCGGGCGGAATACAATCGACTGGACAAAATAACTGACATTGTGGCTGATCATGATGCCCAACACATTCAGTGCATAAGGCTGGATTGATTTCATAAATCAACTCACCCATAAAAATCGCCTCATTTGGGCATACAGGCTCACAGACATCACAGTTAATACATTCATCGGTAATATATAAAGACACGCTACCAACCTTGTTGCAGTTTACGCTCAAATGCTTCGACCACGACTGGAGATACAAACTTGGTCACATCTCCCTTTAAGCGTGCAATTTCACGAACCAGTGTAGATGAGATAAACGAGTATTGCTCTGACGGCGTTAAGAAAACTGCTTCATATTTACCATCTAATTGACGGTTCATATTCGCCAACTGAAACTCATATTCAAAATCTGAAACCGCACGTAACCCACGTAAAACAGCTGTGGCCTTTTGCTCACGGAAAAAATTGACCAGCAAACCATCAAAGCCTACAAACTCAACATTTGGCAAATGTTTTAAAGAGGCTTGTGCCAATTCAACACGTTCTTCCAAAGTAAAAATTGGGTTTTTATGATGTCCAATTGCAATCGCGACCACGACTTCATCAAACATTTTTGCAGCACGTGTCACTAAGTCAATATGACCATTAGTAATCGGGTCAAAAGTGCCCGGATAAATTACGCGAGTTTTAGACATCCATTAAGCTCTAGTTGGTTTTGTCGGCGTTAGTTTAACAAATACAAAAAATTTTAGTGAACAAAGTCTACCGAATTATGAAACTTCACAGATATATGGTCTATAGTTGCAACGATTTTGATTTGTCAGCCAGTCCTTGTTTGAGGCACAATAGTCATAAGTTTGGAAGTAATTGATTATGGCGAAGGTAACTGTAGTTAAAAAAAATACGGGCGGCACAATTGCACAGAATAAACGTGCACGTCACGATTATTTTATTGAAGAAAAATTTGAGGCTGGACTTTCACTGCAAGGCTGGGAAGTCAAATCTTTACGTGCTGGGCGCATGACCATCACCGAAAGTTATATTTTATTTCGTGACAATGAAGCTTATTTATTTGGTGCACAAATTCAGCCGCTACTGTCTGCATCTACTCACGTTGTACCTGAAGCAACCCGTACCCGTAAACTTTTATTGTCACGTCGTGAAATTGAAAAGTTGATGGGTGCTGTGAATCAAAAAGGCTATTCCTGTGTACCTTTGGCTTGCTATTGGAAAGGCCCTTTGGCAAAACTGGAAATTGCCTTGGTTAAAGGTAAACAATTGCATGATAAACGTGCTTCAGAGAAAGACCGTGACTGGCAGCGTGATAAAGCACGTTTGATGCACAAGTAATTTAATAAATTACCATCATTTAAAAATTAGCATCACCAATAAAAATGCTCGATTAAATATCGAGCATTTTTATGGCATTTGTAAAAATCGAATCAAACTTAAGCTTTAAGTTTTAATTCCACCAAATACTTGCCAAATTTGACCGCAGTTTCTAAATCACCTTCTGGTGGTGTAACTTCTACACTGGCATTATCCGATTGCGTCATTAAACCCAAAAAGCTCGACATACGATTAATGTCATGTGGGCTACGGCCTGTAGGCATAAACGGTAAACCTGACCACAACATGCCGTGCTGCATTGCAAATAAATTTATTTGTTGCAAGACTGCCAGTTTATCGCCACTTAAACCACCACCATTGGTAAAGCCTGCGGCAAGTTTGCCCTGCCAAGTTCTGGCCAACCAGCGTTTGGAAGATTCTTCCATAAACTGTTTTAAGGCAGAGGTAATGCTTCCCATATACGTTGGGCAGCCCATAATAATAATATCGGCTTGGTCTAAGTTGTCCCATTCAATTTCAGTGACTGCCATCAACTCAACTTGTGCGCCCATTTGTGCAGCACCTTGCGCAATATGCTGTGCCACCTTAGCAGTATGGCCATAAGGACTGTGATAAACCACCGCCACACGAATTGCAGCGCAAGAAGATGTTGAATGAGACACTGACATGAGAATGTTTAAAACCAAATAATTAAGTCAAGTTTAACACTAAGCCTGCATAAACACGAATGTTGCCATGCGGCCTGTACGTGGCTGACGGCGGTAAGAATAGTACTGATCGGCCTGCGAATATGAGCACTGATCACCACCCAATACCGTTATGACACCATGCTGCTGCAAAATATAGCGTGCAATCGCATACAAGTCGGCAAAGTATTTACCAGATTGTTGCCCATCTATAAAGGCCGTTTCCAGTTCAGAATATTTATCACAAAAGGCCTGTTTTACTTCTGCTCCAACCTCAAAACATGGCTGACTGATGGCAGCACCTAACCACGCCCATGTTGGTGCACTTTGCATTTCGGCAATGGTGTTTTCAATAATACCGTTGGCTAAACCTCGCCAGCCTGCATGCAAGTTGGCCACTTCTGTGCCTTCCGCATTGCCTAAAACCACAGGTAAGCAGTCCGCAGTCATCATCATTAAAACATGTGCTTTACGCTGTGTGACCAAGCCATCGCCCTCTAAGGCTTCAAAAGTGATTTGCTCATTAATGGTCTGACACAACACACTATGCGTCTGTGTCATCCAAGTCAGTTTATCGACCCCATATTTAGCAAACTCTGCCAGCAAACGCATACGATGCTGCTGCACACGCCATGCATCATCCTGCACATGCAGTGCCAAATTAAACCCAGACAGTTCTGTAGAACTTGTTTCCAGTGCCTGCACATGTTGTATGCGGGTTTGCCCGACATATACTCCTGCAGGGAGTCCTTGAACAAATTGCATGCCTCTATCCTTTTAAATGCATATAAAGCCCCATCTGAGCTGACAGATGTTGAATGGCATCAGTACGCTGCATTTTCGCTGCGTAATACATCTACCAATTGCTTAAAATCTTCAGGCCACGGCGCTTCAAACATCATTTCTTCATGTGTTCTCGGATGAACCAAACCTAATTTGACCGCATGCAAAGCCTGACGTTTAAAGTTACGCAATGTATCGTTCAACAATGCCGATGCACCCGCAGGGACACGCACACGTGGGGTATAGACAGAATCGCCCACCAAACCAAAACCAATATAGCTTAAATGCACACGAATTTGATGGGTACGCCCTGTTTCCAAACGTGCCTGAACGCGAGTGAAGTGCTGAAAACGCTCTTTCACATTGTAATGCGTCACGGCCTCTTTACCGCCCGGCAAGACCGCCATTTTAATTCGATCTACAGGATGGCGTTTAATCGGTTCATCAACCGTGCCGCCTGCAATCATGTTGCCATACACCACCAAGTCGTATAAACGATAAACTGATTTCTTCGCCAGTTGTTTGGTTAAAGCAAACTGTGATTCTAAGTTCTTCGCTACGACCAACAAGCCTGAAGTGTCTTTATCAATACGATGCACCAAGCCTGCACGGGTCAATTCGGCAGATTTAGGATAATGATGCAGCAAGGCATTCACCAAAGTTCCTGAGCTATTACCAGCTCCAGGATGCACCACCATGCCCACAGGCTTATTGATCACAATGATGTCATCATCTTCATAAACAATATCGAGTGGAATATCTTCTGGCAGGCTACGGGTTTGCGCTTCAAGCTCCACCTCTAAAGTCAAAAGCTCATCGCCTTCGCACTTATATTTAGGTTTGACCGTGTTACCATTTACCAACAAATGACCGTCTTTCAGCCACTGTTTTAGCTTTTCACGTGAAAATTCACTCCAAATGATCGCGGCAACCTGATCGATGCGTAGTCCCAAATGGCTGTCATCCAATTGAAATTGCAACGATAAACGTGTTGCAGTTGAGTCTGAAGTATGGTTATCTGCATCCTCAGCATCTTCAAGTAAATTGAACTCAGTTTCAGGTAAATTGGAATGGGTAGATTGTGCTTGACTCATTTGCTCATTCAGACAAAAGTGGTTTAATAGCGCAATTGTAGCTCATTGCCCGTATTAACAGAGGAATTTTTATGTCGCTACCACGTTATAAAATAACAATGCTTGCTCTTTCACTCGGCGTTGCGTCTGCAATTGTGGGCTGTAGCAGCAATCCAAAAAAAGAAGTGGTCGATACTGGTCCGCAGTCTAGCGAACAGGTTTATATTGAAAAAGCAGAAAAAGCACTGGATCGTGGTCAATATACCGATGCGGTGAAGCATCTGGAAGCTTTAGAAACATATTACCCAACAGGTGATTATGCGCAACAGGCGCAGCTTGAATTATTGTATGCAAAATTCCAGCAAAAAGATTATGAAGGTGCAATTGCAGTTGCAGATCGTTTTATCCGCATGAACCCGCAGCATCCTAAAGCCGATTATGCCTACTATGTGCGTGGCGTGGCGAATATGGAACAAAACTATGATGGCTTGTTGCGCTATACCTCACTCAAGCAATCGCACCGTGATGTCAGCTATTTAAAAGTGGCTTATCAAAACTTTGTCGACTTTATTCGTCGTTATCCTTCAAGCACTTATGCTGTAGACGCTGCACAGCGTATGCAGTTTATTGGTCAAGAACTGGCGGAAGCCGAAATGAATGCGGCACGTTACAACATTAAACGTAAAGCATGGGTCGCTGCAGTTGAGCGTTCTTTGTGGGTGATTGAACACTATCCACAAACGCCACAAATTCCTGAAGCATTGGCAACTGTTGCTTATGGTTATGGCAAACTAGGCGATCAGGCAACAGCACAACAATATATTGATGTGTTGAAACTGAACTATCCAAACTTAGTCAAAGCTGATGGTAGCGTGAACTTGCGTGCCGCACGCCACGATGCAAGTTGGATTAACCGTGCCACTTTGGGTATTTTCGGACGTGAAGCGAAAAGCAGCACCGAAGCACAGCAATCTGAAGCCAATGCACAAGCAGCACCATCACGCAGCTTAACCAACCGTTTAAGTTTTGGTTTGTTAGATCGTCCTAAGTCTCAAAACGACAGTGCTGAATAAAATAAGCACAAGCTGATTTGACAATCTTGAAAAATACCAAAGGCAAGTTATGATACTTGCCTTTTGTTTTACTAGGGCTTGTTTCAAACAGCAGAAACAGCTACAAAAGAGAATAATTCTGCCAACACTGACCTCAGTTTCCGACCTGTTCGGCAAAAACTGCTTTCAAACCAATTAAGAGATAAAAGACCGAAACGTATGGCCATTCCACAACACACAATTGATCAAATTCTAGATCGCACCGATATTGTCGATCTGATTGGTCAGCGCGTGAAACTAAAAAAAACAGGTCGTACCTATTCGGGCTGTTGCCCATTCCATCAGGAAAAAACACCATCTTTTCACGTCTACCGTGACAAGCAGTACTATCATTGTTTTGGCTGTCAGGCCAATGGTAACGCTATCCGTTTTTTAATGGATGTTGATAACCGAAATTTTGTGGATGTCATGAAAGACTTGGCCAGTCAAACAGGCATCGAACTCCCGAAAGATCAGCACGACAGCAAAAAACTCTCCTATAAACGTGAAGTCAAAAAACCTACAACGATTGCAAAGCTAAAAGCGCCTGTAAAAAATCAACACGAAACTGCTGCGGCTCCAACTGCAACAAACGAACATGCTAACGATGCTGACACGAGTGTGGGAATCGACTTCGATCCTTTTGCTGAGTTTCAAAGCACTGAATACTCAAGTTCTGAATTTCAGAACAGTGCAGACCCGTTTGCAGGTTTTGAACAATGGGATGCCATACAGGAAACACCTGCGCAGGAAGGTAACTTATACGACTTACTCGAAAACGTGGCTCAATATTATGAGCAGCAATTACCGCATAGCCCTGCCGCACAACAGTATTTCCAAAAACGTGGTTTAACTGCACAAACCCTGCAATTCTGGCGTTTAGGCTATGCACCTGAAGACTGGCAACATTTGGAAAAAGCCTTTCCACAAGACATTGCAGGCTTAAAACTTCTAGGCTTGATTCGTACCAGTGACAAGGGACGTGACTTCGATTTATTACGTGATCGGGTAATTTTCCCAATTCGTGACAGTAAAGGTCGTGTAGTCGGTTTTGGTGGCCGTGCACTCAATGATGAAATCAAGCCCAAATACATCAACTCGCCCGACTCGGAAGTCTTTCATAAAAACCAATTGCTCTATGGTTTATATGAAGGCCGTAAGCAAAAAGCCCAAGACTATTTAATGGTTGAAGGCTATATGGATGTGATTGCTTTGCAGCAATACGGTATTCATGGTGCTGTCGCAACTTTGGGCACAGCCAGTAATACTGAACATTTAAACATTCTATTCCGTCAAAACAACCGTATTACCATTGCTTTTGATGGCGATGCCGCAGGTCAGAAAGCCGCACGTCGCACATTGGAAATTGCGCTGCCTTTGTTAAATGATGGGCGTGAACTGAAATTCTTTGTTTTACCGAATGAGCACGACCCAGACTCACTCATCCGCCGTGAAGGGATTGAAAATTTCCGCCGCCTGCTCGATCAAGCTCCTTTACTATCTGACTTTGTATTTGCACATCTGACCCAAAACCATAATGTCAGCACCCCTGAAGGCAAAAGTCAGGTCATGGGTGAACTGCGACAATTGACCGAGCTATTACCCAAAACTGGCTCTTATCGCTATTTGCTGCAACAGTTTTTCCGTGAAAAATTAGGTTTTAACCGTAAATGGCAGGCACAGACCAATAATGACGCATCCCTAAGTTTTAGCACCAAAGTCGATGCCGAAGAATATGTGATTGCGATTCTGATCAATCATCCCTATTTATACATTCACTTCGAGCCTTTACGTGCTTTGATTCCAAGTGATCACTTACTGCATCAAATTTTAAATATTTTAAATATTATTTTTGATGATTTACCAGATGATCCCGAACAGGCTAAATATTATATTTTAGGTGCATGTGCAGCCTATCATTTTGAGTTACATCGTATTTTACAACAAGCCAATGTCAGCGATTACACCACTTCCCCTGAACATGTCGATAAACTGGCGCAGGATTTTTCAACCAAACTGCAATACGATTACTTACAGCAAAAAATCCGCTCCAAGAAATTCAGCAGCATTGAAGAAATGAAACGCTTAAAGCATCAAATTTATGAAATTGATAAAAAAAGATCGCTTACCTTGTTAGAAGAGTAAGCGATCTGCGCTCGTTCTTAATCGTTAGAAATAAATTTTAGGCCTAAAGTCGTATTTATTTACGACGACGTTTGGCAATCTCTGCCAAGTTTTCCTGCATAAACTCAAAACACTCAGGCTCATCACCTTTGGCTGCTTCGCGCAACAAAATCGATGTTGGATGCAGCAGTTTTTGAGTTAAACGATAAGAAAATTCCTGCAAAACCTGTGCAGCATCTTCACCTTTGGCAATACGTGTCATTGCCAAACTTAGCTCTTCCTCACGCAAACTTTCACCTTGTTCACGATAAGCATGAATGGTTGCACCCGCTTGCTGGACTTTTTGCTGAGTCACCAGTTCTGTCACCAGTTGATTGACCATGACTTCTGCCTCAACCGCCGCCTGACGACGTTGCGCCAAGTTTTCATCAATCACGGTTTGCAGGTCATCAACCCCATACAAATACACACCATCCAAATTTTCAATTTTTGGATCTATATCACGTGGTACGGCCAAATCGACCAGTAACATTTGCTGATAACGGCGTTTTTTTAAAGCCGCCTTTACTTCAGGATAAGCAATGACCTGATGCAAACTGCCTGTACAACTTGAAATCACATCGGCACGATGTAAATTGGCGGCAAGCTGATCAAACTCAATAATTTCAACTTCTACCCGATGTGCAATTTCCTGCGCCAATGTTTCGGCACGAGCACGGGTACGGTTACAAATCAAAATTTTAGCGACACCCATTTCTGCTAAATGCTTTGCCACAAGGCTATTCATTTCACCTGCCGCCACCACCATCACTGTTAATTTTTCAGGATGGCTAAACACTTGCAAAGCCAGTTGCGCAACAGCATAACCCATAGACACCGCATGGCTGCCTACAGCAGTTTCAGAACGTACCCGCTTGGCTGCGTAAAAGGCATATTCAAAAATTCGGTTTAGTTGTTGCGAAACGGTATGAGAGTCTTTGGCTAAAGACAGCGCAGTTTTGACCTGACCCATAATTTGCGGCTCACCCAACATGAGCGAGTCTAGTCCACTGGCCACGCGCATTAAATGTGATACAGCCTGTGCATTTTCATAACGATAAACATGATGACTTAATTGCTGAGCATCAATACCATTTACACGGGCGAGCCAATTCAACACCTGCTCTGGATGTTCAGACATGGCGTAGACTTCGGTACGGTTGCAAGTTGACACGACCACCAAATCATTCAGTTCGGGGTGATGGCTTTGCTCAGCAAGCAAGGCACTTAACTTTTCTGGGTTAAATGCAATTTGCTCGCGCAACTCGACAGAGGCGGTTTGATGGTTGACACCCAATGCAAAGAAAGACATATCAGATCATCATTTCGCTAAATTTATGCTATTGTGCAATAACGGTGTCATAAAAAGCATTACTTGGATCAAGAAAAATTGCGTCAAACAAATAGCCGACCATACGGCGCGACAATTAAGCAATATTCTACCACATTCTTACTGGTCGGTAGCATGGCTTCTAGTGCTCATCTTAGTGCATCTGGAGAAATTTATCATGCAAATTCAAATTATAATGCTGTAAACCAAACCATGGTGGCCGAATTTGCCTTGGCCTATGGCGATATTCCCACCGCTTTGCACAACTACACTGTACTGGCAATCAAAAACAATTCAACTTCAATTAAACAGCGTGCTTTAAACATAGCAATTGAGCAAAATGACCTACGCGCGGCGCTCGATGTTGCAACGCATTGGGTAGTACAAGAGCCTTCTGATGTCCCTGCACTGTTCTATTTAGCGCACATTGCCCTTAAAGCACATGAATATGATTTGGCCGCAGAAACCTTAGATAAAATTCTGAATATTGATGCCACAGCAGACCTAGAACAAATTCTGGCAGGGATTGCCCCTGAGTCTGCGGAAGACCGTGAGTTTCTGATTCAGGCCTTGCGCACCAGTAAAGCCAAAGACAACCCTTCCATTTTAGTGCTGATTGCAGGTTTAAAAGCCCAAAATGGACAATACCAAGCAGCGCTCAATACCATTAATCAAGCATTGAGAAAGCGCCCTAAGGTGACTGGCTACATCTTAATGAAAGCCAATTTATTAGGTGTATTGGGCAATGAAGCTGAAACAGCCGCATGGTATGCAAAGTCTAGTCGTAAGCATAAAAATAATTTTGAAGTGCGTCTAGCCGAAGCCAAATATCTAGTCAAAAAGAATGAAGCGACACAGGCGCTAAGCAAACTCGAAGCTATTTTAAAAAAATGGCCAGATGAAGACGAAGCTTTGTTTCTTGCGGGTTTAACCAGTATCGACTTAAAGCAATACGAAAAGGCCGAAAAATACTTGGTCGAGCTGCGCTATTCTGCGCAATATCAAAATGAAGCTTATTATTATTTAGCAGTCAATGCAGAACGTAAACAGCACTATGAAACAGCAAAAGCCTATTACCGACTTGTAGATGGCAGCCTATATACGGTTTCACGCCGCAACATGATCAGTATTTTTGCCCAGCAAGATAAACTAAACGATGCCCTGCGCTTTTTAACACAGGAACGTGTCAATTACCCACAACACGCCAGCTATTTGTATCAGGCACAGGCCGACATTTTAAAACGCATGAACAATAAAAAAGCAGCACTGCGTTTATTGGATGAAGCCATCAAGAACTTGCCTGATGATCCAGACCTGATTTATTCAGAAGTCTTGCTGCTCGATGCACATCAAGAAAAAGACAAACTAGATCAATTGCTCACCAAGTTATTGGAAATTGAACCAAATAGCCCAACTTATTTAAATGCTTACGCCTATACCCTTGCGCTGCAAAACCGTCGTTTGGAAGAAGCGCGTCGCTATGTAGAGCAGGCGCTTGAATTTGCACCTGAGCAAGCTTCTATTTTAGATACCTTGGGTTATGTCAGCTATTTGCAAAATGACTATACCGCGTCTGCTCAGGCTTTAGAAAAAGCTTATTTGCTGAGCCACAGTGCAGCAATTGGTGCACGCTATGCAAAATCACTGTATATGCAAGGTGATATCCAAAAATTCAGCCAAGTGTTACAACAATTACAACAAAATCATCCGAATGATCCGCAATTGCAACAATTAAATTCGCTATTGTTAGCGCAGCCCGTTAAAAAGAGTTAAGTGATTTTATGCGTTTATTTTCAAAATTAGGTCTTACCCTGTTTGTCAGTAGCAGTCTGCTCATTACAGGTTGTCAGCCTTTTGTGCAATCTCCCGCCCATGTTTCACAACAGGTCGAAGCAGAAAATCAGTTTAACCTACAAGGTAAAATTGGCGTGCGTACCCCGCAACAGTCTGGCAGTGCCTTTTTCACTTGGGTACAACAGCAACAACAGTTTGATATTGAGCTAAGTGGTATTTTAGGTGTTGGTAAGACCCAAATTAGCGGACAACCTGGGCAAGTCACCTTGAACAGCGCCAAAACGGGTTTAATTTATGCAGAAAGTCCTGAAGAGTTATTGGAACGTGCCACAGGCTGGCAAGCGCCTATTACCCATTTAATCGACTGGGTACAAGCCCGACCTGCAACCGTAGATGCTCAAATTCAAAAAGACAGTCAACAACGCCCTACGCAATTTATTGAAGATGATTGGACAGTCGATTTAAGTTATAACGACAATGCCCCTTTACCCAACCGCCTGATTTTGAAACAGGCACTTGAGTCAGGGCAGGAAAACCGTATTACAATGCTCATCCAAAATCGTTAATCACTTGCTAAATTTCGCCATGACTCGTGTTCCCTCACCTGCTAAATTGAATCTGTTTTTGCACATTACGGGTCGTCGTGAAGACGGCTACCATGAACTGCAAAGTATTTTTCAATTGATTGATTTATATGACTGGCTGGAATTTGAAGTGAATGACACAACTGACATTCACATTCAGGGCTTAAATAGTGTCGATTTAGAGCAAAACCTGATTTATAAGGCCACGCAAATTTTAAAGCCATACGCCAAACAAGTGACTGGGTTAAATATTGCGATTGAAAAGCACATCCCAATGGGTGCAGGGCTTGGCGGTGGCTCATCTAATGCGGCAACCACGCTAATTGTGGTCAATCAGCTGTGGCAATGTGGCTTAGAAATTGACCAATTGGCGGAATTGGGTTTGCAACTAGGTGCAGATGTTCCCATTTTTGTACATGGGCGCAATGCATGGGCAGAAGGCATTGGTGAACGGTTAACATTCATAGACTTAGCCCCGAAACAATATATTGTGTTAAAACCTGACTGTTTTATCAGCACTCAACTACTTTTTTCACAAAAAACATTGACAAGAAACTCGAAGCCCACTAAATTCTGCGGCTATCAGATAAAGCCATCTGACTTTGGAAATAATTTTGAGCCTGTGGCACGAAATTTATATCCTGAAGTCGATGAAGCAATGCGTTATTTAGACCAATTTGGTCAAGCAAAGCTTACAGGTACAGGTGCTTGTGTTTTTACTGAAGTGACTGCAGAAATGAATGTTGAATACATTTTGGCAAACTCACCATGTACTGCGTACTGCGTGAATAGCCTAGATGAATCTCCATTACGACATTTCACAGTACAATAGGGGTATCGCCAAGTGGTAAGGCACCGGTTTTTGATATCGGCATCCGTTGGTTCGAATCCAGCTACCCCTGCCAT
>NZ_JAAZQX010000003.1:0-101894 GCF_012371325.1 Acinetobacter sp. A2 | reverse complement strand
TAGGGGTATCGCCAAGTGGTAAGGCACCGGTTTTTGATATCGGCATCCGTTGGTTCGAATCCAGCTACCCCTGCCATCTCTTTCACCTGTAGATTACTGTATTAGGGGTATCGCCAAGTGGTAAGGCACCGGTTTTTGATATCGGCATCCGTTGGTTCGAATCCAGCTACCCCTGCCATTTTCTCGCATTAGACAGAACCCCCAATATTAGCGCCATCCTGTTAATTTACCTTGACAGAACGCCGTAAAAATATTAAAGTTCTGCCGCATTAGGGGTATCGCCAAGTGGTAAGGCACCGGTTTTTGATATCGGCATCCGTTGGTTCGAATCCAGCTACCCCTGCCATCTATTCCTACATACACCAACCGCCAAGGGTGCTTCATGCCCAATCTTGTCGTTTTTAGTGGAACCGCGCATCCACAATTCGCTCAAAAAGTCGTAAGCCACTTGCACATTCCTTTAGGTGCTGCATCAGTTTCTACCTTCTCTGATGGTGAGATTGCTGTAGAGATTACCGAGAATGTCCGTGGTAAAGACGTATTTATCGTACAACCTACTTGTGCGCCAACCAATGACAACCTAATGGAAATCTTGGTGATGGCTGATGCTTTGCGTCGTGCAAGTGCTGGTCGTATTACTGCCGTTATTCCTTACTTCGGTTATGCCCGCCAAGACCGTCGTCCTCGTTCTACACGTGTTCCAATTACAGCCAAAGTGGTTGCAGATATGCTAACGACTGTGGGTATTGACCGTGTGGTGATGATTGACTTGCACGCAGACCAAATTCAAGGTTTCTTCGACATCCCTGTAGACAACATTTATGGTACGCCTGCGCTATTGGCTGACCTGCGTCAACAGTCACACGACAACCTAATGGTGGTTTCACCAGACGTTGGTGGTGTGGTTCGTGCACGCGCTGTTGCAAAACAAATGGGTGATATCGATCTTGCAATTATCGATAAACGTCGTCAAAAAGCGAATGAATCACAAGTGATGCATTTGATTGGTGATGTAAAAGATCGTGACTGTGTCATTGTAGATGACATGGTAGATACTGCGGGCACATTATGCAAAGCCGCTGATGCACTGAAAACTTTTGGTGCACGTCGTGTTGTTGCTTATGCAACCCACCCTGTACTTTCAGGCAAAGCAATTGAAAACCTTAAAAATTCTGTAATTGATGAATTGGTTGTAACTGACACTATTCCTCTTTCAGAAGAAGCGCAAGCGCTTGGCAAAATCCGTCAAGTGTCTGTTGCGAGTATGGTTGCAGAAACAATTCGTCGTATTAACAACGAAGAATCTATTAGCGCAATGTTCGATTCTTATCTATAATAGAGCGCTGAATTTTCAAAGCCCTGCCAATTGGCAGGGTTTTCTATCACTAGATTGGTCGCAGATCTAGTTTATTTAAACTCAAAATAAGGATGTCTATCATGGCAAACTTCGTATTAAACGCTCAAGCGCGTGAAGCAGCTAACCAAGGGAAAGGTGCGAGCCGCCGCCTTCGTCACGCTGCATTAGTTCCAGCTATCATTTATGGTGGCGACGCTGAGCCAGTAGCTGTTACTTTAGAACTTCGTGAGCTTGTAAAAGCTTTAGAAAGCAACGCTTTCTTTGAAGAAGTTGTAGAAATCAAAGTAGGCGACAAAGTTGAAAGCGTTAAAATCCAAGCTTTACAACGTCACCCTGCTAAAAACACACCTATGCACGCTGACTTCAAACGCGCATAAGTGTTTACGGTGTAATTAGTGGCTAATATTTCACTGATTGTTGGTTTGGGCAACCCTGGTAAAGAGTATGCCCAAACCCGCCATAATGCAGGTTTCTGGTTTGTAGAACAGCTTGCAGATCAATATGGCATTACGTTAAAAGCCGATCCTAAATTTCACGGGATCAGCGGTCGCGGTAATATCGAAGGTCAAGACGTTCGTCTGTTATTACCCACAACCTTTATGAACCGTTCTGGTCAAAGTGTTGTTCCCTTCGCCAAATTCTATCAAATTGCGCCTGAAGCTATGCTGATTGCTCATGATGAACTGGACATGAACCCAGGGATCATCCGCCTAAAAACAGGTGGTGGTCATGGTGGTCATAACGGTTTGCGTGACATCGTACCGCATACAGGTCCAAATTTTCATCGTTTACGCATTGGTATTGGGCACCCGGGTTCAAAAGAACGCGTATCAGGCCATGTACTCAGCAAAGCACCAAGTAGCGAACAAACCCTCATGAATGATGCTCTTGCACATGCCTTGGGTCGCATCAAATTACTGGTCAATGGCGACGTACAACAAGCCATGAATCAAATCAATGCCTATAAACCGAACTAATGAATCTACAATTGTTGAACAATCACACTTGCCTTGTCGCTATTTTGAGAGCAAAATGCGCTTTCTGCTCAGTACCGACCTCAGTCAAGCAGTGATTGAATTCACCATAAGATAAAATCTTAGGTCCACTAAGGAGACGCTCACCATGCTATCTCGTTTATTAAAATGCAAAATCCACCGTGCTTTTGTAACTCATGCAGAACTTCACTATGAAGGTTCTTGTGCAATTGACGGAACGCTTATGGATTTGGCTGGCATTCGTGAATATGAAGAAATCCACGTATGGAACGTGACCAATGGTAAGCGCTTCACGACTTATGCCATTCGTGGTGAAGACAATTCAGGGATCATTTCTGTCAATGGTGGCGCAGCACATCAAGCCGATGTAGGCGATATTATTATCATTGCAACCTTTGGTGATTTCACTGAAGCAGAAGCCAATGCACATCAACCGCGTTTGGTTTATGCAAACCCAGACAACACAGTCAGTCACACAGCAAATTGTATTCCAGTACAAGTGGCGTAATTCCCCTGCTGTATGCAATAAAAAACTCGCAATTTTTGCGAGTTTTTTTATATCCGAATTTAGGGTCATTTCATGACAACAGCATGAATTGCTTTTGAATGAGCGATTAACTTTCTTGCAGGTTTTGCAACAGACTATGACTAATGCCATCGGCACGTAAAAATGCAAAATCATAACTTGCGGTTGCCAATGCCAAAATACGGCGCTCAAACTCTTGCCACAACGGTCGCACCTCTTTGTAATGAATACCCAAACCACTTTCATCGGTAAAATGGCGGTTTTTCTCACAGAGCTTAAGCGCATGGTACAGCTTACGACCTTTAGAGGCATCTTCTCGTAAACGCACACGCTTGGAACGTACAAAGCCTTCTACATGACGTAAATCTGCAAAAGGCAACATTGGTACTAAAATCTGATCTAACTGTGCATCCAAACGACGCCAAACTGCAGTATGTTGTTCGGTGCTATACGTGTTCCACTGAATCACCTCATGGTTAAAACGACGGCAACCTCGACAGACAGAATCACCAAAAACCGTAGAACAACGACCTGCACACGGGGTTAAAGTGGCACTTGGACGATCCTTACTCAATCTAGCACTCCAAAATTTAAACAACATTCAGTTAGAGGTATCAAGTTTGAATTGCAATATTGCAGTTCAAACCGAGTGGCATCATACCCCGTTCTGGTACATTTTTAAAATGCTGTGTCACGCTTTAAAACCATGCACCTCACTCGGATTTCTCGCATATTCAAGCAAAGCGGGTTAGAATATGCGCCTTAAATTTTGTCTTTCACATATTGGAGTACTCCATGAACGCTACTGTAGAACAGCTTGCACCTGTAGAACAGCCAGCGACCACGACTTGGGTTGTTGCCGCACTTTACCAATTCAAAGAAGTTGCAGATCCTTCCGATCTTCAACAACGCCTGCTAGATTTGGTAAATTCAATCAACCTTTGCGGTACTCTTATTGTGGCGGGTGAAGGCATTAACGGTACCATCGCAGGTGATCGTGCGGCGATTGATCAAGTACACCAATTTCTGTTAAACGAAGGTTTTACCGCAATGGAATATAAAGAGTCGCATAGCTCTGAAAAACCATTCCGTAAAATGAAAATTAAACTGAAGAAAGAAATTGTTACGCTAGGTGTAGAAGTCAAACCACGTGACTTGGTCGGTCACTACCTAGACCCGAAAGAATGGAACGAACTGATTGCCCGTGATGATGTGATTTTGATTGATACTCGTAATGACTACGAATACAAGGCAGGTACATTCAAAGGTGCGATTGACCCAAAAACTGAAACTTTCCGTGAATTTCCTGACTACGTTAAGCAAAACCTAGAACAACACAAAGACAAAAAAATTGCGATGTTCTGTACAGGCGGAATTCGCTGTGAAAAATCAACCTCATTATTGCTTCAGGAAGGCTTTAATGAGGTATATCACCTTAAAGGTGGTATTTTAAAATACCTAGAAGAAACCCCTGCCGATGAAAGCTTATGGGAAGGTGAATGTTTTGTGTTTGATGGTCGTACCGCAGTAACTCACGGTATGCAGGAAGGCCAAAACATCAAGTGTCATGCTTGTGGCTGGCCATTGCTTCCAGAAGAAGTTGAACTGCCAAGCTATGAACACGGCGTATCTTGCGTGTACTGTATTGATAAAACCACAGAGAAACAAAAAGAAGGTTTCCGTATGCGTCAGTCACAAATTGCTGCTGCTAAACGCAAACGTCTGTAATACATACAGGTTGTAATAAATATTTCTCGAGCATGTCTGACGTAGTCTTTAGCATGCTGGAGAATAAACTTAAGCCCTCATTTTTGAGGGCTTTTTTATTAGCATTCAGTTGGTACGCATTCACGTAAGATTACATAGCACATAAAAATACAACGCATTTTTACCAACTATTGCGCAAAAATCCCCAGATTGGGTGATAGCATTCATGCTAAATAAGCCACAAAATTTGTGGCTGTTATTGGTGGATAAGCAACAACACATAATATCACCCATAACCAAAACTTAAGGATCGTTATGTATTCCTAAACCTATACGCTATTATCAGGAGTGAAATTATGCCAAAAACAACAATTTCAAATTCAATGCAAACATTACGTTTCACCCCTGTAAAATCTTTATCTGCTCTGTGTCATACAGAAATACAAAATCGTTTGGAAGATGAGTCACATACCTTTATTGTGGCTATGGGTGCAATTTTAGGTGGCATTATTGCAGCTTTTATTGGCTATCATTTACCTGCCAATTTTTTTAATTACGCCTTGCTGTGTGCAGTTCCAATTCTTATGGCATATACATTAAGACGAGTCTATATCTACACCCTCACCCATTCAGAACTTGATTAAGCCTAAAGCGCAAGGC
The DNA here is from genome assembly GCF_012371325.1 of Acinetobacter sp. A2. Lineage (GTDB taxonomy): Bacteria > Pseudomonadota > Gammaproteobacteria > Pseudomonadales > Moraxellaceae > Acinetobacter. The sequence goes on along the minus strand of NZ_JAAZQX010000003.1, from coordinate 96,649 downwards.
TTTACCGTTCTTATACTTTACTGTTTATGCAAGAGTGCTTAGGATAGGAGCACTTTTTTAAAACACGACTTGCATGAATGTAACTGAATGGATTATTTCCATTATGGAACAACTCGGCTACCTCGGTATTGCCTTGTTAATGTTTCTGGATAACGTCTTCCCGCCTGTTCCCTCAGAAATTATTATGCCTTCAGCAGGCTATTCTGCCTCTCAAGGGCAATTGTTGCTATTGGGTGTGATTATTGCAGGCTGTATAGGCTCATTAGTTGCAGCCGCAGTTTTATATTGGGTTGGCTATCGTTGTAAACACGACAGTATCTATCGCTGGGTCAATCGTTACGGCAAATATCTATTCATTAAAGAGCAGGACGTCAAAAAATCTCTACACTGGTTTGAACAGTACGGACATCGCATTGTCTTTTTTGGGCGTATGATTCCTGCAATCCGCTCATTGATTAGTATTCCTGCCGGTATGAGTCGCATGCCATTTTGGAAATTTATGTTTTATAGTGGTCTGGGCACCATTATTTGGACAACATTTTTAGCCTGTGTCGGTTATTATTTTGGTGAAAATCAGCAACTTATGCATCAAATTTTCAATCGGGTCAGCCATGTAATTATTGCCATTGTAGTGCTACTTGTTGCTGTGGTGCTGTACCGTAGATACCGCCGTAAACAACAGCATTAATCAATACAACACTGTAAAATTATATCTTTTCGGGGAAAACCAGACATGAAACATTATTTACTCTTCTTCGCCGCAGTTTATAGTATTGCGCTGGTTTTGCTGATTACTGTATTAATTTTTGGGTTGAACTTGGGTGGACTGACTCTGCTACCGACCTTAATTGCTGCAGCATTTATTAGCGCAGGCCATTTTGTAAAAAAAGAACAACGCCTACCCAGCAGTGACGAAAAAATCCAGTTGGTTTGGGGCTCAAGCGCGGTGGCCATTATTATTGGCAGCTTCTTTGTATTTTTCTTGGTACTCATGAACCCAAATGCAGAAGAAATTCTAAAAGCAGCAGATAAAGCAGGATTGGCTTTGGCTGCCGTGATCATGCTGTGCCTGATTGCCATTCATGGTGCTGTGTTTCATATTGCCTACAACTGGTACGCAAACCGTTACTACCACAAGAAATTCTTATAAAATTTTACTGAATTGCTGTATTAGACACCCAAAAACAACAGCGCACACCTAAAAACTACAGCCACGCGCAGCATCATATATAAACTTACTTCAGACATGCGCTGTAACTAAAACACCTTGTGAATGGAGTATAAGGCTACATTTTCATCGCCTAAGCTTAGTTCATTCATAGCGATTATGAATATGAACACAGCAATAACTCATACAACGATAAAAGGTGATTCGCATGTCGGATTTTGAACGCAATGAACAGATTGACCGTGATGTGGTTAAAAATTTACCCAAAGAAGAACGTGATCGTTTAAATGCCGACCCGATTACAGGTGAGCCGGGTGCCCACCCTGTTGGTACAGGTCTAGGTGCAGTTGGTGGTGCTGCAACAGGTGCAACCGTTGGCGCATTAGGCGGCCCTGTAGGTGCAGTGGTTGGTGGTGCTGTAGGTGCTGTTGTTGGTGGATTAGCTGGTAAGGGCGCTGCAGAAGTAGTCAATCCTACCGAAGAAGAAGCGTACTGGCGTGCCAATAGTCTCAATACTGTCTATTATGCAGAAACACGCAGTCATTACCCCGATTTAGAATATGACCGTGACTACCAAAATGCTTACCGTGTTGGTTATGAAAACCGCCCGCATTATGATGCACATACCCGCTTTGAAGATGTCGAACCCGATTTAAAAAGCAAATGGGAACAAATTAAAGGCAGTTCTCGCTTAACTTGGGAACAAGCAAAATTTGCGGTAAAAGATGCTTGGGATCATGCTACACGCTAATTGGCATAGTTCTGCTAAGGTTGAAACAATACATCATTGATGTATTCATCCTAGCCACAAAAAAGCACTGCATTTAGCAGTGCTTTTTTAGGTATTCATGCTTTCAAATATGCAAAAACATGAATCTAACCAATAGATTCGACAGTTTATTCAGGTGTGTGATACATCAAATACAATTCATTCAGATTTTCAGGAATTTCTTCTGCAATCTCGTCCATTAACTGACCATTGCGACGGAAAGATTCCATTTGTGGGTCTTCTTCATCAATGCCACTAAATACCATCATTGGCAAAGTTAAATCGACCAGTTGTTCTTCAAATTCAGGTGTGAACCACGCTTCTTCATTCAGGAACATGGCATCTACAAAACCAACACTCCAGTCACCTAAGCTTGAATCAACTTCTGCTTCTTCAATTTCAAATGGAAATTCAATGCCTTCTTCATTGGCTAAACTTTGGCGAATACTTTCTAACCATGCCTTAATTTGCGCGATAATTTCGGCAGGCACTTTGTTTTGATTGCCTTCAAATAATTCATTTAACCATGGGTCAAATTGAGGTCCAACTGCAATGGCACACAAGAAACCATGTGTTGCAGCGAAGTCTAGACCATATTCGTTTTGGTCACCATCTAGATATTCACTTAACAGGTCTAAATCTAAAGCAGTCATTTCAAATCCATAGGTGTCAATTTAGGGATGTAGCATAGCATTTTCAGCGGGTGATGCAGAACCTGATTTTAGTCGTCTTCGTCGTCAAAATCGTCGTCATCGTCAAAATCATAATCAAAATCTTTGAGCTCACGTTCCAAACGACGTTGTGCGAGTAAATCATCAATCAAACGGCGCTTTTCTAAAGATTCTTTCGCGCTTATTTTGTTTGATGCCTCATCGAAATTAACATCATCATCACCGTAGTTATCATCTAGTTCAAAATCTGTAGAAGACACTAAAACTACCTCAGAATGAAAAAATGTGAAGGGTCTAGCCGCTATTTATCTGCCTTTATAAATATTGTCAAGTTTTATTTATTTTTTTCAAAAAACTGCAACATACGCACATTGCAACATACTTTAAAATTTGTGTATATATTAGCAAGTTAGTATCATTATTCAGGATTGGCCCCAATCATAAAAATATTTTGCGGGCAAAAAGGAAATTGACTTGAAAAACAGTAATGAAGCCCCATATTCCTATTCAATTCTTCATTCAAACATCATTTTAAAATCATGCTTGATTGATCAATTCCAACCCTATTTAAAGCGAATTGTGCTATCATGCACGGTTTTTCACTGCCACAGATTCAACGAAGAGTAAGCAAAGATGAGCGATATGAATTCCCCTACTTCGCAAGTAGCGGCTCTGATTAGCCGAGGCAAAGAGCAAGGTTACCTAACTTACGCTGAGGTTAACGATCATCTCCCGGACTCAATCACGGAAAGCGAACAGATTGAAGACATTATTCAAATGCTTCAAGACGTCGGTATTCCTGTGCATGAACGTGCGCCTGAATCTGATGATGCAATGTTCGAAGACAATGCAGAAGCTGCCGACGAAGTTGCTGAAGAAGAAGCTGCAGCGGTACTTGCCTCTGTAGAAAATGAGCCTGGTCGCACCACAGACCCTGTGCGTATGTATATGCGTGAAATGGGTACGGTTGAGCTGTTAACGCGTGAAGGTGAAATTAGCATTGCGAAACGTATTGAAGAAGGGATTCGCGATGTACTTCACTCGATTGCCTACTGGCCAAACGCAGTGCAAGTGGTACTGCAAGAATATAAAGATTATGAAGCGGGTGAACGCCGCCTTGCCGATATTTTATCGGGTTATTTAGACCCTGAAACCGATGAAGAAATTCCAGAAGTTTTAGAAGACGAAGCCGATTTAGACAAAGAAAAAGACACCAGCGACAAACCAACCAAAGACGTCAAACTTGATGATGACGATGAGGAAGAAGAAGCTGAAACTGAAGAAGAATCTGAAGCAGATTCAGGCCCAGACCCAGAAATTGCCAAAATGCGTTTTGGTGAATTAGAACAAGCCTATCTTGCAAAAATTGCAGCGATTGAAAAACATGGCCGTGAAAGTGCTGAAGCTCAAGAAGCTTTAGAAGCATTGGCTACCGTGTTTATGATGTTCAAATTTACACCGCGTTTGTTTGATATCATTTCTGAAATGATTCGTGGCACACATGAACAAATCCGTACGGCTGAACGTGAAGTGATGCGCTATGCGGTGCGTCGTGGTCGTATGGATCGTACCCAGTTCCGTACTTCATTCCCAGGTCAAGAGTCTAATTTTGCTTGGTTAGATGAACAGATTGCCAAAGCTGCTGCAGATCAAAAAGGCTATTTGGAAAAAGTACGTCCAGATATTTTGGCTTTCCAACAAAAGATTGCCGATATTGAAAAAGAGCTAGGTCTAGATGTAAAAGGCATTAAAGACATTTCTAAACGTATGGCCGTTGGTGAAGCCAAAGCCCGCCGTGCGAAGAAAGAAATGGTTGAAGCCAACTTACGTCTGGTCATTTCGATTGCGAAAAAATACACCAACCGTGGTTTGCAATTCCTTGACTTAATTCAGGAAGGTAACATCGGCTTGATGAAAGCGGTAGACAAGTTTGAATACCGTCGTGGTTATAAGTTCTCGACTTATGCAACTTGGTGGATTCGTCAGGCGATTACCCGTTCAATTGCCGACCAAGCACGTACCATTCGTATTCCAGTACACATGATTGAAACCATTAACAAAATCAACCGTGTATCGCGTCAATTGCTTCAGGAAATGGGCCGTGAGCCAACTCCAGAAGAATTGGGCGAACGCTTGGAAATGGACGAAGTCAAAGTTCGTAAAGTTCTGAAAATTGCCAAAGAGCCGATTTCTATGGAAACGCCAATTGGTGATGATGAAGATTCACATTTGGGTGACTTCATTGAGGACAGCAACATCACTTCACCAGTCGATGCGGCAACCTCTGAAGGCTTAAAAGAAGCGACCCGTGAAGTGCTTGAAAACTTGACTGAACGTGAAGCCAAAGTTCTGAAAATGCGTTTTGGTATTGATATGCCAACCGACCATACATTGGAAGAAGTAGGTAAACAGTTTGACGTGACCCGTGAGCGTATTCGTCAGATTGAAGCTAAGGCACTTCGCAAACTGCGTCATCCTTCGCGTTCTGAACACTTACGTTCTTTCTTGGAAAATGACTAATTGTTACTTAGATGATTGGTTGAAAATTTAAAATTCAGCCTCATTTATTTATACAAGACCAACACGCCTGCTTCAATGCAGGCGTTTGCTATAGAGATAGAGATCACGCTTATGACGTTATTCAACCGTACCCCATCTCGTGAACTACAAGAGCATCTTTGGGTATTTCCAATGGATTACCCAATTAAACTCATTGGAGACGCGGGTGATGAACTGCGTATTGCCGTGGTTGAAATTTTAGTGAAACATTTTCCTGAATTTGATACACAAAGCCTGCGCATTACCCCATCACGCACAGGTAAGTATCATTCAATTACCGCACAATTGCGTTTTGAAGAATTGGAACAAGTGCATGCAATTTATGCAGATTTAGCCGCTTGCCCACTAATTAAAACTGCCTTGTAATTTTGCAGATTCATCTTTAAAAACACGCTTTCGAGCGTGTTTTTGTTTCTGAACTCACAAAATCTTATTCATTCCACAAATCCCCTACACCCGCCACATTTTCGTATAATAAAATCAATTTCTTGCTTTTACGGATAGGACTGCATCACTGTGGACACTGCACAACGGCCAAACCTGATTATTCGTCATTACCATGACCTGACAGACTACGAAGCACGCTTTCAGGAAATGAAACACTGGACGGAGCAACGTGATGCAGACAGTCCTGACCAACTCTGGATTTTGCAGCATCCGAATGTACTCACTCAGGGGCAAGCAGGCAAAGCTGAACATATTTTAATGGCTACGGATATTCCTGTAGTACAAACTGACCGAGGAGGCCAAGTCACATGGCATGGCCCAGGCCAATTGGTCGCCTACTTCATGTTTGACCTCAACCGTTTAGGTTGGAATGTCCGTACTTTGGTATCTTATGCTGAAAACTTGATGATTGAGCTGCTTAAAAAATACGGCATTGATGCCTATGCCAAAGCCGATGCACCAGGCGTATATGTCAATGAACGTAAAATTGGCTCACTGGGTTTTAAAATTCGTAAAGGTCGTAGCTATCACGGTTTAGCCCTCAATATTGATTGTGATTTAACAGGCTTTCAAAACATCAACCCCTGCGGCTATGCAGGTTTGGAAATGGTGCGTGTGATGGATTTAGTCGAGAACTATCCACATTTTGAAAACTTATGTGCAGATATCATTGAAACTTTACAAAACAGCGGTTACTTTAATGACGTTCAAGTCATTCACGTATAAATGGCTTTCTTTTCAATAAGAAATAAAATAGAGTATTTACTCTAAATAATGATTTATAACACAGGGATTCAGCGCGTGATTTCAACTAAATCTGTGAAACCCGCTTTGCAACTGGCCTATGTCAAACTCATGATGGATATCATTGGCAGAGGTTTAGTCATGGCAAGTCAGGTCGATGAAGAAATTAAACAAGAAGTTGCCAAATTCCCAAGTAACTTTGTCTTGTCTATGAAAGTTTTTCCAAATGGTCCAGCCTTTATTGCCAAAGTCACTGAAGACCACCAACTGGAATTGCTGCAAAATACAGCCCAAAAACCAGATTTAACCATTACCTTCAAACATTTAAACCATGCCTATTTGGTTTTTTCCTTTCAGGAAAGCACAGCACAAGCCTTTGCACATGACCGCATGATTGCCGATGGTGATGTGTCTTATGCCATTCGTTTAGTGCGTTGCCTGAATAAAATGGAAGCACTGATCTTGCCTAAATTACTGGCAGAATTGGCAGTAAAACAATATCCAAGCGAACTTAGCTTAAAAGAAAAACTATCAGGTGCAGCCAATATTTATCTAAAAGTTGCCCAATCTTATTTCAAACGGAGTGCATAACATGGCGAAGCCTTATTACGAATTTTTTTGCCCAGTCAAAGTCATTGCGGGTCATGCCGCACTTGAACACATCCCGTTTGAATTGGCGACACTAGGTTCTCAACGCCCAATGATCATTACCGACAAAGGCGTGCGTTCCAACAATCTACTTGCACCGATTGAAGCTGCATTTGAATCTACCGATGCGGTGATCGGCTGTATTTTTGATGATGTTCCGCAAGACTCAAGTGTTATGACTGTGCGTCGTGCTGCTCAGCTATACCGTGAAAACAACTGTGATGCCATTATTGCGGTGGGTGGTGGTTCGGTAATCGACACCTCCAAAGCGACTAATATTTTAGTGAGTGAAGGTGGCGATGACTTATTGCAATATTCAGGTGCACATAACTTACCGCGTCCACTCAAACCTTTTTTTGTGATTCCAACCACTTCAGGCACAGGCTCAGAAGTGACCATGGTCGCAGTAGTTTCAGACACTGAAAAGAACGTTAAAATGCCATTTGCATCGTATTACTTAATGCCACATGCTGCCATTTTAGACCCACGTATGACGCAAACGTTGCCACCACATTTAACAGCTATGACCGCTATGGATGCGATGACGCATGCAGTTGAAGCCTATAGTTGCATGGCAGCCAATCCAATTTCTGATGCCTATGCCACTGCAGCAATTAAGAAAATCAGCAACAACCTGTTTAATGTGTTAGATAACCCAAGCGATGAACAAGGTCGTCTAGAATTGGCACAGGCATCTACCATGGCGGGCATTGCTTTCTCAAATTCTATGGTGGGCTTAGTACATTCTTTAGGTCATGCCTTGGGTGCAGTTGCGCATTTACCACATGGTCTGTGCATGAATTTATTCTTGCCGTATGTACTGGAATACAACAAAGAAGTAAATGCCGATAAAATTGCAGATCTACTCTTGCCATTGGCAGGTGCAGATGTATATGCACAAACCCCAGCGCATTTACGTGCTGACAAAACCATTTCAACAATTGTTGCTATTCGTGACCGCTTATACGCCCTCACTAAATTGCCACGTACCTTGCAGGAAACAGGCAAAGTAAGCGAAGCACAATTAGATGAAGTGGCTGAAAAAGCCCTGAACGATGGTTCGATTATTTACAACCCGAAAGAAGCCAATTTAGAAGAACTCAAAGCCATCTTAAAAAAGGCTTGGTAATTACTAAAAAATAGGCGAACATAGCCAAAAAACCAGCCTGATGTTTTTTAAACATCGGGCTTTTCTTTGGTAGACTGCTGTGTCTGATTTTTTTCATCAATGTGGCATATTTTCTGCTAAAAAAGAAAACAAAGATACTGACAAAGCGCGTCATTATGGAGTAGATTGGCGCGTTTTTACTTTTTATGTAGGGGGGATTGTTCGTCTCAAACAATCCTGAACAAACATGACTGATCCTTGATCAACGATTAAGAGGATAACGCCGTTGACAAATATCTCTGGGACTCAATCGGCAGCTAAACTGCAAAAAACGCTAGGGCTCTGGCACATCATTATTATTGGTTTAGCCTATATTCAACCGATGACGTTATTTGACACTTTCGGTTTAGTATCGGAAGAAAGTCATTTTCACGTACCCACATCTTATATTTTTGCACTGGTTGCCATTTTGCTCACGTCTTTGAGTTATGGTCACATGATTCGTCGTTACCCATCTTCAGGGTCGGCCTATACCTATGCACAAAAATCCATACACCCCAACGTCGGCTTTATGGTGGGTTGGTCATCTTGGCTGGATTACCTGCTCTCGCCAATGGTCAACATTATTTTGGCGGTGATTTATTTGGAAGCCTTATTCCCTGATGTGAATCACTGGATTTGGGTGGTGGTACTCACGGCATTTATGACAGGTATCAACCTGCGTGGTGCGCGTTTTGTCGCCAACTTTAACAGTATGATTGTTTTGGTGCAGTTGGTGGTCATTGGCGTATTTACATGGATGATGTACACCAAACTTCAGGCAGGTTTCAATGCCGATGGTCCAATCACTGCCGAACAACGCTATCAGTTATGGAGCTTAGAGCCTTTCTGGAATGAACTGACCTCGGTAGGCGCATTAATTACAGGTGCAACCCTACTCTGCTTCTCATTTACAGGTTTTGACTCACTCAGCTCACTTGCAGAAGAAACCAAAGATACAGAGAAAACCTTACCAAAAGCGATTTTCTTAACTGCACTAATTGCAGGCGTAATTTTCATTGTTAGCACCTATTTCATGCAGATTTATTTCCCGAATGAACCAGGTAGCTACTTTAAAAATATCGCAGAAACTCAGCCAGAAATTTTACTGTTGGTGGGTGGCTCGTTGTTCCAATCTTATGTACTGACCTTTGCAATTGTAACGGTCATGGCATCAGGTATTTCAGCGCATGCAGGTGTATCACGCTTAATGTATGTAATGGGTCGTGATGGTGTGATCAACAAAAAACTCTTTGGTCATATCAGCCCACGTAACTACACGCCTTCATACAACATTCTAATTGTGGGTGCTGTAGCCTTAACTGCTGGTTTTATGGATCTAGATTTTGTGATTTCATTGATCAGCTTTGGTGCACTCACCGCATTCAGCTTCGTGAACTTATCTGTAATTTCACGCTATGCGCTACGCGATGGTCGCAACAAAACACCTAAGGATATTATCAATTTCATTGTCATTCCTTTATGTGGTTTTATCGCAGTCTTTGCGTTATGGCTCGAAGTTGATGAAACTTCATTGAAGTATGGCTTGTGGTGGGCAATGTTTGGGGTTTTATATCTTGGTTATAAGACCAAAGGCTTTAAACACCCTGCGCCACAACATAACGAGTTTGATGACAGATAATCTCTGTACTTCATGTCTTGTCCTGAAATAGATTGACAGTATTCCACTTCAAACCGAGTTAAGCAATTAGCTCGGTTTTAGTTTGCTCATACGTCTGATTCGGGGTGTTCATATTTAAACTTAAATGTGGTCTATAGCAATTATAAATCATGATAGATTCCGCAATTAAGTGATCTAACTCCTTCATGGTTTGACATCGCGTGGTTAAAAACTCCTGCTTTAATATTCCATTAATTCGCTCTGCTAATGCATTCTGATAACAGTCCTTGCCATCTGTCATGGAAGGACATATCCCATAATGGCGCAATGCCGATTGATATAGCTCAGAGCAATATTGAGCACCTCTATCTGAATGATGAATCATCCTAGTCGCTCGATCTGTCGCTTGCTGCATCGCCATATGTAGAGCCTGCACAACATTCTCCGCACGCATATCATTCGATAACTTATAACCTTTAATCTGTCGGGTATAAGCATCTGTCACCAAGGATAAATAATGCACACCTTCAGCACTCTCAACATAGGTAATATCACTAACAAAGACTTCATTGGCTTGCACTGCTGAATAATCCTTTAATAAATTTGGATGCTTCTTCATCCAATGCTTGCTATCCGTAGTTTTTGTATAGCGACGCTTAGGGCGAATCAATAAGTTATTTTCTTTCAATATTTTAAATAACTGATCCCGTCCACACTTTAAACCACGTTGCAACAATTTGCCTTTAATAAGCCAATACAGCTTACGTGTTCCGATACTTGGCATGAGACAGCGATATTCCATAACCAACTCAAGTATTTGTTCAGTTGCTTGTGCAGTCATTTGAGCACGTTTTTCTGCTTGATAATAAGCTTGTCGAGTGATTCCTAACCACTGACAATAACGTGAAACGCTTAGTCTTCTTTGGCTTTGCCAATCTTTGAAACGTGCTCGGTATACTTTTTTCCAAGATCAGTCCCACATTCTTTATCAATGTGATAAATCACATCCTGAATAAATTCAGTTTTAAGCTTTTCTGCGGCTAACTGCTTTTCTAATTGGCGGATTCGTTGTTGGGGTGTCAATTGGCGTTTAGAAGAAGTCGGCATATTCGAAGTCCAGTCCTGTTGTCCGTGCTTGCGTAACCATACCAGCACAGTTGATCGTCCTTGAATACCATATTTTACCTGAGCTTGTTTATAAGTAATTTGCCCTTTTTCTACTTCATGTACCACCATCATTTTAAAGGCGAAGCTATAATCACGTTGTGTGCGCTTAACTCGTTGTTCTCGTGCATGTTCCATAAAATAAGTCTCTTAAGGTGTAAACTTATTTCAGGACGGGACAATCAGCTCAAATAAAAAAAGGCGCTTTATGCGCCTTTTTTATGCCTAAAATAATTTCACTAATAAATCAAAAAATAGCAGGAACAAAAAAGCTGAGCGCGATTTACCTCAGCTTTTATTCATTACGGCAACTTTATAATCCAAATACAGATTAAACCAGCGCCTTAAACCCCTGCTGACGCCATGCTTCATACAAAATAACTGCCGTGGCATTAGACAAATTTAGACTGCGTGAGTTTTCTGCCATTGGTAAACGTATCCAGTGCTGCTGTGGAAATAGCATGCGTACTGCTTCAGGCAAACCACGTGTTTCAGGCCCCATCAGCAAAGCCACAGGTCGGTTTAAATTTGACGTATGTGGTGTTTCTGTGCCTTTAGTCGTTAGTGGATAAATCGCATCCAAGCCCACACCTTTGCTGTCTAAATCAGCCAAACATTGCTCAAGATTGTCCCAAATTTGCATACGTGCCCATTCATGATAATCCAAACCAGCACGGCGCAATTTTTTATCATCCAACTCAAAACCCAAAGGCTTGATCAAATGCAGTTGTGCACCGGTATTGGCGCACAAACGAATAATATTGCCTGTGTTTGCTGGAATTTCTGGCTCATACAAAACGACATGGATCACTTGATTTCTCTTCTCTTAAACGCTGAAACAAGGATCAATTTACCCTTGCCACTTTAATTGTTCACGCAAACTCACCACTTCACCAATAATGGTCAAGGTTGGTGCTTGAATCTGATGCTGCGCCACTTTACTGGCAATATCTGCCAAGGTACCTACCACGACTTTCTGCTCAGGGGTAGTACCTTTAGATATAAGCGCCACTGGCATGTCGGCACGCTGTCCGTGTGCAATCAGTTTTTCACAAATGGTTTCCAAACCCACCAAGCCCATATACAGCACCAACGTTTGATGCTCATACACCAATTCTGACCACGGCAACTCAGGTGAACCTTCCTTTAAGTGTCCTGTCAGGAAACGCACACTTTGTGCATAGTCACGGTGAGTCAGCGGAATCCCCGCATAAGCCGAACAGCCTGAAGCTGCTGTGATGCCTGGCACCACTTGAAAGGAGACACCTGCTTCATACAGCTCCTGAATTTCTTCGCCACCACGCCCAAAAATAAAGGGATCACCGCCTTTTAAACGACAGACACGTTTACCCGCTTGTGCGTATTTGACCAATAAGGCATTAATGCCTTCCTGCGGCACGGCATGATTGGAACGTGCTTTGCCGACATAAACTTTTTCGGCATCACGGCGGCACAACTCCAAAATGGGAGCAGCCACCAAACGGTCATAAATCACCACATCGGCTTGCTGCATTAAACGCAGTGCTTTTAAAGTCAATAATTCAGGATCACCAGGGCCTGCACCCACTAAATAGACTTCACCTTTTGGCGTGTCCCATTCAGCCAAAGCTTGTTGGATGCTTTGATTAGCAGCCTCAAGATTGTCATTGAACACCTGTTCTTTCAGGGGACTCGCATAGAGTTCCTCCCAAAAAATACGGCGCTCATCTGGATTGACAATTTTCTGTTTTACTGCGGCACGCCACTGACCTGAAAATTCAGCCAGTTTGCCCATACCATGCGGAATTGTACTTTCCAGTTGGGTACGAATTTGACGCGACAACACAGGAGATGTGCCATTGCTGGCCACTGAAATGATCAAAGGTGAACGGTCAATAATGGCAGGCACCATAAAGCGACAATGTGGCGGATCATCCACACTATTCACCAATACTTTTTCGGCTTCACAGGCTTCAAAAACCTGCTGATTGACGGCATGACTATCTGTTGCGGCAATTACCAAACGGTATGCTCGCAATTCAACCTCAGTGCTAAATTCAGCCGGATAATACTGCCCTTGACTCTGCTGAACCAGTTGCAGGAGATTTGCATCAATTTCAGGTGCAACAACATCAATTTGTGCACCTGCTTTAGCCAACAATACCGCTTTACGGTAGGCAATATGCCCACCGCCCACAATCAGACAAGGTTGCTGCTGCAACTTTAACGAGATTGGAAAAATATCCACACTAAACCTCAATATTTAAATCTGACTGTAAGCAATTTTAAGCCGAGCTGTGCACAACTTAATTAATAAACGCTGCACCGCCCATATATGGACGTAACACTTCTGGAATTTCGATTGAACCATCGGCACGTTGATAGTTTTCCATTACCGCCAATAAGGTACGACCAACTGCCAAACCTGAACCATTTAGCGTATGCACAAATTCAGTTTTCTTTTGATCGGCACGGTAACGCGCTTTCATACGGCGTGCTTGGAAATCCCCCATGTTTGAACATGAAGATATTTCACGATAGGTATTTTGACTTGGCACCCAAACTTCTAAATCGTAAGTTTTGGTCGCCCCAAAGCCCATATCGCCACCGCATAAAATAATTTTACGGTACGGCAAACCAAGTGCCTGCAAAATACCTTCTGCATGCCCAGTCAACTCTTCTAAAGCCTGCATTGATGTTTCAGGTTTAACAATTTGCACCATTTCAACTTTATCGAACTGGTGTTGACGGATTAAACCACGGGTATCGCGACCATAAGAACCTGCTTCACTACGGAAACAAGGCGTGTGTGCGGCATATTTTAGCGGTAAACGCTCAGGATCAATGATTTCATCACGCACAAAGTTAGTCACTGGCACTTCTGCGGTTGGAATCAGATAATATTCTTTTTCGCCTTGAAGCTTGAATAAATCTTCTTCAAACTTAGGCAGTTGTCCTGTACCACGCAATGAATCTGCATTGACCAAATACGGCACATAAGCTTCGGTATAACCATTTTTATCTGTATGCGTATCTAGCATAAACTGGGTAATCGCACGCTGTAAACGCGCCAAAGGCCCTTTGAGTACGCTAAAACGTGAGCCTGTCAGTTTGGTTGCAGTTTCAAACTCCAAACCACCCATCATTTCGCCTAAATCGGTATGATCTTTGATTTCAAAATCAAACTGGCGTGGTGTGCCCCATTTCAATACTTCTACATTATCAGCTTCGTCTTTACCTTCAGGTACAGACTCATCTGGCATATTAGGAATAGACAGTAATTTGGCTTCTAATTCATCTTGCAATTCTGCCAAAGCCACTTCAGCAGCTTTGATTTCATCACCAATTGCAGACATGCGTGCCATAACTTCAGAGGCATCGCCACCTGCTTTTTTAATTTGACCGACTTGTTTTGCACCCGAATTACGTTCTGCCTGTAATGCTTCGGTTTTAGATTGCAATTCTTTACGACGTGCTTCAAGTGCTGCCCACTCTGCTACATCTAATTGCACACCACGTTTTGCTAAGGCTAAATTTACAGCCTCAATATTATTTCTGAGTAATTTCGGGTCAATCATAGCCAATCTTGGAATAAGAAAAAAACTGGCTATAGTGTAAGCGCTTCGGGTTAAAAAATACAGTAACCCGATTCACAGCTGCACCTTATTACAGCAATCTCAGCGCTTATTTTTCACTTTTACTGGTTAGGGTACTGAGGCAAACTTGGTAAATATTCAGGCTTGATCAATTGTGCTGTTGCGTAATACGGCAGCACCAATTCAGGCATACCTTCTGCATAAGAGGCAAGCTCATACAATGGATAGACAAACACAATGCCATTGGCACCGTAGTAAAAGTTATCACTCAGTTTAAATTTTTCACGGGAAATATCATGTTCATCTAACCAATTAAAATTATGATTGAACAATTCCTCTACTACTTTGGCTTCAGCATTGGGCAATAAAATATCTTGGAGTGCCAAACGCTTTTGTTGTTTTAAATCAAAGGTCACAAATTCTTGATGATGCATGCCGTGTGCTGCACGTGCAGGATAATAATAACTTTGTAAACTAAAGGTCGCTAAATTGCCATGTTGCCCGATATAACGCACATAAGATGAACTCTGATTCAAATCCATCGGATTCGTTTCTTCTTCTGGCGTAGCGGCTGAAGCAGCCGATTTAGAAAATGCAATTGGGTCGGCTTTTTGCAAGCGTTGCATAAAATAATTATCTATCCATGCCACATTACTTTTGACCGTCTGAATGTCGTAGGCGGTACAGCCTTCTTCATCGCAGACTTGTTTTTGCGCCAACTCAACAGGTACCACTTTGGCTTGAACCACTGGAATATCTGCAGCCGATGAAGTCGCCACTTGGCCTGCTTCTGTTTTAGATGTTGTGTCATTTTTTGGCTGACATGCGGTGAACAACAAGACTGAACTTAAAGCGACAGCACTAACCCAGACCTGTGATTTTAAATGTTGCATTAAACCTCCCCCCTGTCCTGCTTTAAAAATAAAATGCTGCGATGCGTTATCTATTAAGCAACTTGATGGTGATACACAACCCAATTTGCTCGTCAAGACTATAGGCAACTCTTGCTGTTCAATCCTAGAGCAGTTGTGTAACGGAATTTATAGGGGATAACCGAGTTTAAAATTAATACAATGTTTGATACAGAGCTTGCTTTATTTTTTATATATAAATCAGAATCTTAAACACAACAACCAGAACCTAGACACCCATAAGCAACGACCCAATCTGCGTACCTCTTTCTTTAAAATGTGAATTATCCCAAGATTTATCCACAGAAATTGTGGATTTCTTAGAATGAATCTACAGATAAATATGTAGGCTGAGTTTTAAATCGCTGAATTGTTGTGCCAGACACTAAATTATTCACAATCTGCTTTGCGTATAATTTAAGGCGAGTATTACCGCCCCAAATCTTTCTAACCTAAAAATAAGGGATAACCTGCAAGGACATATGATCCATAAAAAATTAGGGCGTTTAAAACGCCCTAAATATCATCACTTTTAACTTCGATGTGTTGATTATTGATCAATAATATCCGTACCTTTTGGCGGAGTAAAATTAAAGGTCGATGCAGGAATTTTGGCATTAACTTTCACATTGTTAAAACGTACATGTGTGGTTTGCCCCAACGAGTCCTGTAAAATCATCAAGGTAGGTGCATTACGTGCACCAAAACTAATGGTCAGACTTTGAAATACACCATCATCACTTTTTGGATATAAAGTGTAGTAAGTCTTAGCCTTGTTCGGCTGCGTTACACGATAAGACTGCATAATTTGGTTGGTATTACCCGAAAGTAATAATGCGGGTGTGTTCGCTACTTGATCATCTAAACTTTGACGTACCGCTTGCTGTAAGTCTGGATCATAAATCCATACCGTTTTACCTGTGGTCACAATGGTCTGTTTGGCTGGACTGGTGGTTTCCCAGAAGAATTTACCCGGACGTTCAACTTTCATCACGCCTTTAAAATTCTGGTTCATGTGTTGAGCAGATAGACCACGGTTTGGTAAAGCCTTACCATTGTTGCTGACTTTGGTAGTTTGCTCAAAATTGGCCGTAAAACTTTTAATACCGTTTAATTGTTTAACTAAATTTGCTGTCGCCTGTTGCTCCGATGCTGCCACTGGCGCAGCAAACACTGTGGTACTCATGATTGGTGCTAAAGTCGTTGCACCCAATGCCACAGCACACATGGTTTTACGAAGCATATTCATAGATTCACCTTTTTATATTTGCTTAGTCGCAATGTTTTGGATGTCCCATCTTAAACCAATTTCTGGCGCTAATATGATAGAAAATAAGAAGTTTTGTATTGTTATTAATATAATATGTAGAAATTTATCCATCATGATGAAGATATAAAAAGCATCTACTTCTGAGTTTTTTGCAATCTTATAGGCGTAAAAAAACCCACAATCACTTGTGGGTTTCTTTCTATTGTTGCTTACGCTTCAACAGATACGTAGCGACGGCCAAATTGACCTTTCACTTCGAATTTTACTACGCCGTCAGCAGTAGCAAATAAAGTATGGTCACGGCCCATACCTACGTTTGCACCAGCGTGGAATTCTGTACCACGTTGACGAACGATGATGTTACCAGCAGTTACAGTTTGACCACCGTAAACTTTAACACCTAACATCTTAGGATTCGAATCACGACCGTTCTTAGTCGATCCACCGGCTTTTTTAGTTGCCATGTCTATTTACTCCTAGTGATTAGCCTGCAATACCAGTAATTTTCAACTCGGTAAACCATTGACGGTGACCTTGTTGCTTACGGTAGTGTTTACGACGACGCATTTTAACAATACGGATTTTGTCGTGACGACCATGACCAACCACTTCTGCAGTTACTTTAGCGCCAGCAACAACTGGAGCACCGATTTGAACGTTGTCACCGTTTACAACCATTAATACGTCATCAAACGTAATAGTTGCGCCAGTTTCAGCTTTCAATAATTCAACTTTAAGGGTTTCACCCTCAACAACACGGTGCTGTTTACCACCGCTTTGGATTACTGCGTACATAATGTACTCCAAACATGCCCGTGTCGTCGTGCCGATAAAGGGATATATCGATCTTAAAACGAACGCCACTGGGGGTTATTCAAGGGCAAGGATTTTAAGGGATATTCACACAAACAACAAGTCATTTGCGGCAATTATTGTATACGCGCATTGATTATTTAGTAAACACCTCTACTTGTCATGTTTTATACCCCTTGGTTAAGGGTAAATAGACAGATTGTATTGGCGCAAGCCGTTACGCTTGTTAGAATCAGGCGCAACTTAAGCAAATGCCAAATTTACCAATAAAGTTATTTACTTAGTTTTCAATTAGACTTAACAATTATACAATTGCCTAGCTATTGCATTCAGCGTGTTATTTTCGCAGACTGAGTTAATTTTCTTGGCTGTAACCAAAGTTACAATAGATTCCACTAAGTTTGTAATTCAATATTATTGAGGTTTCCTTTCACATGACCATCGACTTTAAGCAAGACATTCTCGCCCCTGTTGCTTCTGATTTTGCCGCGATGGATACATTTATTAATGAAGGAATTACCTCAAAAGTTGCCCTGGTCATGGCCGTTAGTAAACACGTGGTCGAAGCAGGCGGCAAACGCATGCGTCCAATTATGTGTCTGCTTGCAGCCAAAGCCTGTGGTGCAGAAGATTTGGAACGTCAACGTAAACTGGCGGCCATTATTGAAATGCTACATACCGCAACTTTGGTGCATGACGATGTTGTAGATGAGTCAGGTTTACGTCGTGGTCGCCCAACAGCCAATGCAACATGGAATAACCAGACTGCAGTTTTAGTGGGTGACTTCTTAATTTCCCGCTCGTTCGACTTATTGGTCGATTTAAATGACATGGTATTGCTGAAAGACTTTTCTACAGGTACCTGTGAAATTGCCGAAGGTGAAGTTTTACAACTACAGGCACAGCATCAACCAGACACCACTGAAAAAATTTATTTGGATATTATTCACGGTAAAACGTCACGTTTATTTGAACTGGCAACCGAAGGTGCTGCAATTTTAACTGGTACACCGCAATACCGTGAGCCTTTGCGTTTATTTGCAGGACACTTTGGTAATGCCTTCCAAATCATTGATGATATTTTGGATTACACCTCAGATGCTGAAACATTAGGTAAAAATATTGGCGATGATTTAATGGAAGGCAAACCGACTTTGCCTTTAATCTCTGCTTTACAAAATACAACAGGCGAACAACATCAAATTATTCGTCGCAGTATTGCCACAGGCGGCACAGCTGACCTAGATCAGGTCATTGCCATTGTGCAATCTTCAGGCGCTCTCGATTATTGCCGCCAGCGTGCTACAGAAGAAACCGAAGCGGCTATTGCTGCTTTAGAAGCACTGCCTGAGTCGATCTATCGTCAGGCCTTAAAGAATTTAGCCTTGTTGGCTTTACACCGTATTCAATAATTTAAGCTGCTTATGCATATAAAACTCAACGATTTATTTAATAAAATGCAAGAACAGCTGGACACGCCCAAAGCTGTTCTTGATGAAAATCTCCTGATTGAGCTGGTCAATCGTATTCGTCCTCAAGACACCCAAAATTTAGAAGAAACCCATCAAAAGTTTCAGGCACTCTTGCATGCTTTATTGATCACTCCAAACGCAAGCTCGACCCTGCAACATTTTGTTTTACGTTTAATTAATCAGTACAAACAAACCAGTTTATATGCTGACACTGGCATTCTGTCTTTAGATGGCTTTTGGAATCAGCTGTTCCAGCGCTTAGGCGCACACTTTTTACCGCTAATTAATGATGAAAGCCAACTGCAAGATTTAGTGCGTCGGGTCTTTCCTCTGCGCAGCGACAAATATTGGTTAGACAATATTGATGATGCTGAATGGCAACAGTTATTCACCCTGCTTAATCGTGGGCATGGCGGGCAAACCCAGAAGCGTCTGATTCGCAGTGAAATTATTAAAGCCCTGACCGTATTGTCATATCGGGTCAGTGGCATTGGTTTATATCCTGAATTTATTAGTGCCTACCCTGAACTGAGTGAATACGACTCGCCTTTCTTGGCACAAAACCGTGAAATCAATGAGTTTATTCAGCAATATAAAACTGCAGATCTGCAACATGATCAAATGAGTGCCATCCAACCACCCGATGCCGCTCAAGCTTTGGTGATGATTGATCAATGTCATAATGTCAGTAGCAAAATTAGACGTGCCACCAAACGCACTGGAGTCAGTATTAGTCTGACCTATTTACTGTCCTTGCTGGAACAATGTCTGGAACGGATTGAACTGCTAATTAATTTGATTGTGGCACAAGACAAAGTTCGCCATATTTCAATGGGACAGTTATTGGTAGATGTTACCGCAGCACTGTATAGCGAGCGCAGTGTGCGTTCGCTCTTGGCAGAAAACAGTGAATTAATTGCCTTACAAGTCACGGAAAATGCCAGTAAAACAGGCGAGCATTATGTAAGTACCGACAAAGACGGCTTTTTGGGCATGTACAAAGCCGCAGCAGGTGCGGGGGTTTTAATTGCCGCTATGGCAACGCTCAAAACCCTCGCCTCTCGCTTAGTGCTGGCTCCAATGATGCAAGCCATCATAAACAGCATGATTTATTCATTTGGCTTTATGATTATTCATGTGTTGCACTTTACTGTTGCCACCAAACAGCCCGCGATGACTGCTGCGGCCTTGGCATCGACCGTTCAGCATCGTAAAGGTTCAAAGACCGCACAAATTGCCGAATTAGCCGCACTCATTATTAATATTATTCGCACACAGTTCATTGCTATTTTGGGTAATATGTCCATTGCCATTCCAATTGCAGCTTTAATTGCTTTTAGTTGGGATGCCGCATTGCATGAACCTTTAATGTCACATGCCAAAGCATCAGACACCTTACATGACTTAAACCCCTTTACCTCTTTAGCGGTTCCGCATGCAGCTATTGCGGGGGTATTTTTATTTTTGTCAGGTCTGATTGCTGGTTATTTTGACAACATGGCGGTGTATCGTAAAGTTGGGCCACGTTTAAAAGCCCACATCCACCTAAAAATGCTGCTCGGACAAGAACGCCTGAATAGCTTTGCGAATTATATTGAACGTAATTTAGGTGCATTGGCTGGTAATTTTTTATTCGGGATTATGCTCGGCAGTACTGCCACGCTCGGATATATTCTCGGTTTACCAATTGATATTCGCCATATTGCCTTTGCCTCTGCCAACTTTATTCAAGGTTTAATGAATGTGAATGGCTCACCTGAAATTGGCCTCATTATTGTGTCATTTTTAGGGGTACTACTGATTGGTTTAACCAACTTATTTGTGAGTTTTACTTTAACAATTATTGTGGCACTACGTGCACGTCGGGTACGTTTTGAACAATGGAAGCCTCTGGCAAAATTGGTGCTGACCCATTTTCTGACCCGTCCAAGTGATTTCTTTTGGCCCCCGAAACAACCTATTACAGTGGATGATGACAGCACATCAAACTCTGAACGAAATACTTAAAAAATGTACGGATTTCTGGCTTGCTCACAAATCAGGAAAAAAAGAAATCCTTCTCATTTCCATTGACTTGAAATAAAGTGTACTGATTAGTACACTTTAATCCATTCATCAACCGTGCTCAAATCGGTTAAACTTTCGGAGATTTCAGCATGCCTAAAAAACTGCTTTATCTCGGTAGTTTGCTATTTATTATCAGTGTGTTAGTACTCAATATTGCAAGCTTGCAACAGTTCGATTTTGCACTTGTAGAGTTTTTAAGTACACAACGCACCGCACATTTGAATCAATTGGCACAGCTACTTTCTGTATTGGGTGGCATGCCATTTGTATTATTTTTATCCAGCCTATGGTGTTTCTACTGGGCATGGTATAAAAAATACACAAAAATTGTTTTTATCAGTGTAGGACTGTTTGGAAGTATAGCGATTGCGTGGCTGCTCAAATCTGTAATTGCCCGCCCACGCCCGCCTGAAGCATTACATTTGGTAGAAAGTTATGGTGCAGCGTTTCCTAGTGCACATAGCTTTTATGCCGCAAGCTTAGGCTGTTTAGTCATTTACCTAAGTTTGCAACATCCAGCGCATAGAATTTTAACCGTATGTGCAGCGTTGTGGATGGTGCTGATGGGTATTTCCCGTGTATATCTGGGAGTGCACTATCCTTCAGATGTCCTCTCCGGTTGGAGCATAAGTTTTATTTGGATCACATTGTGGTATCTGTTTTGCACGAAATATCTGCAATGCAAACCAATACATAAGTTTAGATAAAAATCTAATTGAGGTGAAAAAATGATGTCTGCAAAGCTTTGGGCACCTGCCCTGACTGCTTGCGCATTAGCCACAAGTTTAGCGCTTGTGGGTTGTAGCAAAGATCCAAAAGATGCACAGCAAGCAGGTGCAGCCCAGCAAATGCCACCGACTGAGGTTGGCGTGCTTGTGGCACAACCACAAAGCGTTGAGCAGTCTGTTGAATTGTCTGGTCGTACCACTGCCTTTGAAATTTCAGAAGTTCGCCCACAAACCAGTGGCGTCGTTTTGAAACGCTTATTTACCGAAGGCAGTTATGTACGTGAAGGTCAAGCGCTTTATGAAATTGACGCACGTACCAATCGTGCTTCTTTAGACAGCGCACGTGCAGCTTTAACCCGCCAACAGGCACAATTAAATGT
This sequence comes from Acinetobacter sp. A2, assembly GCF_012371325.1. Taxonomy (GTDB): domain Bacteria; phylum Pseudomonadota; class Gammaproteobacteria; order Pseudomonadales; family Moraxellaceae; genus Acinetobacter. Next base: position 74,495 of record NZ_JAAZQX010000003.1, on the reverse strand, counting down.
GCTACGGGTAAAAGAAGGTCGTTATCGTCAATTGGTGGGCAGCAACGCCATTTCCAAACAAGAATATGACGATATTGTGGCTCAAGTAAAACTTGCCGAAGCGGACGTTGCAGCAACTCAGGCAGAAGTGCGCAATGCTGAAATTAACTTAGGCTATTCAACTGTACGTGCACCTATTTCTGGGCAAACGAACCGTTCTACTGTGACGGCTGGTGCTTTAGTCACTGCCAGTCAAGCTGAGCCATTGGTTACCATTCAGCGTTTAGACCCAATTTATGTAGACATCAATCAGTCTAGTGCTGAACTGTTACGTTTACGTCAGCAACTCAGTCAGGGTAGCCTTAACAGCAGCAACAACACTAAAGTTAAATTAAAACTTGAAGATGGTAGCTATTACCCGATTGAAGGCCGTTTAGCATTCTCTGATGCCAGTGTGAATCCTGAAACAGGTACTGTGACCTTACGTGCGGTTTTCCCAAATGCCAACCACTTATTATTGCCAGGTATGTTCGCCACCGCACAAATTGTGCAAGGTGTTATTCCTAATGCGATTTTAATTCCACAAGCTGCACTTAGCCGCACCCCAACAGGTCAGGCGATGGTGATGCTCGTGAATGCAAAAGGAGTGGTTGAGCCTCGTCCTGTGACTACTGTAGGCTCACAAGGCAACAACTGGATTGTGACTGAAGGTTTGCAAACTGGCGATAAAGTCATTGTTGAAGGGATTGCCAAAGTAAAACCTGAACAGCAAGTTGTGGCTAAACCGTATCAACCTCAAGGCGCTGCCCCGCAAGGTGCACCTGCTGCACCAGCAAAATCAGATGATGCAAAACAAGCACCAGCATCAGAAGCTCAAGCGACTGAACAAAAAGCTACTTCAAATGCATAAGGGGTAGACTTCAATGGCACACTTTTTTATTCATCGCCCCATTTTTGCGTGGGTGATTTCATTGGTGATCATGCTGGCGGGGATTATTACCCTCACCAACATGCCAATTGCCCAATATCCGACCATTGCACCGCCAACGGTCACCATTGCTGCGACTTATCCGGGTGCATCTGCTGAAACTGTTGAAAATACAGTGACTCAAATTATTGAGCAGCAAATGAATGGTTTAGATGGTCTGCGCTACATTTCATCGAACAGTGCGGGGAATGGTTCTGCATCAATCACCTTGAACTTTGAGCAAGGGATTGACCCTGATATTGCACAGGTTCAAGTACAGAACAAGCTACAATCTGCAACGGCTTTATTACCAGATGACGTACAACGTCAAGGGGTGAAAGTCACCAAATCAGGTGCAAGCTTCTTACAGGTTTTAGCCTTCTATTCGCCAGATGAAAGCCTTTCTGCAGATGACATTAAAGACTATGTCAACTCCAACATTTCTGAACCGCTTAGCCGTGTTGCAGGTGTGGGTGAAGTACAAGTATTTGGTGGCTCATACGCCATGCGTATTTGGATGGATCCAGCCAAAATGGCAAGCTTGCAAGTTACACCAAGTGATATTGCACAAGCCATTCGTACCCAAAACGCTCAGGTAGCTGTAGGTCAATTGGGTGGTGCACCATCTGTTCAAGGTCAGGCGTTGAACGCAACGGTTACTGCACAAAGCTTGCTACAAACACCTGAACAATTTAGCAATATTTTCCTCAAAAATACCGCTTCAGGTGCTCAAGTTCGCTTGGGTGATGTAGCACGTATTGAACTTGGTGCAGACAACTATCAGTTTATTTCTAAATACAACGGTAAACCTGCTGGTGGTGTGGCAATTAAATTGTCTACTGGTGCCAACGCGCTAGATACCGCTGCTGCTGTAGAAGAACGCTTAAAACAATTACGTCCAAACTACCCTGCGGGTTTAAAGGATGAATTGGCGTTTGATACCACGCCATTTATTGAACTTTCAATCAAGAGTGTGGTTAAAACGCTGATTGAAGCAATCATCTTGGTATTTATTGTGATGTTCCTGTTCTTACAGAACTGGCGCGCCACCATTATTCCAACCATGGCTGTGCCTGTGGTGGTTCTCGGTACTTTTGCCGTGATCAATATGTTTGGTTTCTCCATCAACACCCTCACCATGTTTGCCATGGTACTCGCCATCGGTCTTCTGGTCGATGATGCGATTGTTGTAGTGGAAAACGTAGAACGTGTCATGGTGGAAGAACATCTTGATCCTGTGGCTGCGACTGAAAAGTCCATGAAACAGATTTCAGGTGCACTGGTCGGGATTACCTCAGTACTGTCTGCGGTGTTCATTCCAATGGCATTCTTTGGTGGAACAACAGGGGTTATTTATCGTCAATTCTCAATCACCCTTGTGACTGCCATGGTGCTGTCACTGGTTGTTGCCTTGACCTTTACCCCTGCCCTGTGTGCCACCATTCTCAAACAGCATGATCCAAACAAACCTGAAAGCAACGGCGTATTTGCCCGTTTCTTCCGTTGGTTTAACCGCAGCTTTGACAAGATTTCAGTCAAATATCAAGGCGGTGTAGACCGTATGACCCACAGCAAAATTTTCTCAGGAATTTTATATGCAGTGGTGTTGGGTATTATTGTGTTGTTGTTCCAGAAACTTCCATCATCGTTCTTACCTGATGAAGATCAGGGTGTGGTGATGACACTGGTGCAACTCCCACCAAATGCGACTTTGGAACGTACTGATGCCACGATGACCAGCATGACTAACTTCTTCAGAGAAAATGAAAAAGAGCATGTGCAGTCGGTGTTTAGTGTTTCTGGCTTCTCGTTCTCGGGTGTTGGTCAGAACGCTGGTATGGCATTCATTAAGTTAAAAGACTGGAGTGAACGTACAAGTCCAGAATCACAAGTGGGTGCCATTATTCAACGTGGTATGGCGCTGAACATGATTGTGAAAGATGCGACCTACATCATGCCATTACAGCTGCCAGCAATGCCTGAATTGGGTGTGAGTGCAGGCTTTAACTTACAGCTGAAAGATGCTGCAGGTAATGGTCACGAAAAACTCACCATGGCACGTAACATTGTCTTGGGTGAAGCAGCCAAAGACCCTCGCTTAATAGGCGTACGTCCAAATGGTCAGGAAGATACACCACAGTACCGTATTCTGATTGATCAGGCGCAAGCAGGTGCAGCAGGTGTCAGCATTGCTGAAATCAACAGCACGATGGGCATGGCTTGGGGTGGTTCGTACATCAATGACTTTATTGACCGTGGTCGTGTGAAAAAAGTTTATGTTCAAGCTGAATCAGACTCACGCATGATGCCTGAAGACCTAAACAAGTGGTATGTGCGCAATAACCGTGGTGAAATGGTACCGTTCTCTGCCTTTGCAACAGGTGAGTGGACTTATGGTTCGCCGCGCTTAGAACGCTATAACGGCGTATCTGCCAAGAACATTCAGGGTGCACCTGCTCCGGGCGTCAGCTCAGGTGAAGCAATGCAAGCCATGGAAGAAATTGTCGCTAAATTACCGTCTATGGGCTTAAATGGCTTTGACTATGAATGGACAGGCCTATCGCTAGAAGAACGTGAATCGGGCGACCAAGCACCGTTCTTGTATGCGTTGTCTTTACTGATTGTATTCCTGTGTTTGGCAGCCTTGTATGAAAGCTGGTCTATTCCATTCTCAGTACTCTTGGTCGTACCGTTAGGGATTGTCGGGGCATTATTGCTCACCTTTGGGGGCATGATCTTGTTCAAGAACCCGAACCTATCCAATAACATTTACTTCCAAGTGGCAATTATTGCTGTGATTGGTTTGTCTGCGAAAAACGCCATTTTGATTGTAGAATTTGCCAAAGAGCTACAAGAAAAAGGTGAAGACCTATTTGAAGCCACTTTGCATGCTGCAAAAATGCGTTTACGTCCAATTATTATGACCACCCTTGCCTTCGGTTTTGGTGTATTGCCACTTGCTCTTTCATCTGGTGCAGGTGCAGGTAGCCAACATTCAGTCGGTTATGGAGTCTTGGGCGGTGTAATTAGCTCAACCTTGTTAGGGATCTTCTTTATTCCAGTGTTCTACGTTTGGATCAGAAGTATCTTTAAATACAAACCAAAACAACAAAATCAACAGGAGCATGTATCGTGATGCAAAACTTATGGTCTCTTACAGGCCGTGGCATTGCGGTTTCTGCCCTTGCGCTTGCTTTGACAGCCTGTCAAAGCATGCGTGGGCCAGAGCCCGTCGCTCAGGCGAGTATTCCGAGCAGCTATACAGCAACAGCAACGGGTACATCGGTTGCCGAACAAGGCTATAAAGATTTCTTTGCCGACCAGCGCTTATTGCAAGTGCTGGATATGGCACTGAACAATAACCGTGATTTGCGCACTGCAACCCTGAACATCCAGCGTGCGCAGCAAGCTTATCAAATTACAGAAAACAACCAATTGCCTACCATTGGTGCTAGCGGTGGCGTACTACGTCAAGATCAGGGCAATGGATTAGGTACACATACCCGTTATAACGTCGGCTTAGGTGTTACTGCCTATGAGCTAGATTTTTGGGGTCGTGTACGCAGCCTAAAAGATAATGCCTTAGATAACTTCTTGGCAACTCAAAGCTCACGTGATGCCACGCAAATTGCCCTGATTGGTCAGGTTGCACAAGCATGGCTGAACTACTCTTTTGCCAATGCCAATTTAAAACTGGCAGATCAGACGTTAAAAACGCAGCTTGAATCTTACAATCTGAACAAAAAGCGTTTTGATGTTGGTATTGATAGCGAGCTGCCTGTGCGTCAGGCGCAAATTTCTGTAGAAACGGCACGTAATGATGTTGCTAACTACAAAACCCAAGTTGCCCAAGCACAAAACTTGTTGAACTTGCTGGTGGGTGAACCTGTTCCAAACACTTTGCTACCTGCACAGCGTGTTACCCGCATTACGAAAAACAATGCAATGGGTGCAGGCTTACCAAGTGACTTGCTGACCAACCGTCCCGACATCCGTACTGCCGAGTACCGACTGTCTGCTGCAGGAGCTAACATTGGTGCGGCCAAAGCACGTTTATTTCCAAGCATCAGCCTAACAGGCAATGCTGGATATGCGTCAACAGATTTAAGTGATTTGTTTAAATCGGGCAGCTTTGTGTGGGCAGTTGGCCCAAGTCTAGACCTGCCAATTTTCGATTGGGGTACACGCCAAGCCAACATCAAAATTTCAGAAACCGATCAGCAAATTGCTTTGGCAGATTATGAAAAGTCAATTCAGTCTGCATTCCGTGAAGTGAATGATGCCTTGGCAGTTCGTCAAAATATTGGGGACCGTTTAGCTGCTCAAAAACGCTTGGTTGAAGCAACCAACACGACTTATAAGCTTTCTAATGCACGTTTCCGTGCAGGGATTGACAGCTACTTAACCGTGTTAGACGCTCAACGTACCGCTTATGCCGCAGAGCAAGGTTTGTTGCTACTTGAGCAAGCCAATCTGAACAATCAGGTCGAGTTGTACAAATCTTTAGGTGGCGGTGTAAAAGCCAATACTTCAGATGCAACTTTACAACCTGCATCATCGGCTGAGCGGAAAGCGCAGTAATTTAGTACAGCAAAACATAATTAGATGGTGAAACCACACCATTTACAAAGACCTAAATCAGCTCACTTCGGTGGGCTTTTTTATTGCTTTTTTGAGGTACATTCCATATCTTCAGTAGATTCGTTTCTCTTCACTCAAAAAAATATGTTACTCAGCAATCTTGAATCTGTTCCGGGGCATCGCATTTCCCGCCAAATTGATGTGGTATATGGCAGCACTGTGCGCAGTAAACACGTTGGGCGTGACTTATTGGCTGGACTCAAAAATATTGTAGGCGGTGAATTAACTGCCTATACCGAACTTTTAGAAGAGTCCCGTCAAGAAGCCATGAACCGTATGATTGAAAAAGCACGTGGTTTAGGTGCAAATGCCATCGTCGGAATACGTTTTTCTACATCCAATATTGCGCAAGGTGCTTCGGAACTGTTCGTTTACGGCACTGCGGTTGTAGTTGAAGCTGACATCCCTAAACTTCCAGACCCTTTCCCTGTGCAAAATTAAGACTGGGGTGATTTGATGGGGATAACACCACATGGATAATTTAATTCTACAAATTATTGTCTTTGCTGTTTTGTTTGCTGTTGGTTTTGGCTTTGGTCGACATAATGAGCGCAAACATTTCAAATATTTGGCAGAGCAAGAACAGCGCTTAAGCTATATTCGGGTAGATAACAACCGTTTTCAAACTAGCACCCAGACGGGACAATTAGTACACAGTAATGTGGTGATTTCACATGATTATTTTAAGTTTGTGATTGCCAACATCCAGAATTTTTTTGGTGGTCGTTTAACCAGTTATGAAAGCATTGTTGAGCGTGCACGTCGTGAAGCAGTGGTGCGCTTAAAACTTGAAGCTGAAAAAGTAGGTGCAACTCAAATTATGGGACTGCGTTTAAGTACCACAGAATTAGGGATGCAAGGCGGCATGGTCGAAGTCTTTGCTTATGGCACGGCGATTCATTCTTCCACCACACTTCCTCATGCACACTAAAATGAAAACAGTATCATCATCTAGATGATGATACTGAGAGCCTTTAACTCACTTGACCTTAGTCTTACGTATCATTTTATATAAAGCGCTTGGTGATAATCGAGACACCAATACACCCAGCTTTTCTTTAGCACCACCCACTACAATATATTCTTCCCCTGCCATCAAGGCTTTTACTGTGGTTTTGGCAAATTCATCTGCATCTAAACCATTTTCAATGGCTTCATCTTGATGCCCTTGTGGCTTGCCTTCACCATTAAGCGCATTAAAAGATACATTGGTGTTCACAAAGCCTGGGAAAATCACCGAGACCTGTACCCCCTGCTCTGCCACTTCGGCACGTAAACTGTTGGCCCACATGTGAATGGCACTTTTCGCTGCTGAATAGGAAGCACGATATTGAGTACCTAATAATGCCGCAACACTAGATACAAAAATAATGCGCCCGTGTTTTTGCTGTAAAAAGGTCGGCAAGACTGTTTTGGTCAGAAATACTTGTGAAAAATAATCGACTTCCATAATGGTGCGTTCGGTTTGCATGGTGGTATCTGCAATTAAGGCACGCTGACTTAAACCTGCGTTATTAATTAACCAGTCAATCCGCCCTTTACGTGCCAAAACTTGCTCATAAGCATGCAAAACCTGACTTTCATTGGTGATGTCTGCACAGACTGAAAGATGGCGTTCAGGGTTTAATAAACTCACACGTACTTTTTCCAACTCTTCATAACGGCGTGCTGTTAAAATGACTTGCGCACCCTGTAAAGCACATTCTTTGGCCAGTGCCTTACCAATTCCTGAAGATGCGCCTGTAATCCACACCACTTTATGTTCTAAATTTTCTCGTTTTGCCATAACCGTTTGTCCGCGTTATTGAAGAATCTAAGTCATTAAAATTTAAGCTTTCAGCTGTGCAGGATGCTGTAAAAAACCAAGAAAATGGTTCGAATAAATTTCTGCACTTTCTAAATCAAATTGCTTACCCATTTTTTCCAGACGTTTATAGCCCAGTTGCGTGGTTAACTGAATCACACCGTTTAAGGTTTTATCGACCACCAAATTAAATTTCAGCATTTTTTTCGGATCACGAATTAAACAGCTTACGCCTTGATCAATAATTTGAACAAATCCTTTAAAGGCAGGGTCAATATAGGCACTGTTGCCCTGCTTAATCTGCTCAATATTACCTAAAGTTTCTTTGATTGAAATGCTATCTACAGGATAGGTTAAAACTGCCTGACCTGCCTGTTGATCCATCATCTCGGCCAAATAATTAACCATAGGCGTTAAGCGTTCATTGCCAAAAAATGAAACCGACCACGGCATATATTTTTGCATGGTATCGGTTACCTGTTGAATGGTTTTTTCAGACTCATTGTCTAGCGCATGTTTAGAGCGTGACATTTCACCAAACAACTGCTCAATCACTTCACAGGAAATTTCGGTTAAGACTGCTCCTAAAGGTTTGGCCAAACTTTCGGTTTCACCTGCATTGAACTGTTGATGCAATTGTTGAAATTTTTGATAGGTTTCTGGTTTTAATTTTAATGCTACAGCATAAGTCATAACTGAACTTGCCTATTTTGACCGTATTGATGTGTTGTCATCTATTTTAAAACTCCTTGCTTAATCCCAGTTTAAAACCGAGTAATATGCAATGAGCATCTTCAAGTTTTTATCATCCCTGTTGCTCATCATACGATGAGTTTGCCCAACTGCCAATTGCAAGAAGTTTGACGATACTGAATCTCGCTTAGCTGGCAATTTTTTTGCTACAATAGACGCAATTTTTTATTCACTTTTAACCTGTTCTTACTATGACTGATTCAGCGCAAAATATTGCTACAACCTACGATCCAACCGAGATCGAGAAAAAATGGTACAAGACTTGGGAAGACAACGGCTATTTCAAGCCGTCTGAAAAGGGTGAATCATTCTGTATCATGATTCCGCCGCCAAACGTCACTGGTAGCTTGCACATGGGTCATGGTTTTAACAATGCCATTATGGATGCCCTAACTCGTTTTAACCGTATGTCGGGTAAAAATACCTTATGGCAACCAGGTACAGACCACGCAGGTATTGCCACGCAAATGGTGGTTGAGCGTCAATTGGGTGCACAAAACATCAGCCGCCACGACTTAGGCCGTGAAAAGTTCATTGAAAAAGTTTGGGAATGGAAAGAACAATCTGGCGGCAACATTACCCGTCAAATCCGTCGTTTAGGTTCTTCGGTAGACTGGTCACGTGAACGCTTCACCATGGATGAAGGCTTATCGAATGCGGTGAAAGAAGTTTTCGTGAAATTACACGAAGAAGGTTTAATTTACCGTGGTAAACGCTTGGTTAACTGGGATCCAAAATTACAAACTGCACTTTCTGACTTAGAAGTTGAATCAGATAAAGAAGAAGCAGGTTCATTGTGGCACTTTAAATATTTCTTTGAAGACAAGTCACTGCGTACGCACGATGGCAAAGATCACATCGTCGTTGCAACCACTCGTCCTGAAACGTTGTTAGGTGATACAGCTGTTGCTGTTGCGCTAGATGATGAACGCTATGCACATTTGGTAGGTCAAAACATCATCCTGCCAATTACAGGTCGTGCCATTCCAATCGTTAAAGATGAATATGTGGATAAAGAATTTGGTACTGGCTGTGTGAAAATCACGCCTGCACACGACTTCAATGACTATGAAGTGGGTAAACGCTGCGAATTGCCAATCATCAACATCTTCAATAAAAATGCGGAAGTATTGGCTGAGTTTGAGTACATCGCAAAAGCGGGCGAGCAAATTTCTAAAACCATTGCTGCACCTGCAGACTACATTGGTTTAGAGCGTTTTGAAGCACGTAAAAAGTTAGTTGAACAAGCAGAAGCTGAAGGCTGGTTAGATCAAATCCAACCATACACGCTTAAGCCACCTCGTGGTGACCGTTCAGGTGTGATCGTTGAGCCATTATTGACAGACCAATGGTATGTGAAGATCGCTCCTCTTGCACAACCTGCAATTGAAGCAGTACAAGATGGTCGTATCAAGTTCGTGCCTGAGCAATACAGCAATATGTATATGGCGTGGATGAACAACATTCAAGACTGGTGTATCTCACGTCAATTGTGGTGGGGTCACCGTATTCCTGCTTGGTACGATGCGCAAGGCAATGTATTTGTTGGCCGTGACGAGGCTGAAGTTCGTGCGAAAAACAACATCCCTGCCGATGTTGAATTGAACCAAGATGAAGACGTACTCGATACATGGTTCTCATCGGGACTTTGGACATTCTCCACTTTAGGTTGGACTGGTGACGAAGCGAAGGATAAAGAAAACTATTTCTTAAATACCTTCCACCCGACTGATGTATTGGTGACTGGTTTTGACATCATTTTCTTCTGGGTGGCGCGCATGATCATGATGACCATGCACTTCATGAAAAACGAAGATGGCACACCACAAGTACCGTTCAAAACTGTGTATGTACACGGTTTGGTACGTGACAGTGAAGGTCAGAAGATGTCTAAATCGAAGGGGAACGTGCTTGACCCACTCGACCTGATTGACGGTGTAGATCTTGAAACTTTAGTACAAAAGCGTACGACGGGATTGATGAACCCGAAACAAGCAGCGAAGATTGAAAAATCAACCCGTAAAGAATTCCCTGAAGGTATTCAAGCATACGGTACAGATGCAGTTCGTTTTACTTTCTGTGCACTTGCAAACACAGGCCGTGACATTAAGTTCGACATGAAACGTGTTGAAGGTTATCGTAACTTTGCCAACAAAATCTGGAATGCAACCCGTTTTGTATTAATGAATGTTGAAGGTCAAACTGTAGGCCAAGAAGTACGTCAAGACCTTTGGGAGTTGCCTGAGCAGTGGATTGTCAGCCGTTTACAAAAGGCAGAACAGGCTGTTCACCAAGCGTTTGCAACCTACCGTTTAGACTTGGCTGCGCAAGCAATTTATGACTTTATTTGGAATGAATACTGCGACTGGTATGTAGAGCTGACTAAACCTGTTCTGAATGACGAAAATGTTTCAGAAGCGCGTAAAGCCGAAGTTCGCCGTGTATTACTTGCAGTGATGGAAGCATCTTTACGTCTTGCACACCCAATCATGCCGTACTTGACTGAAGAAATTTGGCAAACACTTGCACCAATGATTGGCTTGGGTGGTGAAACCATCATGCTTGCGCAATACCCTGTTGCTGAGCAAGCGCTCATCAATGATCAAGCTGAAGCAGATATGCAATGGTTACAAGGTTTGATTGGTGCGGTGCGTAACATTCGTGGTGAAATGGGTCTAGGTAATGCACGTTTGTTGCCTGTTCTGCTTCAAAACACAACTGATGCTGAAAAAGCACAGATCGCACGCATTGAACCATTGTTTAAAGCATTGGCAAAAGTTGAGAGCATTACATTCTTGGCAGATGGCGAACAACCACCATTGTCTTCATCTTCTGTCGTTGGTCACGTATCTGTATTCGTTCCAATGAAGGGCTTAATTGACCCTAAAGCGGAATTGGGTCGTCTACAAAAAGATTTAGACAAGGTTCAAAAACAGCATGCCCAAATTGCAACTAAACTTGCGAATGAAGGTTTTGTGGCGAAAGCCCCTGCTGCTGTGGTTGAAGGCGAGAAAGTGAAACTTGCTGAATTTGCTGACCAGTTAGCGAAGATTAAAGCGAATATGGAGCAAATTGCGGCGCTTTAATTTATTGCTAAAATATTAAAAATAAAGCTAAAATCCTCTCATAATTGAGGGGATTTTTTTCATGTCTGTATTAGAATCTATAACGCAAAATAGAAGAATTTTAAAGTTTGTTGATAAATCTATTTTAGATTTATCAACGGCTTTGTTGCATAAATATGTAAGCATCTGATTTAAATAAATTTAATTTTGGATCAAAAAATAATCAAAACTTTTAAAATCATATAGTTATGAAATCTTTGTGCAACAAAGCCTATGAGCGGCAAAAAAATTCAAATTATAGATAATTTACTCGAAATTGACTTATCAACAGCTACCTCTGGGCAAATGCAAGATGCTCTGTTAAAAATCATTGAGGCTATGCGTAGTAAATAAGATTATTCCATATATTTACCTCTCTCGCTAAGTTAGAGGTAAATCATAAAACCTGATGCTCCAACAGCATCTCCAACCCACTCTCTTTCCCCATAAAACTTAGCCGTTGCTTCTCCGCTTTAAGCTGTTGCTTCACCGCAGATGCATCCGCATCAATCTGCTTATATAAATTAGCAATATTCAATTGTCCTTTGGATTTCTGCACCGCAATTTTGGCTTTATTTGACCAAACCAGTGAGTTAATCAATTCCTGAATTTGATTTTGCAAGGCTTGGCTTTGGGCTTCTAAAGCCTGTTGGTAAAACTTCACTTGCTCCACACTTAAACCTTTATTTGTACCCTGTTTACTTTGTTCTACTTCAAGCTGCAGTTTCAGTAAAAAGAATAAATCTTCCTGTTCATAAGCCGCATTAGCACGTTGTAAAAGTTCAGTCTTTTCTGCTTTCTTAGATTCATCAGGTTCACGGTCAGGGTGAATAATCGAGGTAATTTTTAAATAAACCATTTTAAGCGATTGATTCACCATCTTTTCAGCTTGAGCTTGCTTATCTTGCTGACGTTTTAACTTGGCCTGCTCTCGTACTTGTTGATATTGTTCGCTGTTCCAATTTTCATCATAACTTTCATTTTCAGTATCTAAAGTTTCAGGCACATCAAAAGACGTTTCCATTTTCTTTTTAGATTTCTGCTTAGATTTTTTATTCTGGCTATATTCACTTGCCTGTGCATAGTAAATATACATCTTTTCCACTTCATCTACCTGCATTTGGGTTAACAAATGCGAACCTTGCAACAAGCAAGTGAGTGCCTGAATTTTATCTTCAACAGTTACCGTATCTGACTTACTTAAATGGTAATGACTGAGGCTATTCCACAGCGTCTGCATCTGCTCATACAGCGTGCGATATAACTCACGATAAGCAGGCATCAACGCCTTTTGACTATAAGCACGAATTTCATCTTTGGCATTTTGCCAAGCAAGCAATAACCGTTTTTGCTGTTCAATCTGCTCAATCAACACATTTAGTTTTTTATGCTGTGGTGTAACTTCAAGCACCGTTTGAGGTGTAGCGCTTAATGCAAAAGTCATAGTTAAAATTAAAGTAAAAGGTAAATTGTATTATGCCGTCATGCATACAACTCGCATAGTCACGGCTTGATTGGTTTCTCCCGTAGCAGAGCCACTTATAAACTTCACAAAAACACTAAAAAATGAGTAAGTTAAAGTTGCTACATTGCTAAAAGCATCTTAATGAGTATAACGCATGGACGTGCAGCAGATTTTTATTCACGACACCACTTGGGTCTTTGTTGCCGAATTGATTATTCGTGCCGCACTCATGTTTGGCATGATCATTATATTTTTACGGCTAACAGGTAAACGTGGCGTACGCCAACTGTCTATTTTTGAATTGGCTATTATTTTATCGCTCGGGTCTATTGCTGGCGACCCGATGTTTACCGAAGATTTGCCATTGGTACATGCTTTAGTGGTCATGGCGGTGGTGATTGCCATGTATCGCCTCATTACATGGTTAATGATGAAATACCAAGCCTTTGAAGATTTGGTGGAGGGCAAATCACTTTATATTGTAGAAGATGGTGAACTGGTTTTAGAAAAGATTAAACTGGGCAAAATGTCGCATGATGAATTCTTTGCAGAAATGCGCCAGCAAGGAGTTGAACATTTAGGTCAGGTGCGTGTTGGTTTACTGGAAAGTGATGGCAAATTCAGCATGTTATTTTTTCTAGGCGAAGCAACACGATACGGCTTGCCGTTATTCCCTAAAGCCTGCCAAGCCATTCACCGTACAGAACCGCATACCTACTATGCCTGTATGTATTGTGGTCATGTCAGTTTACTCGAACATGCCAATGTCGTCTGTCCACGTTGCAGCAAACAGCAATGGACACAAGCCATTAATACGCCTTATCGCGCTTAGTAGATTCACACGGGATCGGTTTAAAAACACCCATGCGACTTAAGCTGTCGCAGTATTGTCATAATTTAGATTTATACTGTACCCGCTGCTTCGGTGATGCACTGAATGCGCAAATAATAATTTGCATCCATCATAAAAATTTAGTTACGTATCATGCACAATGTAGATGCGTCTTATACTCCAGCGACTCCGTCAGGGTCGCTTTTTTATTGATATTCACTTAATACACATATTTCAGAAGTCAAAACAGGGCGCTGTCATACAACACCCTGTTCTGTAAAAATTTAAAACTTATATTCAAACCCTGTGCCCACCACAGGCTGTTTGGTTTCTGCTGGCCCTTGTTCTAAGGTCAGTAAACCTGCATAAGCATAAGTTTTCAGCTGTTTATTCAATGCATACTCTGCCCCTGCGAATAGTTGCTGTGCATCAAAGTCTGCTTGTGCGCCCTTAAAGCGAGTTGTATTTTGGCTGTATTGTGCTTTCAGTGTCCATGCCTTTATAGCAGACAGATTATATTCAGCACCAATTAACCACCCTTCAGAATCATCAATTGTGGCGGCTCGCGTATCATTCCCCGCAACTGCAGCAACTTCCGAAGTTTGATATAAAGTCTTTAGTACAACTCCATGATTTAAATTCACTCGGCCAATTGCACGTAGGGTATCTGCTGCTGCAAAAATGGCCTTAACTTCCCCAATTTCACCCTGTTTGGTATTTAAAATACCCCCGCCTGCAAAATTGGATGGAATTGCTTTGTCATACCCCACACCAAGCAACACTGTTTGGTTGTCATAAACCAGTGAACTCGAAAAAGCATCTCCTAAACCACGACCTGCTACTTTAGATGCGCCCTTGCCTTTGGCAATACCAGAAGCTTCACCTGAAGCCAATAGTAGCGTAGCTTTTAGCTGTGCATCATTCAGTTTAAATGCAGGCGATTCATAAACCACCACATTATCTATGCGGTTTTCACCTGTAAAAATGCCCGCTACATCGGCTTTGTTATCGACATAGTTATTAACGTTATCTACCGCACCAGAAAGTTGTTTCAGCGGTGTATCAATTTTGCCGACTTTGACCGTCCCCAATTGCGCATCTTTAAGCCCAACAAATAAATTGCGTGGCACAAAAGTATCTGAATTGGATTCTCCATCATCTACATGAATGGTGAATTCTGCCTGATACAGTGCATTTAAACGCTCTGTAACTTTTTCTTCCCCTTTTAGCCCAACAAAAGAGCTATTTGAATTAATTTCCACCACATCACGCTGATTCACCCCTGCCCGATTATCTTCTGACAGATAATCAATCGAGACATCAATCTCGCCATAAAATGACGGCGCTGCAAAGACAGCACTAGAAAAAAGACTAAGCGCAAGCGCTGTTGCAAGTTGAGTTTTCATGTTGTTTCATCCTGAGAAATCATTTGCAACAGATGTTACAGCGCTGTCATATTGATAAAAATAAATTAATTTTTATAAATTTATCTTATATTTATCATTAAACTTGCTGTTCTTGATTGCCAATTTAATCAATAATCAGGATGGGGTAATTTGGCCTTTTTTGACCATTTCAAAATCGGAACAAGACATAACAATGCCACCACACAAATCAGCATCAGGTAATGGGCATAGCCTAAAACATCGCCCAAAATACCGCTCAATGTATATAACACTCCACTGATGGTTGCCATAATGGCCACCTGAAATGTGAAATCTGTGCCTGCGTATTGCTTACGGCTGTATTGCATAATTAAGGTCAGCATGACCACCAATAACATGGCAGAACATAAGTCTTCTGCTGCATTAATACTATAAATGAGCCAGTGTGGAACGTGAGTTTGCTGTTCATATTGCCAAGCCAAATAAGCATAGGCCGCTAAACTCAAAATTTTCAGTACCGAAAAAATCAGTAAGGCTTGCATGCGTGAGTACCATTTCAGCATCAAGCCCGCAATGCCTGCGCCTAACAAAGCCGCTAGCGCACCTAACATGGTCACATAAATACCAATTTGAGAAAAACTTAAACCTAAATCGACCATTAACGGTTTCAGTAATGGGCCAGAAAGACCATCAGCAATTTTAAAACTGAGCAAGACCCAGAGCCATGCGTACAACACAGGTGTTTCTACAAAATATTGTAGATATTCCCGAATAGCAGCAAGACGTGCGCGAAATGACATTTTGACCAAAGGTTGAGCAAGTGCTCGCTTGGAAGCATGCTGTGGTTCTTTAAACAGCAAAATGGGTAAAGTATTTAAAAAAACCAATGCCGCCAAAATCAAAAAAGTTTTTTGCCAGTCTAGCCAGTCCAATGCCCACAGAATTGCACCACCGCCAACAATAAAGCCAAGTCGAGAGCCAACCACCTGAAAAGTATTGCCCCAATGTTGCTGCTTGGCCTGTAAAATATTGACGGCCAAACCATCGGTGGCAATATCCTGCGTAGCACCGACTAAATTCATACTCAGCAAAGCCACAAAAAACACCCACAAATAAATAGGATGATTTAAAGACTCAATGGGTAAAAACGACAGCCCAATCAGTACCAACACGCTAAGCCACTGACAAGGTAAAATCCAGCTACGGTAATGCCCTAGCGGTTGATAACCCAAACGATCAACCAAAGGTGCCCAAAATACCTTAATTGACCACGGCAACATCAATAAACCAAAACCACCGATATGCGCTAAAGACACACCTTGCGCCCGTAAAATAACAGGCAAGGCATGGGTCATAAACCCAACAGGTAAACCCTGCGCCCAATATAAAGAGAACAGTAACAAATAGGTCTGGCGCAAGTTGGGCATGGCTTCTCAATCAAAATATTGGTAATCAATCAAAATAGCGCAGTACTGCACTAAAATTTTGAATCATGGATTGTTATTTTTCATCATTTTCATCATCAGATTTCGACTATTTTGCCAATGAATCAGACAAAGCGAAAGTCTAATATCTTGAATAGATTTAGATGCATGCGTCATGATATGGCATCTACATCGTTGTTCTTTATGCACGTCAGGATGACACTGCCCCCATGAAAATGACCAATCCACTTTCACGTACGACACGGCAATTTCCACAATTACCAGACCAAGTTCCACAACGTGGTACAGCCTCGAGCCGTGCTGTATTTAAAAATATCTTTTTGGCTCAAGGCTGGCAAATGGTGGGTGAATTTCCAAACTTGCCCAAAGCCGTTGCTATTATTTCTCCGCATACGTCAAACATTGATGCTTGGCACGGTTTCACCGCACTACTTGGTCTGGGTATTCAAATTACCATTTTTGGCAAACATACGTTGTTTGAAACACCGCTCAAACCACTTTTAAACTGGATTGGGGTAATTCCTGTGGTGCGTCATTCTCCACAAGGTCATACGCAGGACATTATTGAAATTGTGCGGCAAAAAGAAAAAATCTGGATTGGTATGGCACCCGAAGGTACACGCAAACAGGCTGAAAATATCCGCAGTGGCTTTTACCATATTGCCCATGGTGCCAACATCCCCATTGTGATGTTCTCTTTTGATTATGCCCACAAAACCATTCATATTTTGGGGGTGTTTCATCCTACAGGGAATTATGGTCAAGATTTAGAAGCCATTTATCAACACTATACCGGTAAGTTTTCGGCTAAAAATCCGCATTGGCTGGCCAAACCGTTACAAAAGCTTTTGAAAAAAGGCTAGTCAAAGTTTTCATTTTTTGTTGAGATGGTCACCAGTTTGTTTGATCTGATTATAATTGGCTGATATGCGATTTCTTCATTATTCTTTGCTGGGCGTACTTGCCCTGAGTTTAGCGGGCTGCGATAAAACGACAAAAACACCACCAAGTACGACACCGATTCAGGCTCGTGAACCTGTCATTGCACTGGCACTTGGTGGTGGCGGTGCCAAAGGTTTTGCCCATATTGGTGTAATTAAAGTTTTAGAATCCCACGGTATTAAACCTAAAATTGTTACAGGCACCAGTGCTGGCAGTTTTGTGGGCAGCTTATATGCCAGTGGTAAAAGTCCTTATCAGCTTCAGCATATTGCCCTGACGTTTAAAGAATCTGACATTCGTGATTTAACATTAAGCCGTCAAGGTTTTGTTGCAGGACAAAAACTACAAGATTATGTCAATCAACACGTGGCCAACAAACCTATTGAAAAGTTTCCAATTCGTTTTGCTGCCGTTGCCACACGTTTAGATAATGGCCGCAAAGCCGACTTTATTAAAGGCAATGCAGGTCAAGCCGTTCGTGCATCTTGCAGTATTCCGAATGTCTTTGTACCTGCCACCATTGGCGGAACACAATATGTCGATGGCGGTCTGGTCAGTCCGATTCCTGTAGAAACAGCCAAAGCCATGGGGGCAGACTTGGTGATTGCTGTTGATATTTCAGCACGTCCAACAGGTAATCAACCTGTAAATATGTGGGGTTTACTCGATCAAACCCTAAATATTATGGGGCAGCAAAGTATCAATCAGGAACTGGCTCAAGCCAATATCGTGATTCAACCCAAAGTCGGTCATATTGGCACGCTCGATTTAAAAGCCAGTAACCAAACTATTTTGGAAGGTGAAAAAGCGGCACAACTTAAAATTCGTGCCATCCAGCAAGCGATTCAGAACTTTAAAAAATCACCGGCTGCATTAAAACCAGCACCACGTCCGAAATTTTAAATTTCAGTGATTTTTTTAATATTCAGAAACTTATTGATCTGTTAAAGTGATGAAAGTGCAAAATATCATCTAACCATGATGCCAGCACACATCACACTAACAGTTTCAATTCACAGTAAAAATACGCGAGTAGATGTATGGAATTCGTTCTTGAACCTTGGCACTGGTTTGTACTAGGCGTTCTGTTAATGCTCTCCGAACTCATGTTGCCTGCTTTTGCCGCCTTATGGTTTGGCGTCGGGGCAATCATGGTGGGTATTTTATATTGGATGTTCCCCATGATGAGCACCACCACGCAATTGGTGATGTGGATTATCCTATCGGTACTCTGTACTTTGGCTTGGTTTAAATTTATTAAGCCCCTATCTACCGATAAAACCAAAGCAGGCCTGTCACGCGAAGCCACCATTGGACAAATTGGCATGGTGATTCAAATTAATTTGGAGCATGACCAAATTAAAGTCCGTTTTCCAATGCCTGTACTTGGTTCAGATGAGTGGAACTGCCGTACCACCAGCCCTGTGCAAGTGGGTGACCGTATTCGCGTGATTGATATTTTGGGTAATGATTTAGTGGTGCAGCCGCATCACAGCACACATGACAACGAAAAAGTGAGAAATTAAAATGTCTGGTGGTTCTATTATTGTTTTAGCGATTTTAGCCTTTGTCAGTATTACTATTTTTAAAGGTGTGCGCATTGTTCCGCAAGGTTATAAATGGATCGTGCAGCGTTTGGGTAAATACCACACCACCCTTGCTCCTGGTTTAAACTTCGTCATTCCGTATGTAGATGAAGTGGCTTATAAAGTCACCACCAAAGACATTGTCTTAGACATTCCATCTCAGGAAGTGATCACCCGTGATAACGCAGTACTGCTTATGAACGCTGTGGCTTATATCAACCTGACTACACCAGAAAAAGCGGTGTACGGCATTGAAAACTATACTTGGGCGATTCAAAACCTAGTGCAAACTTCGCTGCGCTCGATTGTGGGTGAAATGGATTTAGATGATGCCTTGTCTTCACGTGATCACATTAAAGCCAAACTGAAAGCAGCCATTTCTGACGATATTTCAGATTGGGGGATTACCCTTAAAACTGTAGAAATTCAGGATATTAAACCATCACACACCATGCAAGCGGCTATGGAAGAACAGGCTGCGGCTGAACGTCAACGTCGTGCGACAGTGACCAAAGCAGATGGTGAAAAACAAGCTGCTATTTTAGAAGCCGATGGTCGTTTGGAAGCCTCACGTCGTGATGCAGAAGCACAGGTTGTATTGGCTGAATCTTCACAACGTGCAATTGAAATGGTCAGCTCAGCAGTGGGTGATAAAGAAATTCCTGTAGCGTATCTGTTGGGTGAACAATATGTGAAAGCCATGCAAGATATGGCGAAATCCAACAATGCTAAAACTGTGGTTTTACCTGCTGATGTCTTGAATACCATTCGTGGCGTGATGGGTCGCAACAATTAATTCAATTTATAAATCAACTCAATAGGCAGCTATTAAGCTGCCTATTTTTATGCAGAAGAAGAAATAAAACTGAAATATTTTTTAATGTATGGTTAAATTTCGCGTTTATTGATGGAAGCAACTTGGTAGATGAAGCGCATGTACAGACCACTTTGAGCGACTAAACTGCCCGACATCACCCTTTGCATTTTTCTATCGACTGTCCAATCCAAAAATGGATACCCTATGAGCGCACTCAATCCCACCATCATTACCTTCCTGTTTTATATTATTGCCATGCTTATGATTGGGCTGTTGGCATACCGTGCAACCCGCAACTTCTCCGACTATATTTTGGGTGGTCGTCGTTTAGGAAGTCTGGTCACGGCATTATCTGCAGGCGCATCCGATATGAGTGGCTGGTTGCTCATGGGTTTGCCTGGCGCTATTTATCTGTATGGTTTGTCTGAAATGTGGATTGCCATTGGTCTGATTATAGGTGCATGGCTCAACTGGTTATTGGTTGCAGGTCGCTTACGGGTACATACTGAAGTACAAAATAATGCACTGACCTTGCCCGACTATTTTTCAAATCGCTTCAATGACCAAAAGAAAGTGCTGCGCATTGTATCTGCCTGCGTGATTTTAATTTTCTTTGCTATTTATTGCGCATCAGGCATGGTCGCAGGTGCACGCCTCTTTGAAAGCATGTTCGATCTGTCTTATAGCACAGCATTGTGGATTAGTGCGATTGCCACCATCAGCTATGTGTTTATTGGTGGCTTTTTGGCCGTCAGCTGGACAGACACCATTCAAGCAGGCCTCATGATTTTTGCACTCTTGCTCACACCAATCATCACCCTACTCAGTTTTTCAGACCTTAGCCAAGTCACTCTTGCTTTAGAAGCAGCACGCCCACAAGCCTTAAATATTATGGGAGATTTAAGTTGGGTGGCGATTCTTTCTCTGATGGCATGGGGTTTTGGCTATTTTGGACAACCACATATTTTAGTGCGTTTTATGGCCGTAGATTCTGTGAAATCTATTCCTAAAGCACGTCGTATTGGTATGACTTGGATGACCCTGTGTTTAGGCGGTGCTGTTGCAGCAGGTTTTATTGGTATCGCTTACTTCCAGCAACATCCTGAGCTTGCAAGTGTGGTCAATGCCAACCCTGAAACCGTATTTATGGAACTGACAAAAATTTTGTTTAATCCATGGGTGGCAGGTGTGGTTTTGGCTGCAATTCTAGCAGCGGTTATGAGTACCTTAAGCTGTCAACTTTTGGTCTGCTCAAGTACCTTAACCGAAGACTTTTACAAATCTTTCTTACGCAAGAATGCCTCACAGAATGAATTGGTTTGGGTCGGGCGTGGCATGGTACTGATGATTGCATTATTGGCCATTTGGATGGCAGGTAACCCTGAAGCGAAAGTACTCGGGCTAGTGTCTTATGCATGGGCAGGGTTTGGTGCTGCATTTGGTCCGCTCATCATTCTTTCTTTGTTCTGGAAACGTATGACGTTAAATGGCGCATTGGCGGGGATGGTTGTTGGTGCGGTCATGGTCATTCTTTGGAAAAACTTAGGGGCAGATACGGATGTTTACGAAATTATTCCAGGCTTTATCTGTTCATGGCTTGCAATTGTGGTGGTGAGTTTATTGGGCAAAGCACCAAGTCAGGAAGTAACAGCGCGTTTTGAACAGGCTGATCAACAATATAAAGAATTAAGTTAAGCTAAATTTATAAACCTAGATATAAAAAACCAGTGCCTTGAACTGCACTGGTTTTTTTATTGTTAAGAGGTGCTTTAAAATTCAAATCACGTCAATGAATCTGTCGTTTTCTCTACAGGTCCTTTCTTTTTCACTTTGCTAAAACGCTTGGCTGGCCAGCTCATAGTAAAACGTGCTCCGCCTAAATTTGGACTTTGATCGACTTCAATTTTACCGCCAAACCAGTACGCAATACGGCTCACTATCGACAGCCCCAAGCCATAACCACCCGATGCACGGGTACGACTGTCATCTAAACGCGCAAAGGCTTCAAAGACACGTGTGCGATCTTGTTCCGGAATTCCTGGGCCATCATCTTCCACACAAACATAGGCCATTCCTTGCGGATTAATACCACCACTGACCAACACTTTATGGTCACAGTAACGCACGGCATTGCCCACCAAGTTTTGCACCACACGGTGTAGGTAGCGGCGTTCTGCTTCCACTTCTAAAGTATCTGGTGGGGCAATCAACTGAATATCTTTCTGGGTTTTTAAGGCTTCAGTTTCAGTGGCAACCTGTTCCAAGACTTCCAGTAAAACAATCTTTTCAATTTCTAAAGATGGCATGCCCTGTTCCAGCTTGGCGTATGTCATGATCTCATCAATTAAGGTATTCAGTGCCTCAATATCTTTATCAATCATTTCCATTTGCTGTAAACGGTACTCGTAGTCATCTTCCTCTGCCAGCATTTCCATGCCAAAACGGATGCGTGCTACAGGTGTGCGCAGTTCATGCGATACCGCACGCATCAGCTCACGCTGCGCTTCAATCAAACGCTGAATATGGTCTGACATGCTGTTATAGCTAGATGCCAAACTTGCCATTTCATCGGCACCATCTACGGGTAAACGCATGTTTAAATCACCCGATTTGGTACGGTTTAAGGCATAGTTCACTTCACGAATTTTACGCTGCATTGGCAAAATCAGACCATATACACCCAAACTCAACATAAACATACTCAGTAAGGTAATCCCTGCTGCCAACTGGAATGGCATCCAGTTAAACAACGGTACAGGCCCTAAAACCAGCACTTCTGAGGGTGAGTTCGGCATTGGCGAGACAATTGAAATGGTGGTTCCACGCACTGTGGCATTGTCACGATATAAAATAATGCTATGGTCGAGTCTTAAACGCCCAATCTGTTCAGAATCGAGCGGTAATTCCTGAATATTTTTAATATTGATCGGGTAAGAAAAATGCTGCTGAATCTTGGCCAGATATTCTTTTTCTTGACCTGGGTAATACACCAAATAATCTAAAACAAAAATAGGCAATGCTTTCATTTGCCGTTCTGTAATTTTATCTGCCTTGATGTATAAATAATGATTAGGATCATCTTTCATGCCTAAAATAATATAGGCAATCATATTTTCGGCATCATAGCGCACAGCGGCTTTACGCTCTTTTATTCGTCTCAGCTCTGCGCGCGACAAATCAACTTTGTCTGCCTGCACATAGTAAATGGGCAATTCCAGCAAATCGGAAGCATCAGAAATCCAGTCTTTCTTTTGCTGTTCATTTTGCTGCCGTGCAATGCCTTCACTGATGATATATGCCATACCATCGGTCAAAGATTCACGATATTCCTGCGCACGCTGATAGTTGATAATTTGCACCAATAAGTAGCCCAGAATAGCGACTATGGCGACCAAAATTACCAACCCTGCATAAATACGCAAGAATATACTGTGTTTAAGCACTAAACCCGTCCTATGTGACTTATTTTTATATCTGAGTCAGGGTCTGACTCAGTGAAACGTAAATTACATGCCATTGGTTTCTTTGACAAATAAATAACCTTTACTGCGTACAGTTTTAATACGTTTAGGATTTTCAGGATCATCGCCAATTTTTGGACGAATACGTGAAATACGCACGTCAATTGAACGGTCTTGACCATCATATTCAATGCCACGCAGACGCTCGAAAATATCTTCACGAGACAAAATACGTCCCGCATTCGACGCCAACAACCATAACAGGTCATATTCTGCGCTGGTGAAATCAACCAAATCACCATTCAGTGTGACTGAACGACCACCGTTATCAATCACCAAGTCGTCAAACTCAATACGCTGTGCCACTTCATCTTCAGTGACTTTATCGGTACGGCGTAATAAAGCACGAATACGCGCCAATAACACACGTGGTTGAACAGGTTTTGCGACATAGTCATCTGCACCCATTTCCAGACCAAGCACCTGATCCATGTCTTCGGTACGAGCCGTAAGCATTAAAATTGGTTGATGATAATGTGGACGAACTTCACGACAAATGGTTAAACCATCTGCGCCTGGTAACATCACATCTAGCACCACAAGGTCGGGTTGCTCTGCAATAATACGGCGAATGGCACGGTTGCCATCTGGCTCTACCCCAACTTCCAAACCATTGCGAATTAAGTATTCCTGCGTAAGACGTGCAAGGCGTTCATCATCTTCAACAATTAAAATTTTTGGTAACTTTTCTTCTTGACTCATAACCTATCCCTTTATTGGATTCGACCTATCACTTTTAAAATCTGACAGATAGGTCTTTGTATAATTTGCAATATACACACGTTTACATTGTAAACAAGATGCCGTTCACCAAACTGATACATCTGCGTATTATTTTGTTATATTTTTATTAAGCATTGAATTTATAGTATTTTTCTAGTTTTAGTAATTTTTGGGCACTTTTAAGAAATATTAAGTTACAAAATGGGTATTTTTTGCACTAGATCAAGCCCTTGCTTGATTTGGAAAAATTATCTCTTAACTTTTCAAGTTATCCACAAGGTTATCTATAAGCAGTTTTTCCGAGCTTTGTTATGCTATGCCCTTGTCTGATAAGGCTTATAGCCAATAGGACAAAATTCGGTATTTTTGAGATAAATTTTAATTCAGAAAAAGTCAAAATTTAAAAAAAAAGTCAATATTGATCTACCCTCAATTTTCCCGTATCTTGTGTTCAATTCAATTTTAAACCACTAAGTCTTGTGTTTATTCCTCAAACGCTGTGGCCTAAATTTTGCCCAGTTTAAATGGTCCATAAACATAACAATAGATGACAATGGAGCTATGCTGACATGAGCGTAATCACATCAACCCCCGGTCAATTACAAGTGATTAAACGCACTGGTGATGTTGCCGCTTTCGATGCTGAAAAAATTGCAGTTGCAATTGGCAAAGCGTTTTTGGCTGTAGAAGGTCAACAAAGCGCAGACTCAAGCCGTATTCATGATCGTATCGAACAACTGACAGAAATGGTGCTGAATACGTTCAATCGCCGTTTACCGTCTGGCGGAACTATTCACATTGAAGAAATTCAAGACCAAGTTGAACTTGCGCTGATGCGTACTGGCGAACAAAAAGTTGCCCGTGCTTATGTCATCTACCGTGAACAACGCTCTGAAGCACGTAAGCAAGCTGGTGAAAATCATCACCCAACCTTACAAGTGACCGATGCCAACGGTCAGCTTAAACCACTCGACTTAGGTGCGTTAAAAGCGACAGTAAATAAAGCTGCTGAAGGTTTAGAAGGCATTGATGTAGATGCCATCATTGATGAAACCGTAAAAAATCTTTACAACGGCGTAAAAGAGTCAGACATCTCTACCACCATGATGATGGCGACCCGTACCCGTATTGAACAAGAACCAAACTATACTTATGTGACTGCGCGTTTATTGCGTAATGACTTGGTGGCAACAGGGTTAGAATTCTTGGGCTTAGCTGTAGACACTCCAGAAGGCGACGCTTTAGAAACCTTCCTGAAAAAAGGTGTAGCACTTGATTTGCTTTCTGCAGACTTGCTTGAGTTTGACCTTGCTAAACTTGCAGCTGCAATTCAGCCTGAGCGCTCAAACCAGTTTACCTATTTAGGTCTGCAAACTTTATTTGACCGTTACTTCATTCACTCAGATGGCGTACGCTTTGAACTTCCACAATTGTTCTTCATGCGTGTGTCGATGGGTCTAGCGCTCAATGAAGATGACCGTGAAGCACGTGCAATCGAGTTCTATAACTTATTGTCTAGCTTCGACTATATGGCGTCTACACCTACCCTGTTTAACTCAGGCACGCTACGTCCACAGTTATCGAGCTGTTACTTGACTACCATTTCTGATGACCTTTACAACATTTATGGCGCAATGCGAGATAACGCAATGCTGTCTAAATGGGCAGGTGGTTTAGGCAATGACTGGACACCAGTTCGTGCCTTGAACTCATACATCAAAGGTACTAACGGTAAATCTCAAGGTGTTGTGCCATTCTTAAAAGTGGCGAACGATACTGCGGTTGCGGTCAACCAAGGTGGTAAGCGTAAAGGTGCAGTATGTGCTTACTTAGAAACTTGGCACTTAGACATCGAAGAATTCCTAGAACTACGTAAAAACACGGGGGATGACCGTCGTCGTACCCATGACATGAATACAGCAAACTGGGTACCAGACTTGTTCATGCAACGTGTTTTTGAAGATGCTGAATGGACACTGTTCACGCCATCTGAAACGCCAGACTTGCACGACTTAACAGGCGAAGCCTTTGCCGAGCGTTATGCGTATTACGAAAGCATTGCCAAAGAAACCAACATGCTGCATAAGAAACTGCGTGCTAAAGACTTATGGCGCAAAATGTTATCGATGCTGTTTGAAACTGGTCACCCATGGATCACGTTCAAAGACGTATGTAACCTACGTTCACCACAACAACACGTTGGTGTAGTGCACTCATCTAACTTGTGTACAGAAATCACCCTAAACACAAACCAAGATGAAATTGCAGTATGTAACCTAGGTTCAATCAACCTTGTGCAACACGTTCAAGGCGGTGTGTTAG
Source organism: Acinetobacter sp. A2 (assembly GCF_012371325.1). Taxonomy (GTDB): domain Bacteria; phylum Pseudomonadota; class Gammaproteobacteria; order Pseudomonadales; family Moraxellaceae; genus Acinetobacter. The sequence continues at coordinate 48,209 of NZ_JAAZQX010000003.1, read as the reverse complement.
ATCGTGAAAAACTAGCACGCACCATTAAAACTGCGGTACGTATGCTCGACAACGTCATCGACATCAACTACTACGCAGTGCCACAAGCGAAAAATTCAAACTTGAAGCATCGCCCTGTGGGTATGGGCATCATGGGCTTCCAAGATGCGCTATATGAAATGAACTTGGCTTATGGTTCAGATGCTGCGGTTGATTTTGCCGATGAGTCTATGGAAGTAATTAGCTACTACGCAATTCAAACTTCAAGTGACTTGGCAGTTGAACGTGGCACTTACGAAACATTTAAAGGTTCATTGTGGGATCAAGGCATCCTACCAATCGACTCTTTAGACATCGTAGCGAAATCACGTCCTGAACGTATGTTTGAAGTTGACCGTACTCAGCGTTTAGATTGGGACAGCCTACGTGCCAAAGTTCAAAAAGATGGTATGCGTAACTCAAACGTAATGGCTATTGCACCAACAGCAACCATTTCAAATATTTGTGGCGTTTCTCAGTCTATTGAGCCGACATTCCAGAACTTATATGTGAAATCGAATTTATCTGGTGAGTTTACGGTAATCAACCCTTATCTTGTTCGTGCATTAAAAGAGCGTGATTTGTGGGATTCTGTGATGGTTAACGACCTGAAACACTTTGAAGGTTCAGTACAAAAAATTTCACGTATTCCTGAAGAATTGAAAGCAATCTTCGCGACTGCGTTTGAAGTCGAACCACGCTGGATTGTAGATGCAGCATCACGTCGTCAAAAATGGATTGATCAGGCGCAATCGTTGAACTTGTATATTGCAGGTGCAAACGGTAAGAAACTTGACCTGACTTACAAAATGGCATGGTTACGTGGTCTGAAAACCACCTATTACCTACGTGCATTAGGTGCGACTTCTGCAGAGAAATCGACCATTAACACAGGTGCATTGAACGCAGTAAAACCTGCAACCGTAACCGCAGCCCCTGTGGCAGCCGTTGCACCAGAAGCAGCTGCAGCAGTTGATGAAGATTTTGCACAAGCAGCGCCAGTGCCAATGGCATGTTCAATTGACAACCCTGATTGTGAGGCGTGTCAGTAATTAACTAAAGGTATCTGACTCAGAAGTAAGGCTACGCCAGTAGCCTCTCTGAACTTTGACGTAAGGCTACGTTGGCAGAGTTATTTTGAGAAAATAATTATGCAAAAAAATATAGATATCTTTGGTTGGAAATACCGACCCTCTCAAAAAGAAATGCAATTAATTCAAGGCATCATTGTTTTTACTGTGATGTGCTTGATAATCCTAAAAGGGTTAACCAGTATTCTGACTCTTAGATTTTGTGGATTAAGTATTTTAGGATGCGTTGCTTATTTCGCTAAAACATTTATAAGTTGAAATTCATTCGTGGGTTTCAACCAATCTAAACATTAAAGGAAATCATCATGCCACACATGACCCACAACTATATGTTAGGACTTGCGGTCTTGCTGATTTCCTTTGTTGTATTGTTTTACGCACCGATTGCTTACTTTTGGGTGCAAGCGGTGAAACAACAGCGAAAGCAAAATAAGTCGTGAGCAGCTTGATCAGAACGTACATTTTTCAGACCAAGATGAGCAAAACTTAATTTTGCTTTCACAAATTAAGCGTATAGTAAGACATCTCAGCGTGGCTGGATGTCCATAAAAGATATAAAGCAACGAAGAGAGAATTGATATGTCTATCCTAAGTTGGGACGATTTCGAAGATGATTCGCAAAAACCGGCTGCTCCTGAACACAAGCCTGCGCCCGTCGAGCCGCAAAAAGCGCATGATCCGCAGATGGTATCTGATGCAGAGCAACCACAGACGCCTGTGGCAACTGCACAACCCGCTGCAACCGTTAGAAGTGGAACAACAGATTCAACCGATCCGTTGGCAAGAGCATCTAACGCTCTAGAACAACTGGATGTAGCTCCAGGTCTTGAAGAGCTGGAAATGGGTGCGTCACGCGTACAGGTTGATGATAAAGCCATGATCAACTGTCGTGCAGACTTAAACCAGCTTGTACCTTTCAAATACGAATGGGCATGGCAAAAATATCTAGATGGTTGTGCAAACCACTGGATGCCACAAGAAGTGAACATGAACCACGACATTGCGTTGTGGAAGTCTGAAAATGGCTTAACTGAAGATGAGCGCACTATTGTAATGCGTTCACTCGGTTTCTTCTCTACTGCAGACTCATTGGTTGCAAACAACTTGGTATTGGCTATTTATCGCCATATCACCAACCCAGAATGCCGCCAATACATTTTGCGTCAAGCATTTGAAGAAGCAATTCACACTCATGCCTACCAATACTGTATCGAGTCTTTGGGTATGGACGAAGGCGAAGTCTTCAACATGTACCGTGAAGTACCATCGGTTGCACGTAAAGCGGCATGGGGCTTGAAATACACGCAATCTTTAAGTGATCCAACTTTCAAAACTGGTACACCTGAAAACGACCAAATTTTGCTGCGCAACCTGATCGCATTCTATTGTGTACTTGAAGGTATTTTCTTCTATTGCGGTTTTAGCCAAATCTTATCGATGGGTCGTCGTAACAAAATGAATGGTGTTGCAGAGCAATTCCAGTACATTTTACGTGATGAATCTATGCACTTGAACTTTGGTATCGACATGATTAACCAAATCAAGATTGAAAACCCTCATCTATGGACAGCAGAATTCCAGCAAGAAGTAATTCAAATGATTCTTGAAGGTACTATGCTTGAAATTGAATATGCACGTGACACGATGCCACGTGGCGTATTGGGCATGAACGCAGGCATGATGGAAGAATACTTGAAATTCATCTGTAACCGTCGTTTAAGCCAGTTGGGTTTACCTGAACAGTTTGCTGGCGTAAACAACCCATTCCAATGGATGTCTGAAATGATGGACTTGCGTAAAGAGAAGAACTTCTTTGAAACGCGTGTGACGGACTATCAGACTGGTGGTGCGTTAAGCTGGTAATTTATTATAAAAATCATCCTGCAAGCTTTGCAGGATGATTTTTTTCAATTTATCACTCTAATTGCTATAGTCCAAAATAATAAATACAACTAACCAAACATCGGCTTTTATTTGAAAAATTTAGGTGTTTTATATAAAACCAAATAAGCACTTTAAAAACGACATTTAGATAATGATAAGGCGCTCATCACTAGAGCAATTAGAAAAATTTAGTTAATCCATATCATTAGGCATAAAAAGCTATAAGCATACAAAAATTGTGCTGTTAAAATAACGAATATTTATAGGTGGGGGTTACAAATATGCTAGATCATCATTTAAAACAACACCCTAGAGCGGTGTGGGTACACCTATACAGCAAACACATGCATCTGCTTGAACATCCGCAGCAAAATATAATCACAACTGTACACTCCCATTTGGAGCATGAGCATTCACAAACGCTTATTGCAGATTTTGATGCAACTGTACTCACCCTAAAGACTTTGTTAAAACAAGCCCAACGTCCGTGGTATCAGCCTGCATCTATTCTATTGTTACAAGTCAAAGAACCACTTGATCATCCACTCAGCCATTTAGAAATTCGGGCAATATCAGAAGTTGGTTATGCCGCAGGCGCAAGAGTTGTGCATGTTTACAATTCAGAAGACCATTTACTGAATCCACAACCTAAAGATTCCACCGTGTTTACCCTTGTTCAAGCATCTGCCAAATTATTTTTAGTCTTGGGTTTTTCACTGTTTTTATTTAGTATTTGGATGGATCAATAACTCCCCACAAAAAAAGCGCATATTGCGCCTTTTTTTAGATTGCCTAGTTTTAAGCAGGAATACGCAACACTTGCCCTGGGAAAATGTCATCGGCATTTTTCAGCAATGGGCGGTTAGCTTCAAAGATTTTGTTGTACTGGTTGGCATCGCCATAAAATTCTTTAGAAATTTTAGACAAAGTATCGCCCGATTTTACTGTGTAGAACTTGCTTTCTGGCTCTGGTGTTGCAACAGTGAGTTGATCATCTACTTGTGCAACGTGGTCAATATTACCTACCGCAAGAACAATTTTTTCACGGTCTGCCTGACTATTTACCTGTCCACGCACCGTAGCTAAGTCTGTCGTTGCGTTATAGCTGACCGATAAACCTGTAATTGGCAAACCTAAGCTTTTTACATGCCCCAAAAGTTTGTTGGCAATTTCTTGTGCAGAAGGTTCTGCCGGTGTGCTTGGTGCAGCTTGTGGCTCTGCAGGTGCTGTGTTTTTCTTACCAATCCCTTTTACAAAATCAAAAAGACCCATGAGGTGCTCCTATTTTCTTTTCTGCTGTTATAAAGCGTCACTCATTTGCATGAGCACGATGTTCTCATTTATTTATAACTAAAAAATAAGCCACTTCGGTTGTGATTAGACATTAGCTTGGTAACAAAATGTAAACTGCATCACATATTCAAAAACAAGCCGTTTTTCATGTTTCATTTTAAAACTCCAGCACATAAAAAAGCCACCTTGCGGTGGCTTTCATTTCAGCAGTGCTGAAATCAACAATTAACCAAGTTTTTTAGTTACGTAGTCAATTGCTGATTGAACTGTTGTGATTTCGTTAGAATCTTCGTCTGGGATTGTGATGTCAAAATCGTTTTCGAAAGACATTACAAGCTCTACTAAGTCTAAAGAGTCAGCACCTAAGTCATCCATAAAAGATGCTTCGTTTTTGATTTCTTCAGCTTTAAGACCAAGTTGTTCTGCAACCGCTTGTTTAACGCGTTGTTCGATATCGCTCACAGGAATTCTCCTCATTGCTTGTGGCGTTTTTAATGCCGTTAGTTTAATTGAATCTATAAAATTTTGAAAGTTTATACTTGAGCTTAGCTCATGTATAAACCACCATTTACGTGTAACACTGTACCAGTGATGTAACCAGCTTTGTCAGAAGCCAAGAAACTCACTGCATTTGCGATATCTTGTGGATCACCTAAACGGTTTAATGCCACTTGCTCACTCATTTTTTTGCGAATTTCTTCACTTAACTGATCTGTCATTTCAGTTGCAATAAAGCCCGGCGCAACCGAGTTTACTGTAATTTGACGACTGCCCATTTCTTTAGCAAGGCTTCGGCTGAATGCCTCAATACCAGCTTTTGCCGCAGAATAGTTGGCTTGTCCTGGGTTCGCAAAATGTGCCACCACAGAACTAATATTAATAATGCGTCCAAAACGTGCTTTGGTCATGCCTTTCAAGACACGTTTAGATAAACGGTAAACTGCTTTCAGGTGGATATTGAGAATGTCATCCCAGTCATCTTCTGACATACGCAGTAACAAATTATCTTTGGTGATGCCTGCATTGTTAACCAATACCAAAACTGAACCATAGCTTTGTTCAATGTCAGAAACTAAGGCATCAATGGCAGCACCATCACGAACATCTAAAACTTTACCTGCACCGTTTTCTGCAAAACTTGCCGATAATTTTTCTGCGCCCGCTTCAGAAGTGGCAGTACCTACCACAAAAAAACCGTCTTGAATAAGTTGCTGAGCGATGGCTGCACCAATCCCTCGGCTTGCACCTGTGACTAATGCAACTTTACGTTCTTGTGTCATGCAATTTTCCCTTCTGCCACCAAAATGGCATTTAGCGCATCTTCCATACGACTTTGTGTGTCGAGTGGGAATGCTTTTTCGATATTCGGTAAACGCTTCGCAAGATTCGCCAATACGTTGCCTGGCCCACATTCCACGATATATTCAATACCTTGATCTTGTAGATATTGCATAGTTTGTGTCCACTGCACCGATTGATACAATTGCGCAGTAAGTGCCTGACCTAATTGCGCAACATCTGCCGCGATTCCAGCGTTGACATTTTGTATTACAGGAATACGCGGTAGCTCAATGGCAGTTTGTTCCAAAGCTTGTGCAAACTGTTCTGCCGCAGGTTTCATCAATGAACAGTGCGAAGGTACAGATACAGGCAGTGCAATAGCTTTGCCACCATTTTCTTTAGCCAATGCCATCACAGCTTCGACTAAAGTTTTATCGCCTGCAATCACGACTTGGCCTTGCGCGTTGTAGTTCGCTGCTTCTACCGAGCCACGACCTTGTACATTGACTTGTTCACATAGCTCTAGCACTTTGGCATCTTCAAGACCCAAAATAGCCGCCATAGCGCCCTGCCCTTGTGGTACAGCATTTTGCATTAACTTACCACGTAAGTTCACCAATTTGACTGCATCGCCCAAGCTTAGGCTGCCTGCTGCAACCAATGCGCTGTATTCGCCTAATGAGTGCCCTGCCAAGTATTTTGGTGCAACACCACCCAGCTCTAACCACTCACGCCATAATGCGATACTTGCAGTGAGTAATACCGGCTGAGTAAATTCTGTTTGGTCTAAACCTTCACCACTTTGTGCAATGTGCCATAAGTCAAAGCCAATTGCTTCAGAGGCTTCTGCAAATGTTTCGCGCACACCGCTAAACTGTTCTGCAAGCTCAGCCAACATACCGGCTTTTTGTGAGCCTTGACCAGGAAAGACAAATGCAGTTTTAGTGGCTTGAGCTGCTTGCTCGAGTCGTTTAGCAGACATAAAAAATCCTTTAATTAAGATGCGCAAATTGTAGTTTTTAGCAGCTACAATCCACACCTTCTCATGTAAGCTCAGTTATGGAGCGAAAATTTAACACTTAATTTTGCTTTTAGTAATTGCCAAATACAACAAAAATCGGGCACAAAAAAAGGGAGCTTACGCTCCCATTTTTTCTACTAAGCTTGACGCTTAATACATCACCAATTATTCAGCATCTGCTGCTTTAGCGAATAATTGACGACCACGGTAGAAACCATCTTTAGTTACGTGGTGACGACGATGAGTTTCACCAGTAGCTTGGTCTACAGTTAATGCATTCTCGGTTAAAGCGTCATGTGAACGGCGCATGTCACGGCGAGAGCGACTTTTACGGTTTTGCTGAACGGCCATGATGGCTCCTTACAAAGATCGAAAAAATGGATCAGAACAAATTGAGTTGTCTTAACTGGAAATTATAACATAATTTTCAGTTAAGTTTACCTTTCAAACTTGCCAAAACATCAAACGGATTATCACGTTTTTCTTCAGCAATGTTCTGAATGGCAGGTTGATGCTTATGCTCGCAAGCATCATGCTTAGGAGATAAAGGCAACAACAATAACAATTCATCTTCTATAAGTGTCAGTAAATTAGCCGTCGCTGGCGAGTCATAATCGCCTTTGCTGGTGGCTTCACTTTCACCTAATACAATGAAATCAGCATCCTCATCCAAGCGCTCTATCAGTGACTCATCATCCACAAGAGCTAGATGAAAATCTGAAACGAGGTCTATTTCTACAGAACCCAAGCAACGCTGGCATTCCATTGGAACTTTCGTTTCAATATGACCATCTAGCCATGCAATGCGATGATACGCATCCATTGATAGCTTACAGTCTATGTTAACCAATTGATCATCAATTGATCCAACAGCTTCACGGGCGATACGAGCAAAGCGAGACAATGGCAGGTTACCTGACCATGTAAAGCCCTGTTCAGCCCATTTAAACGGCTCAATCTGTGCCGGAAAGGTATTTGCTGACATAATTAAGGCGGCAATTCTACAAATTCATCAGTACTCTGTCAAAGATTAAGATACAATTTTGTACTTATTTAGACAGACCAATTTTGGGTAACACAGTCATGCATCTGTTGCAGCCGCAAACAGAAGTGAATTTTTCATCACTTGTGAGCACACTTCCAACCACCAATTCTGACACTTCGCCCCCCCAAGTGCAACTCTCGGACTGGGCCAAACTGAATACAGAAGCGGAACAGGTGGACTGGCTCATCTTACACTTTAATCACTGGTTTTCCCACCTAAATGTGAACTTGGTCAAAGGTGACTTTGAACCTGAGTACTTTCCTGCAACAACAGACCAACCTGCACGAATTCAATTTGCGCATGGCTTCTTTAATAGTGCACTGCATGAAATTAGCCACTGGACCATTGCAGGTGAACAACGCCGCCTATTGTCCGATTTAGGCTATTGGTATGCCCCCGATGGTCGCACTCAAGAACAACAAGCCTTGTTTGAACAAGTCGAAATAAAGCCGCAGGCAATAGAATGGCTGTTTGCTCAAGCGTTTGGGCGTAAATTCCGCGTGTCTTTAGACAACCTGACGGGTGAAGGTGGAGATGGCAGCACTTTTAAAGACAATGTCTTTGCACAAGTGCAGCGTTATTTTAATGGCGAAGCCAAATTACCACGCGATGCAAAACGCTTGATTGAATGTATTTGTTACTGCACCCGAGGTGGCAAAACATTACAAATTGAAGAATTTGAACGTAAAAATCTAGATTAAATGCAATAAAGCATGGGGCAATGATTGCAAGTGACATCCATCCCCTTTCATAATGAAGCGACGAACACAATTACGCACTGAGGGAATTCATATGTTGCATTTAAGAGTACATCCTGAAAATCCGCAGCCGCGTCTCATCAGCCAAGCGGTTGAACGCATACGCGCGGGCGATGTGGTGGTTTATCCAACCGATGCTGCCTATGCAATTGGTTGCCAGATTGGTAACAAAAATGCGATGGAGCGCATTTCACAAATTCGTGGTTTAGGTGCCAAACACCAGTACGCCATTATTTGTGCCGATTTATCGGATATTGCCACCTACGCCAAAGTAGACAATGCCATGTATCGTCTACTAAAAAACAATACCCCAGCGGTAACGACCTTTATTTTGCCTGCGACCAGTGAAGTGCCACGTCGCTTAATGCATCCGAATAAAAAAACTATTGGTTTGCGTATTCCAAGCAACCCAATTTGCCGCATGCTGCTGAAAGAGCTGGGTGAACCTTTACTGACCAGCACCCTGATTTTACCAGGTCAGGAAGACCCATTAGATGATCCTTACGAGATTGATTTACAGCTCAGTAAACGCATAGACGTACTGATTGATGGTGGCTTAGGCACACTCAGCACCACCAGTATTGTGGACTTGTCGGGTGACAGCCCGCAAATTATGCGTCGTGGTGTGGGTGATGTGAGTGCTTTTGAATAAGCACTCCTTGATTCACATTGTATTTATTATTTTCGTGACATCATCACCCAAGAAAATACCCCTATTTATTTTTGGCTTTTTTTGACATTTGGTTGTAGAACAGATTTATTTCAACCACGATATCCTTTAGACTAGCCGCTATTAATTTTGTGCTATTTCTCTACCGCTCCTCCTATCTAAAGCGGAAATAGCGTTTGCATGCTTTTGAAAATTCGCGTGGCCCAATACTGTAATGAATCAATCCCTCCACAATGCGATGGAACCTGCCCAACACATTCGTGTGTTAGATGAATGGCAAGAGTCGATTCCAGAGGATTTATATATTCCTCCTGCAGCATTTGAAATTCTGTTAGAGCATTTCGAAGGACCACTCGACTTTCTGATTTACCTGATTCAAAAAAATGGCTTCGATTTACTCCAGTTAGATATTGCCCCTATTGCATCGCAATATCTGTCGTATATGGATGCTATGAAATCACTGAATATTGAGCTCACTGCTGACTATATGGTGATGGCTGCACTATTGGCCGACTTAAAATCACGGCTGTTATTGCCAAAAGCACCAAGCGCCAGTGCAATTGAGAAAGACCCGAAACAAGAACTGATTGACCGCCTAGAAACATATTTAAGAGTCAAGCAAGCGGCGGAACGCCTTGGGCAAATGCCAGTTTTAGAACGTGATACCTTTGCCACCAATGTTGGCTTAGGACACACTGCTGTGAATAATGTCGGCTATGCGGCCGATCAATTACGTGATGCGTTGTTCTGCATTTTTAACCGTCCTGAACCTGTGACCCATCAAATTTTGCAAGAACCTGTTTTGCTCGAAGAACGAATTGCGTTTATTGAAGCTAAACTCGCCTCGGGTGAAATTCTCAGTTTTGATGCGCTACTCAAGCCAAGTCAGGGGCGAATGGGTATGGTGGTGACGTTTATGGCTATTTTAGAACTGACTCGCCAGCAGAAGGTATGCATTGTGAGCAGTGGTATTGAAGCACCATTGAGTATTCAAGGGGCGCAGGCATGAACTCAGAACAGATTGTTTCAAACCTGTCTGAAGGTGAGCAACAGCATGAATTGCTAATGCAACTTGAAGCTATTATTTTTGCCAGTGATAGCGCAGTGTCTTTGGCGCGCCTAAAAGAAGCCTTTCAGGATAAATATAGCAAAACACAATTACGTCAGTTTTTACAACAACTTGCCATGCTACAACATGGTCGCTCGATTGAACTGATCGAAACCGCTCAAGGTTTTCGTTTTCAGGTACGGGCAAAGTATCGTACAATTATCACACAGGTGTGGCCTGAACGTCCGACTAGACTTTCACCCTCTATGCTGGAAATATTGGCCGTGATTGCCTACCACCAGCCTGTGACCCGTGCAGATATTGAACAAATTCGCGGAGTATCAAACAATAGTCAAATTTTACGTACATTGTTTGACTGGAACTGGATTAAGGAATCTGGCTTTCGAGAACTCCCAGGAAGACCTGCGTTGTTAGTTACAACGCCCCAATTTTTAAATGCGTTTGGCTTGAATTCCTTAAGCCAATTGCCTCCCCTACAGGATGCCAAGGAAGCTTTCATGGCACTCGATGCATCTGCGTCTGTGTCTTGAATAGGTAAACTGTTGATGATCATTTCTAAGGTTGTGCTGTCATGAGTGAAAAGTTGCAAAAGGTACTCGCACGAGTAGGCTTGGGTTCTCGCCGTTATATGGAAGAAGTCATTGCCGCTGGTCGTGTGAGTGTCAACGGCCAAGTTGCCCAAGTGGGTGAACGAATCGAACCAGGTGATGAGCTTCGCATCGATGGTCGTAAAGTTCAGTTCCAAATTGAAGATGAAATTCGTCGTCGTGTTCTGATTTATTACAAACCAGAAGGCGAAATTTGCTCACGCAATGACCCAGAACAGCGCCCAACTGTATTTGACAACCTACCTGCAATTGCAAATGATCGCTGGGTGATGGTTGGTCGTCTGGATATTAACTCGACAGGCTTATTGTTATTTACCAATGACGGTGAACTCGCCAACCGTTTAATGCACCCATCTAACGAAATTGAACGTGAATATGCGGTTCGCGTTATGGGTGAAGTGACGCCACAACTGAAAAACAACATGCTGCGCGGTGTCGTGCTAGATGACGGCCCTGCCAAGTTTGAATCTTTCTCTGAAATTGGCGGTGATGGTATTAACCGCTGGTATCAAGTGGTGGTTAAAGAAGGTCGTAACCGTGAGGTTCGCCGTATTTTTGAATCACAAGGTTTGAAAGTCAGCCGCTTATTACGTACTCGTTACGGTACCGTGATTTTACCGCGTGAATTGCGTACAGGTCGCTGGATGGAATTAGATAAAAATGACATCGACAACCTTGCCAAAGCGGTAGAACTTAAACCACGTCAAGGCACAGGTTTGTATGGCATGGCAAAACGCCGCAATGAACGTATGCAGGAAAAACCATTAGCAGCACGTCGTGGTGGTTTCTTGCGTCAGCAACGCCGTGACACCGAAGAAGCTGCGCAAAATACAGGTTTTGTAGCACCGCGTGAACGTCGTCAAGATGGCAATAGCTATGCAAACCGTGAACCACGTCAGGATGCTAACAGCTATGGCAACCGTGAGCGTCGTGAAGGCAACCAATATGCTCAGCGTGAACGCCGTCAGGATGGCAATAGCTACGGTAACCGTGACTATCGTCAAGAAGGTAATAGCTACGGCAACCGTGAACGTCGCCAAGACGGTAACAGCTACGGCAATCGTGAGCAGCGCCAAGACGGTAACAGTTATGGCAACCGTGAACGCCGTGACGAAAATGCACCACGTAAACCGTTTGGCAATAAAAGCTTTAAAAAGTTTTAAGCTTTCAATATCAAAACTGAAAACTTAATACGCAACAAAAAGCCACTTTCACAGTGGCTTTTTGCATTTTGGACTGAAGTACATTCAGACTGCTGTTTAAAGCTTTTCAAATCAAAATTCAGCAGCTGCTAATACAGGAATCTCAATCCACTGTGCATTCGGGAAGCTATGAGCCAAATAATTTTTTAAATACTTGGCAGTATCCTGCGAAATTAAAGGGTCTTGCAATTCATCATTTAAGTTATAGGCCAGTGCATACAAGTTCAAACCACGTGTTTTTAAAGCTTCCAAACTGAGCAAAGTGTGGTTGATACTACCCAAACGCCCAGAACTCACCAAAATAACAGGATATTGTTTTTGCTCAATATAGTCGATGGTGAGTAAATCTGTGGTCAGCGGCACCATTAAACCACCTGCACCTTCTAATAACACCGCATCATACTTGGCTGCCAATTGTTCAGTTGCTGCTGCAATTTTGGCAAAATCAATCTCTCGACCATCAATTTGTGTCGCCAAATGCGGTGAAGCAGGATAGCTAAAAATTTCAGGCATGGTCAGCTTGTCATCATCTTCAGGTAACCATTCACTGCCCATAATTTTACGGTGCTGCTCAATATCTTCAGAAATATGCTGATTGCCCGTTTGAATCAATTTTTGAGTGATGGTACGGATGCCTTGTGCATTCATGGTCTTGGCCAAATAGCCTGTGGCATAAGTTTTACCAATACCTGTGTCTATACCACTGACAAAGTACACTTGGGCGGTCATGGCATTCTCCGTGCAAGACAATAAATAGGATGATAGGTCAATGTATAGCTTTTTGGCAGGGTGGGATGCTGCTGACTAAATTGTTCATAGCCCTGATAAAAATGCATTAAACTGGCTTTGCTCCAACGCTGACCTTGCGCGGTGCCTGTCACCCCTGTGGCTTTTAAATGCTGTAAAACTTGTTTGGGATGCTGAAAATTCAGTTGCTGTAATTGCTCTGAACAATGTAGCACTTCAAAGCCTTGCTGTTGCAGCAGTTGTTGTAACTCAGCTGCACTGAAATAGTCTAAGCCCTGCCCTGTTAGTTGCTTCATTTCCATCAAGTTTTGAGGGCCAAATGTCGAAAAGCACAAATATCCATGTGGTATTAACGCTTGATGGGCCTTGTGTAGTAACGCAGCTAGGTCTTCAACCCATTGCAGGGCTGAACTGGAACAAATTAAATCCAACGACTCAGGAAAAGCCAACTGTTCAATATCGCCAATTAAACCGTGAATGTGTGTTGTTGTATGCGGCAAGTGCAGATAAGGCTGTAAAACTTCAGTATATAAGTCATTTAAAGTCAGCTGCTGAATATCAAACTTGCTTAACAACAAGTCAGTCAAATTGCCTGAACCACAACCGATTTCAAGTACATGCGATAGTGCTGTGCAAGGCTGTGTATGACTTGAGTGCTGCACAAAACATTGCTGCATTTTAGTGATTAAATGCTGACAAATTTGCTGCTGTACCACCGCATGCGATTTATAACTTGCATGTGCCCGGGCAAAACGCTGTGCGACCTGTGCTTTATCTATACTCATGCCAAGATACTCAAAGCATGCTCAGCAACGGCGCTAAGTCTGTTGTTTCAAATTGCGTATTTAAACAAATGCGCAAACGTGAACTGCCTTGCGGTACGGTGGGTGGGCGCACAGGCATCACATAAAAACCTGCGGCCTGTAATTGTTGAGCTTTAGTTACGGTTGCACTGGAGTCGCCGATAATCACAGGAACAATTTGTGAGCTAGATGGACACGCAAAGCCTTGTGCACGAATCCCCTGCTGCATATATTGGCTCAAGGCAGCCAAATGCTGACGCTGTGCCTGCATTTGCACAATGTGCTTGAGCATGAATTGTGTCCATGCCATACAAACAGGTGGTTGTGCGGTACTGAAAATTAGTGGACGCATCCGATTAATTAAGTAATCACGGATAATCGGATCACAAATCAAATATCCCCCAATCGAAGCAACGGCTTTACCAAAAGTCCCGACCAGAAAATCAATTGCATCAATCACGCCATATTGTTCAGCACAACCTAAACCTTGCACGCCACGTACGCCAATGGCGTGTGCTTCATCTACATATAACATGACTTTGGCAAATTGCTGTTTAAGCGCCACTAAAGCGGCTAAATCAGTTTCATCGCCATCCATACTAAAAATGGATTCGGTCACCACAATAATGCGTTCATAATTATCATCGGCATGATATTGGCTGAGCAATTGCTGCAAATGTGCCAAATCATTATGGCGATAACGCAAATATTTGGCAGATGACAAGCGAATCCCATCAATCATGCTGGCATGTACCAGTTTATCGGCCAAAATGAGCGTTTTTGCATCTGCTAAGGCGGGTAAGATACCAATATTCATGTGATAACCGCTGTTAAACAGCAAGGCGGCACGTCCATGAAATAATTGACTCAGCTCGGCTTCAAGCTGTTCATAGGCAGGGAAATTTCCTGTTAACAAACGTGATGAAGATGCACTCATCAAGCGTTCAGTATTTGGCGTTTCATCAAAAAACTGTTCACGCAAGCGCAAGTCAGAGGCCAAACCCAAATAATCATTGGAAGATAAGTTCAGCATGTGTTGTTGCTGAATTTCAATCATTTTGCCGTGTTGCTGATTACTGCGAAATTGACGAAAATTACCTTGCTGACGAAGTTGATCGAGCTGTTCTGCGTAGTGGTCAAGTAAATTCATGCGTCTGCTTCCTGCATTTCACACACTACGGCTACCAGCTGCTGCAACAACGTATCCAACTCTTGTGCTGTAATCACATACGGTGGCATCACATATACCAATTTTCCAAATGGACGTACCCAAATACCACGTTGCACGAATTGTTGTTGTAGACGTTGCATATCTACCGCATGTTTCAACTCCACGACACCAATAGCACCAAGTACCCGCACATCCTGCACCCATGCCAAATTCGCTAATGGCGTTAAATGCTGTTCAAGTTGCTGCTGAATACGTTGAATATTGGCTTGCCAGTCTTGTGACAATAATAATTGAGTGCTTTTTAGCGCAACCGCACAGGCCAATGGATTGCCCATAAAGGTCGGGCCGTGCATAAACACACCTGCTTCACCTTGCGAAATCGTTTCTGCCACCTGTTTTGTGGCCAAGGTTGCAGACAAAGTCATATAACCGCCTGTCAGTCCTTTGCCTATGCACATAATATCGGGTTCGACCTGTGCATGTTCCCACGCAAAGAGCTTGCCTGTACGCCCAAACCCTGTAGCAATTTCATCAAAAATTAGCAGAACATTATATTGTTCGCAGAGCAATTTAGCCTGACGCAAATATTCGGGATGATAAAAGCGCATACCGCCTGCACCTTGCACAATTGGCTCAATAATCATGGCAGCAATATTGTGATGCTGGTCTGCCAAACTTTGCGCCAGCTCTGCAATATCGTCAGGATTCCACTCTTGATCAAATGCGACTTGCGGTGCGGAAACAAAATAACGCTGTGCCAGACTTGAGCCAAAAACCTGATGCATCCCTGTGACAGGGTCACAGACTGACATGGCATTCCATGTATCGCCATGATAGCCAGAACGAGTGGTAATAAAGTTGGTTTTTTCAGGCTTGCCTTGTGCAGTCCAATATTGCACGGCCATTTTCAAGGCGACTTCTACCGCAACTGAACCTGAATCTGCATAAAAAATTTTATCTAAACTTGGTGGCGTGATTTGCAGTAACAAACGCCCAAGTTCAATGGCTGGGCTGTGAGTTAAACCACCAAACATGATATGTGCCATGTTGTCGAGTTGTTCTGTGACAGCACGGTTCAGTTCAGGATGATTATAACCATGAATCGCGCACCACCACGATGACATACCATCAATCAATTGACGACCATCTTCAAGTTCAATGGTGCTGCCAAATGCCCGCTTTACTTTGAAAGTCGGCAGCGGCTGAGTCATAGAGGTATAAGGATGCCAAAGATGTTCACGATCAAAAACCAAATCCATCTGTTCTGTCATCCTGTCCTCATCCTTGAAATTACAAAACTAAGCTGTCGTAAATCTTAAACCTGTCTGCCTGCAAAATAAATTGCGAGATTTGTCACTTATCCCTGAGTTGACGGATTTTTCTGTAAATATTGGCAGATTTTGCTAGTCAGCTCATCTGCATGGAACAATGGCAGCCCATGCGAGCCTGATATAACATCTACACTTAAGAACTTTGCAGCTAAATTTTGAAGTTTAGTAGCAACTTTGCAATCAACTAAAACATCTTGCTCGGCAAAAATATGGTACTGCTGACCTACATACTGTTGTAGCTTATTCACCAAGTTTAGGTTTTCCAGTAAAGCCAAACCGTGTTTGAGTAAAGATTGAGGCTGTGCCTGCACCAAACTTTGCAATTGCAGCAAATCGGTTTTACTGCTGCTGACACCCTGACACACCATAAAACCAAATCGCTTTAACGTCAGAATTGGGTCTTGTTCAAAAGATTGTTTAAATTGAGTAAAAGTCGCTGAAGGCATAGCGGTATCCCACCCTGCGTGTGCCACAAAACACGGATTAGACGCAATCGTGATTAAGGTTTTATATTCTGCATATTGATGGGCAATCGCATCGACCAGTAGTGTTGCCAATTGACCGCCGAGTGACCAGCCCATAATCACATCAAACTGGCGTGCCAATTCCACCTGTTGCTGTAACACTTGTGCATCGGCAGCGTTAAAAATATTGATCAGTTCAACCCGAAAACCTTGTGCAATCAAAGCTTGCTGCAATGGGTTCAATAAAGCAGTGCCACCGCCCCAGCCCGTAATCAATAAAATTTGTTGTTGCACGCTGCTTACTCTCAAATTGAAAAATAGCTTCAGTATACCCAATCTGCTCAGCCATCATAGCTTGTTCAATTTAAAACACAGATAAAAAAGCCCGATCTGAATAGATCGGGCTTTGGGGTATTTGTTTACATCACATTTGCGATTGAATGTAGTTTTGCAAACCAATCAGCTCAATTAAACGTAATTGTTTTTCTAACCAGTAAGTGTGGTCTTCTTCGGTGTCGCTCATTTGCTGACGCAACATATCACGGCTGACATAGTCGCCTTTTTCTTCACACAATTTTACGCCTTGCGCCAATTTTTCACGCACTTCGTATTCCAGTTTTAAATCGGCTTTTAAGCAAGACACCACATCTTCGCCCACATCAACATCATCACGTTGCATATTCGGTGTGCCTTCAAGGAATAACACACGGCGAATCAAGGCATCTGCATGTTGCGCTTCTTCCTGCATTTCATGGTCAATGCGCTCAAAAATTTTGCTTAAGCCCCAATCTTCATACATACGCGAATGAATCAGGTATTGATCGCGAGCAGCCAGTTCGCCACCGATCAACATATTTAGATAGTCTACGACTTCTGGATTGCCACGCATTTGCTTCACTCCCTTTCTTGATCTAGTCATTATGGACATATTCGGTTTAAATTGCAAAAGTTAATTATTGTAAACCTATGATTTTTATAAAATTAAAATGAGAAACATACGCATTTGCAATTTAGTTTAAAAATTCCCATATATAAAACAAACGCTTGGAAAAACGGTGCAATAAAAATGACAACACAATGATTTTGCATCATTTTGTAAATACAGAATGAAAACTCATTTTGACGTTCGGATATTGTGAAAAATACCCAAAAAGCGGATTTTAAAACCCAGCTGCATTATCATAGCCACAAGTTCCATCACTTACGTAAAATAATGACAAATCTAAATCCCTCTGCACCCATTTTAGTCACAGGCGCAACAGGCTATATTGCCAGTTGGGTGATTAAAAACTTATTGGAGCAAGGTCATCAAGTGCATGCCACAGTCCGTGACCTCAACAAAACCCACAGTTTTCAGCACCTGACCGATATTGCAGCCAACAGCACTGGCAGCTTGCAATTATTTCAGGCCAACTTACTTGAAGATGGTGCGTTTGATGCCGCCATGCAGGGCTGTGAAATTGTGCTGCACATGGCTTCACCCTTTGTGGTCACCAATTATAAAGACGCAGTAAAAGACATTATTGAACCTGCGGTGATTGGCACCGAAAATGTTTTAAACAGTGTTAACCGTACTGCATCGGTAAAGCGTGTGGTGGTCACCTCTAGTATTGCCGCAACCTATGGTGATGCGATTGATATTTTAAAGACTGCACACAACCGTTTTGATGAAAGCCATTGGAATACGACCAGTAGTCCTGAACATCAGCCTTATCCTTATTCAAAAGTAGCAGCAGAACGTAAAGCTTGGGAAATGGTACAAGCACAGCAACGCTGGGATTTGGTCTGTATTAACCCTGCTTTGGTGCTCGGGCCATCCTTAACCAAAAACACGCAATCGGGCAGCGTGGAGGTTCTCTTGCAATTTGCCAATGGCTTAACGCTAGCAGGTGTGCCAGCCATGTGGAATGGTATTGTAGATGTACGTGATGTTGCCGATGCCCACATTCAAGCCGCTTTCAACCCTGCAGCGCAAGGTCGCTATATTATTAGTGGTGGTACATTCAGCTTACTGGAAATGGGCAAAATTTTGGCACAGCATTTTGGACGTAAATATCCGTTCCCACGTAATCAGTTACCTAAATTTGCCTTTAAAGCCTTTGGTCCTTTACTTGGTTTTTCCCGTAAATTTGTGGAACTGAATATGGGCTACCCAATTTATTTTAATGCGGAAAAAAGTCAGCGTGAATTGGGCATGCACTACCGCAATATTGAAACCAGTTTGATAGAGCACTTTCAGCAATTGATTGATGACGGGATTGTCAAAAAACGCTAAATCATCAACTTTTCTAATAAAACAAAGGCACTTCATCATGGAAGTGCCTTTGTTTTTAAGCAGATAAAATGCGCATGAATCATGCTTATTCAAGCACACCATATTCTTGCATGAGCTGAATAAACTCAGCTTCATTCATCACTTGCACACCCAACTTCTCGGCTTTTTCTAGCTTTGAGCCAGCTTTCTCACCAGCCACAACACATTTGGTTTTGCCCGACACACTGCCGCTGACCCGTGCACCCAACGCTTGCAATAATTGGGTTGCTTCATCGCGTCCCATTTGGCTTAAAGTACCCGTAATCACCCAGCTCTCACCATTTAACGGCTGGCGTGTTGGTGCTATCGGAGCATCCCAATGAATGCCTGCTGCCAATAATCGGTCCAATACTTCTAAATTATGCGGTGCTTGGAAAAAGTCTAAAATCCATTCTGCGGTAATGTCCCCCACATCTGGAGTTTTCTTTAATGCTTCTAGGTCAGCTTTACGCAAAGCCTCTAAAGTCTGGAAAGTATTGGCAAGCATGCGTGCTGTGGTTTCGCCCACACCCCGAATCCCCAAAGCATATATAAACGCAGCCAATGTGGTTTTTTTGCTATTTTCAATCGAGTCAATCAGGTTCTGAACTGACTTTTCACCCATTTTTTCAATGCTGAGCAAAGCATCGCGGTGTTCATGCAAATGATAAATATCGGCTACATTTTGCAGTAAATTCAAGTGCAGCAAGGATTCGACCCAACGATCGCCCAAACCTTCAATATCCATGGCTTTACGCGATACAAAATGACGAATCGCTTCAATACGCTGTGCTGCACAATACAAACCGCCTGAACAACGCGCCAACGCCTCACCTTCAGGCATCACCACAGGTGAATCACACACTGGGCATTGCTCTGGCAAATGGACTTCCTGCGCATCTGTAGGGCGGAATTCTGGCCAGACTTTTTCCACTTTCGGAATCACATCACCACTACGGTAAACGCTAACAGTATCGCCTAAACGCACATCTAAACGATGGATTTCACCAATATTATGCAAGGTCACATTAGATACTGTCACACCACCCACTGCGACTGGATTTAAACGCGCTACAGGGGTTAGCGTACCTGTACGACCTACTTGCCAGTCAATATTTTCAATAGTAGTTAAAGCCGCCACGGCAGGGAATTTATAAGCGGTTGCCCAACGTGGTTCACGACTTAAAAAACCCAATAGCTGTTGCTGTTTCAGCTCATTGACCTTGACCACCATGCCATCAATTTCAACGCTTAAATTCGGGCGTTCAAGGTTAATTTGTTCATAAGCGGCTTGAACTTCCTGAATGCTCTTGCAAACAAAATGACGTTCACCAATTTCAAAACCAAACTGTTCCAACCACGTTAAACTGTCTGACATGGTACTTTGCCCATGATGCGGTACACATTGCGCAATACCATAAGCATAGAATGCCAAAGGTCGCGATGCGGCAATACTCGGGTCTAACTGACGTAAACTGCCCGCTGCCGCATTACGTGGATTGGCAAAAGTTTTTTCACCTTTGGCTGTATTGGCAGCGTTAAGTTTTTCAAAGCCAAGTTTTGGCATTAGCACTTCGCCACGCACTTCCAAAAATTCAGGAATGGCAGTTGCATCCGCACTCAAGACTTTAGGCAAATTACGGATGGTTTTGACGTTGTGGGTAATATCTTCTCCAGTTTCGCCATCACCACGGGTCACACCACGCACCAATACCCCATGCTCGTACCAAAGCGAAATGGCCAGACCATCAAATTTGAGTTCAACATCGTATTCAATAGTTTGGTTAGGCAAGCGCTCTTCAACACGTCGTGCAAAGGCAAATAATTCTTCCTGATTAAAAACATTGCCTAAAGACAGCATCGGTACAGTGTGCGTCACACTGGTAAATTTCGCCAAAGGCGTACCACCGACTTTATTGGTTGGGGTATCAGGCTGCACCAAATCTGGATATTGCTGTTCTAGCGCTTTGAGCTGATGGAAAAGCTGATCATATTCACTGTCTGTAATTGTCGGTTGATCCATCACATAATAGGCATGATTGTGCTTGGCAAGCAGTTGAATCAATTGACGCATTTGCGCCACGACAGTTAAATCTACAGACATATTTTCCACCATAAAAAAGGGCGGTCTTGTTCCGCCCTTCTGTTTCTATGTAGCCGAGGCTACCATTTTGCTGACAGCATTATAAAAATGCCTGCCCTAAGTTGCAATTTATCTCAGATCACTTTGATTAATAATACTCTACGCAATTAAGCTTACACTGCGCAAAAATGCAGCATGTTAGCTATGACTTGCCTGACCCGCACGATAATCAATCGCTTGATGACGCCAGTGCTCACGTAATTGTGGGGTAAATTCCAAATGGTTTTGGTCATAGACCGTACCATCAATTTCACGCGCAATCAGTCCCGAAATACTAACCATGGTGTCAAAAGCATTTTGCACATCGCTATGCGGTAAAGCGAGGAAAAATGCCAAACCTTTAACCTGTTCAGTCGATAGCGTTTCTAAATCAAAGCCATCTGCGCCTTCATCATTAATTTGTAGCACAGAGAATAATAGCTTAGTGCCATCTTCGTTATAACGATGGAAACATGACATTTCACCAAAACGCAAACCGTATTTCATTAATACTTTTAAGGCCTTATCACCCGAAAGTATGCGACGCTCTGGGAATACATTCAGCGCAATAAAAGATTCCGCTGTGGCCAAAGCACTTTCTTCATCCATGATTTTTTGTTCATGCAAGTGCGAATCTAAAATGCTACTTTCTTCGTTAAATTCTGAAATTTCCGCAGTTTCAATGTGTTGATTCAGGCTGTATTCATTTGATGTTTTGGCCTGTTCACTGGTGTTTGGCTCAGTTTCTGCGATTACCTGTTGAATTTCATCTGACAATGAATATTCGGTCGTGTTAGATGTGGTCGATACTGTTGCAGTGCTTGGCTCAGCGACATCGGCAGTTACTGGCGCTGTTTCAGTCGTTACCTGAGCAGTCGTTTCAGAGGCATCTTGAGCTGACACATCGGTCTGTAGATTTGCCGTAGATTGAGTCGCTTCAGTACTTTTATCTGCAGTATCATCAGAAAATGCCTGTGGTTCAGTCTTGGCAGAAACTGGGGGTTCATGAACGGCATCTGCAGTCAAAGTCGGTTCTACCCGAACTGGAGTGGCGTCGCTCTGCAATTGATCACGTACATGCCGTGGAATAATTGGTTTTTGACTATCTGCATTAAACTGCAATTCAGAGTCCAATGACGGCGCTGAATCTGCTGGTTTTTTCAGAATCATTTTTAAACCAAACGCCATGATAATAATAGCGATGACAATTCCAACGATTGTGGTGATTTCCATATTATGCCTCCGCGACTAGGCCGTATTCTGCGGCTTCTTCTAAATTTACGGTTACTAATTTTGAGGTTCCCGGTTCAGGCATGGTAACACCTAAGAGGTCGGTTGCCATCGTCATAGCAAGTTTATTATGTGTAATGTAAATGAATTGGACTTGTTCAGAAAGTTCTTTTACTAAATTACAAAAACGTCCCACGTTGGCATCATCTAGCGGTGCATCAACTTCATCGAGCACACAAAATGGCGCTGGATTTAAACGGAAAATTGCAAAAACCAATGCCAACGCAGTCAGTGCTTTTTCACCACCAGAAAGTAAAGCTAAGGAACTGTTGCGCTTGCCTGGCGGACGTGCCATTAATTTTACTCCAGACTGCCAATCATCTTCCAAACTCAAACTCGCTTCACCGCCATTAAAGACTTTTGGAAACAGCTCCTGCAATTCGGCATTGATCTGATCAAAAGTACTCATAAACAATTTACGGGTTTCTTGATCAATACTTTTCATGGCCGCCTGCAACTGCGACACAGTATTTTCCAAATCTTCAATTTGATGGCTTAATTCTTCAAAACGGGCAGATACTTCTTCATATTCTTCCGAAGCTGCCAAATTGACTGCACCCAATTTATCAAACTGCTGCTGCGCTTTGGCCAGCTTCTGCTGATGTGCAGTCACATCAATTTGTAAACCAGTAATGATTTCACTGTTTAAATCTTTTAACAGTTCAGAATAATGCTGATAGTCCGACTTGGCCGACTGCCACGCCAAACGCTTTTCTTCAAGCTGTGCACGTAGCTGCTCATCTTGCTGCTGCTGTTGCTGGCGCTGTTCGGTCAATTGCTGCTGTTTGGACTGCACACTGTTCAATTCTACTTGCCATTCCTGCCAAGTTTTTTGCAGTTTTTCAGTCTGTTGCTGCTGCTCGGAAAACTGCGTTTCCAGCGCAGGTAATTCTAGTTGGACTGGATCGACAAACTTTTTGGCTTGTTCCATTTGCGCCACAATCTGTTGATATTGTGCTTTTAAGAAAGTGGCATCTTTTTCCAATAACTCAGTCTGCTGCTGGGTTTGCACTGCTTGACGACGCAGCAACTCTAGCTCTTGTTGCTGCTGCTGAAAAGTTTGCTGTGCTGTATCAAATTGCTCATTCAGCTGCTCGACCTGAAATTGCAAGGTTTTATATTGCGGCAAAGCCTGCTCAAGTTTAAATGCCAAAGCATGCAAATCAATTTCCAGATCATCTTTTTGCATGGCATCTTCTTCAAGTTGCTCATCTAACTGTGCCAATTGATTTTGCAACTGCTGTTGCTGTACAGCAAAGGCCTGCGCTGCACTTTCGGCTTTCGCAATTTGCACATCCACTGCCTGTACAGCCAGTTGCTGCTGTTTCAACGCCTGCTGTTGCTGCTGCAATTGCTGTTGTATGTGTTGTAATTGTTGCTGCAATTCGGGTAAATGCTGCACTGCCTGTTGCCATTGCGGCAATTGCAGCGCTAAAGCCTGCTCAATTTCATCCAAACGAATCCGATGGCTGAGCGCCCCTTGCCCCGCCTGCGCGGCTTCATCATAAAACAGCCCAATCACCCAATCAGGGCCAACATGATAACCATCTAAACTTAAAATAGATTGCCCTGCTTGCAATTGCGTTTGCAAAGCCAAAGCCTGTGATAAATTTTCTGCAATCGCAACCTGCTGCCACAAAGAACTTTGTGGTGCAGTAATCCAGTCACTTAAACATTCACAGCCAGACAATTGCATGGCCGATGTTTGGTGATCTGTAACAGCATTTACTTTTAACTGACGTGCGCAGCTGTCTTGAAAGGCGCTATTTAAATCGACCAACTGTGCAGATAGCCATTTAGATAAAAACTTTTCAATCAAACTGGCATGTGCTTTGGCTGTATCTGCAAGTTGTAATACTTGCATCAACTGCACTACATCGTTTGCCACTTTGGGACTTTGCTTAATGAGCAATTGATTTAGATTTTTCTGCTCAGACTGCAAAATCTGAATTTCGGATTTCAGCGCTGCACACTGTGTTTGATGCGATTGATACTGTGCCTGCAATGTACTCAGTTGCAGCGTAGTTTCCTGAATAAGCTGTTCTGAAACGCCTAATTCCATCTGCAAACGCTGCTTTTCATCGTGTAATTGCTGCAGGTTGTCTTGCCCATCCTGCTGCTGAATCTGAGCAAATTGCTGAGTCAAGGTTTGTTTTTGCTGTTCAATGCGGCTGATATTTTTGGCAAGCTGCTCACTTTGTGCCTGCATTTGCACATGTTTTTGTTGTTGTTGCTCTACTTGTGCCTTGATTTGTGCATACTGCTCGGTTTGACCACTTTGCTGGGCTTTTAAATCCTGCAACTGCTGTTGATGTTGCTGCGCTAACTGATCTTGCTGCTGCACATTACGCTGCTGTTCATCTTGTTGATCGGACAAAGTCTCTAGCTGCAATTCAATTAACTGCAAACGCTCTTTGGTTTGTGCTTTTTGTTGTTCTAACTGCGATAAGGTTGCAGTATTTTGCTGAAACAGACTTTGTTTTTGTTCCAGTGTCATTTTGAGTTCAGCCAGTTTTTTTTCTGCCTGCTGCCATTCTTGCTGCAACGGTGTCGATTGCTGAATTAAACGCTGAAATAATTCACTGGTTGCAGTTAAATCATGTTCCAAAGTAGTCAGCTCCGAACGTACCAGTTTAAAGCTTTCCCCAAGTTCATTCATACTCAAGGTATATTCTTGCTGTAAACGTGCACTGTGTTCGCATTGAAAAGACAGCACTTCTACTTTAATGGTACGAATTTCACTCTCAAGTGCTTTGTACTGAATGGCTGTTTCAGACTGACGCTTTAAAGTTTTCAGCTGTGATTTGAGTTCAGCTGCAATATCTTCCAAACGCGCAAGGTTTTGTGTGGTGTGATCCAAATGCAACATGGTTTCACGACGACGCGCCTGATAACGTGACACACCTGCGGCTTCTTCAATAAACACCCGCATTTCTTCAGGTTTGGCATCGACCAAACGGTTGATCATGCCCTGTTCAATAATTGCATATGAACGTGGGCCTAGACCTGTGCCTAAGAAAATATCGGTAATGTCACGACGGCGGCATTTGGTACCATTTAAAAAATATTCTGACTTGCCATCACGGTTGACCTGTCGACGGACTGACAGTTCATTATAGGCATTATAGGCACCGCCTAATTTGCCGTAGGTATTATCAAAACGCAGTTCTACACTGGCCACGCCCACTGGTTTACGCTTGGCGGTTCCCGTAAAAATGACATCCTGCATACTGCCACCACGCAGCTGACGTGCGCTGGACTCACCCATCACCCAACGAATGGCATCAATCACATTGGATTTACCACAGCCATTTGGCCCCACCACAGCGGTACGGTTGGCTTTAAAATGTAAGGTCGTACTGTCGGCAAAAGATTTAAAGCCAGAAAGTTTTAAGCTGCTTAAACGCATAATGTCCCAATTAACGGCGTGAACGTCTTGCCCAGGCAAGCTCGATCTGTTTCATACGGGTCAGAGATTCCAACACCAAGTTGCGCAAGTGTCGGCAAAAATCTTCCATAAATAAAGTGGCTTGTTGTGATTTTCTGCTTAAAATTGCATCACTCACCAGTTTAAATAATTCCAAAGATTCTTGTAACTCCCGACGCGAGGTATTTAAGGTTAAAAAATAGCTACGTCTTAGTGAAGGCAACAATTCCTGATAAAACTTCATCAAATAGATATTGCCAACCATGTCGGGCTGCTGTGCCAAATATTGAAATATTAAATCATAAAATTTTTCGGTATTGCCCAAACGACATTGCTCTGCCAACTGCAGCAAAAGCTGCTGTAAGATTTCAGCTTCATCTATGCGCCACGTATCGGCAATGCGTTGCACAATATAGCCCAACAGCAAACTGCTGCTATCAAATAACGCCCGCACTTGCTGTGCCGACATTTCTGTCACCATTGCCCCACGGCGCGGAAAAATTTCAATTAGATGGGTACGTTCCAATAACAACAACGCTTCACGCACCGATCCACGGCTGACATCTAGCTCTTTGGCAATGCGCAGTTCCTGAATACGCTCACCTTCAACCAAATCACCACTAATAATTTGCTCAGCAATATGTTGGGCTATTTGTTCCGACAAACTCTCTGATTCTTGTTGTTGCATACTGTTCCTATCTTGTTTTTATAAGATGCAGCGATGAAGTTCAGGACTGTATGATTTACAGCTACAGCATAAGTATTGAGCAGCAAACTTACTGTAACACCACAGTCCCAAACGAAGCATCTGACTTTTTTACTGCGAAACAGATCACATAACCATGACATTGTCTGACAATTTCATGGCGCTATAGCCAATTTTACACGGCTTAAAATAAAGAAAATAGATAAAAAATAAAGAATACTGCCCGCAGAAATTAGAAAAATGCACGCAGCCCCTGATAGACAAAGTAACATCCGACTGTGGTCAACAAACAGGCGAAACATTTTTTTAGCATTGCTGGCGATAAGCGATGTGCGACTTTAGCGCCTACTTTTGCCGTAATAAAGCTCATCACACTAATACCAATAAAGGCATAAATATGAATATAACCAATGGTATTCGGTACAGCGACTTCTGCTTGCTTACCAAACCAGATAAAACCCAATGCGCCTGCAATTGCAATTGGCAAACCACAAGCTGCTGAAGTTGCTACAGCTTTTTGCATCACGACACCATAACGGCTTAAATACGGCACAGTTAAACTGCCGCCGCCAATACCAAAAATCGCAGAGGCGATGCCAATTCCACCGCCTGCCATGACTTGCATTGGTGTAGATGGCAAATGATGAGATGGAGCTACTGCAACATTTGCCCCTCTAAACATTTTAAAAGCGACCCACAACGCAAAAGCACCAATGAGTAACTGTAAGCCTTGACCAGAAAGAAAATCGGCAATGCCGGCTCCCACAAATGCACCAACCACCAAACCCGGTGCAAGATTACGGAACACAGACCACATCACCGCACCTTTTTTATGATGCGCACTGACTGAACTAATTGAAGTCACAATAATGGTCGCCAATGACGTTCCCACGGCCATGTGCATTAACACCGAAGGATCATAATTGAGTTGAGTGAACACAATATATAAAATTGGCACAATAATTAAGCCACCACCGACACCAAACAGCCCTGCTGTAAATCCGGCAATTGCACCAATCAATAAATATATGATTAACTCCATAAATATATTCCACTATTTGTAAATTCGTATGGATGTAGAAA
The DNA here is from genome assembly GCF_012371325.1 of Acinetobacter sp. A2. Classification (GTDB taxonomy): domain Bacteria; phylum Pseudomonadota; class Gammaproteobacteria; order Pseudomonadales; family Moraxellaceae; genus Acinetobacter. The sequence continues at coordinate 20,832 of NZ_JAAZQX010000003.1, read as the reverse complement.
CCCGACAACTGCAACAACAACTCACAGAAGCAGGTCAGCTTCCAGAAGTACTCATCCTGAAGCCGATTACCACGTCTACCAATGATGATGTACGGGAAATTGCACAAAAAGGTGTGCAGAGTGTCTTGGTCTGTAGTACCAGACAAACGCATGGTCGAGGACAACGTCAACGGCAATGGGTATCACCCGAAGGGAACATCTATTTAAGCACATTGCTAAATTTACGAACACCTGTAAATGGGTGTTTAGCTTTAGAAGTTGCGTTAAATATCTTGCAAATGCCGAGTCTAGAGGCGCTTGATCTACAAGTAAAATGGCCGAATGACTTATACAGCCCACAAGGCAAATGGGGCGGCATCTTAATTGAGCCAATTTCGGCTCAGCAAGTAATCGTCGGTGTCGGACTCAATCTTTCACCTGTCAGCTCACCCGTCATTGATCAAAAAACCACATCTCTGACCGAGCTTGGTTTAACCTCAATAAACCGTATCAGTTTAGTTGCAGAACTTTATCTTGCTATCCAGCAAGCCTGCGACTGGTTTAATCATGATTGCTACAATTTAGCATCCCGCTTTAATCACTATGCAGCATTCAAACAACAACGAGTGGAATTTGAACACTTTAAAGGCACGTGCGAGGGTGTGTTTTTAGGTATTCAGGATGATGGCGCAGTGCAAATTGAAACGGCACAGGGTATCGAAGTTTTTTATCAAGGTCGATTACGCCCGCTTGATTTAGCCACCGAGTCAACATCATGAAAAATTTATGGCTAGATATTGGTAATACCCGCCTGAAGTACTGGGTAACTGAGAATGAACGTGTGATCGAGCATGAGGCAGAATTACATTTGCAATCTCCTGCCGATTTATTACTTGGCTTAATTCAACATTTTAAAAGCCTGAATGTGCATAAAGTCGGTGTGTCTTCAGTACAAGATCAGAAGAACAACCAACGCATTCATTTGATTTTAAAGACTCTGAATGTGCCTGTGATTTATGCCAAAGTACATGCTGATTATGCAGGCTTGCACTGTGAATATGACATTAAGCAACTTGGGATTGACCGCTGGCTACAAGTGCTTGCCGTTGCCAGTGATCCACAAGAAAACTACTGTGTCATCAGTTGTGGTACAGCTTTGACTATTGATTTAGCTGATGGATTAACTCATATAGGCGGCTACATTTTACCGAATCTGTATTTACAACGTGATGCGCTCATTCAAAATACCAAAGGCATTAAAATTCCAGATGCGGCCTTTGATGAACTCACCCCAGGACGCAGCACCATCGATGCGGTTCATCATGGTATTTTATTGGGTTTACTTAGCACCATTGAACATGTAATTCGGCAATCGCCACGCAAACTAATTTTAACAGGTGGCGATGCCCCGCTATTTGCCAAGTTTTTGCAACAATATCAACCACAAGTCGAGCAAGATTTATTGCTAAAAGGTTTGCAGCGTTATATTGAATACGCACCTATAGCAACAGAATAGACGCCCCTAAAGCGTAGTAGGCTCCAAGTTCACAAAATGCGGAAAGTGCTCTGCATAATGCAAAGCACTCATTTTTAAACGCGCTGCAGCCGACTCATCTAAAGTTTTCACGACTTTACCTGGTGAGCCCATCACCACAGAATTATCTGGAATGACTTTGCCTTCAGGAATTAAAGCATTGGCACCAATAATACAATTTTTCCCAATCACAGCATGATTCAACACCACAGCATTAATGCCTATCAGGCTATTATCACCCACGGTACAACCATGTAGCATGGCCTGATGCCCAATGGTGACATAATCACCAATATTCATTTCAATGCCTGCATCGGTATGCAAAACCGCATTTTCCTGCACATTACTAAAATGCCCGATTTTGATTTTGCTGTTGTCGGCTCGAATCACCGCGCCAAACCAGACACTAACTTTCTGTCCAAGCTCTACCTGACCAATCACTGTGGCATTATCAGCCACCCAGCCATCCCATGGGTGTTGTAAAGCTTTAGGTGCATGACCTTGAAATTTATACAGCATGATTCCTTCCTTTGAGTGTAAATGTCGGTATTTGTTATAAAGTCAGCTTATTTTTTAAATTTGGGTGAGTTCAGTAAGAACGGCCATTCTTTACGATAATCCAGACCGTATTCAAACAAGGACACCAACATGCGCGCAGTTAAACCCCAAACCACTTCATCTTCAACTTGCATACTCGGAAAGTATAATTTTTGTTGAGCAAAATTCACCTCATAAGGCATGGGTGGTGCTTCCATCAAATGCTGCAACGATGCAAAAAAGATTCGATCAATTTCTGAAGGTTGTGGAATTAATTCAACTTCTGGAGAGATGAGCCCCACCACAGGTTTAACCAACATCCCATTACGGGCTTTTTGCATAGGCAAGTCGCCGATCAATTGCACATCAAAGGGATTTAACGCAGTTTCTTCCTGTGCCTCGCGCAATGCCACCACAATATTACTGGTATCTTGTGGATCGCGTTTCCCCCCAGGAAAAGACACCTCGCCTGCATGGTTATTTAATAAAGTAGAACGGCGTGTTAACAGTACTTTAGGATCATGCTCATCTGTAATTGCAATCAATACCGCAGCATGCGCTTCTCTAAGTGTTTTGGAAAAGCGCAAACGTTGCTGTAATAGATGCGTGAGCGAATGATCAAACATACTTTATTGTTCTCCTTGTTTTATTATTTCATCATAGCTGAAATGCACGAGCAATAGATAGAGAGGATGCCAAAGTCGAAATTTTCAGTTATTCTGAGAACTCCCTTCGGCAATGACGATCAATATGAACTTTTGTGGCAATTGTGGGCAAAAAACAATAACTAAAATACCGCTTGGCGATCAACAACTGCGTCAGGTATGTCGTGCCTGTGGCACGATTCATTACGTCAATCCTAAAGTCATTTGCGGTGCCTTAGTCACTTGGGAAAATAAAGTTTTGTTGTGCCGCCGTGCCATTGAGCCACGTTATGGTCTATGGACTTTACCTGCGGGCTACATGGAAATGTTTGAAACCATGGAACAAGGTTCAGCACGTGAAACCCGTGAAGAAGCCGAAGCAGAAATTAAGATTGAACAACTGTATTGTATGTACAACATTCCGCGTATTGGACAAATTTATGTGCTGTTCAAGGCGCAATTGTTGAATGGTCAATTTGGTGCAGGTGAGGAAACCATTGAATCACGCCTATTTAGCGAAGATGAAATTCCGTGGTCAGAACTGGCTTTCCCGAGTGTAGAAAGAACTTTGCAACACTACTTTGCAGATCGAAAGAACAATCATTTCACCACACATTTAGAAACATTAGGTTCTCGTACCGATCATACGGGTTAAGTATGAAAGCTTTAATTCCACAGCGAGTAACAAACAGTTAAAAAATAAGCCCATCGTCAAGATGGGCTTATTGTTTTCAACATGATGAAGCGATTAGGTACGGACTTTATTTGCCTGATCGCAACTTGCCACCGCCATACTTACGGTACCACCTTGAATTTTACTTAAGGCCTGATCAGCTTCAGAAGCTTGATTTGTGCTCTGATTCACGTAAGTCGCTAACTGTGCATTATAAATATTACTCCAATGCACCGTAGAACCACTAAAGTCTGACAAGGTGATATGAGTCGAATTTCCAGCCACCAAATTGCCAATATTGGCACGAGCCCCACCCACTACGATACTTTGATTGCTAGTCCCTTCCACCTGTTCAATTTTGGTATTTAAACCAATCACAGCTCCATCCAATTGCTGAAAACGTGAATTGGCCAATATCATACGCAACGTTACGGCCTTATTATCTACATCAGCTGTACCTAAAACTCCAATACGATGTTGAGTGATACCATTTGTATCTACCAAATTTGCTTCAGATTGACTCAGAGTTGCACACTGACCCGACATGTCTGTTTCCGTTGCATTTGCTCCAATATCTGTCCGAATATTGCCATGTTCATCCAGCACAATTCCCAGTTTGACTGGCGTAGCCGTGCTATTCGCAAAATTGAAAGTTAAGGTCGCATATAAAGGGAAAATATAAGACTCATCAACATTCACATTTTTCACGGTTTTAAAAACACGATTATCTAAAAAGTTCACTGGAAAAAATTTATAGGCATCAAATGAACCTTTAAACTGATCCGTCCCAATAGTTTGCTGCCACAAACCGTAATCGGCAGGATTTGCTGTACTTAATTTAGTCAGAAGTTTATAAAAGCCCTCTGTGCCCGCAATCAAATAGTCGTTATAGACTTTACCTTGAGTAATTTGAAAATCATCGGCAGTATTGGTGCTTACACTAAAACGGAATGGTTCTGTTATACGCTTGGTAAGCGGATCAACCCAAGTCGTTTGTGGAGCTGCTGTCATACGGTCAGGACGTGCGTTACGAATCAGGTCACCACTCACAGATAAGATTGGATTAGCACTACTTGCTGTTACAGCCCCTTTCCACTGCACGCCGTAACCGAAAGTATAACCTGCACGGTCCGTAATCAGCTGATATTGTCCAATTAAGTGCTTTAATGCAGGGGTTGCTGTCTTACAATCTGTTAAGTTACAACCATATAAACCTTGGGGTAATTGAGAATCTTCTTTAGCCAAAATTGGATAATTGGCTTGATACAATGCCGAATTATTCATATATACCAAAGTATTCAGGGCCTGAGATGCTGTTTCCTGAGAAATTGGGGACACATCTACCCAAGGACGTAAAATTAAAGCGTAGGCACCTGAACTAAAATCAGCAGCCTTAACAGAAGTGCCTATATCAGCCAATTGTTCTTTTTTCAGGGTTGAAATATATAAAGGTTGAATATCACCCGGGACAGATTTTCCTGTTTCAACAGACAAAGCCTGTAAAATTCTCACAATGGCAGTCGCCACTTGAACAGTATCATCTCTAGGATTATTTAAACTTGTGGCTGCTCGACCAGTTAAGCCTCTTGCCATATCCAACACGCTTAAACGTGGGAACCCTGCACCTGCCGCACTCACTACCCCAATATCTGCTAGTGATACTGTGCCCAAATCAATTTGCTGATTGGTCTTTTCCTGAATAAAGAAGTGTACTTTATCGCCTGCCTTACATTTTCCAGTAGCAGCATTACTCGTTGGCTCAATGAAGGTCATATAAGTTTTACTGGCATCACTACTACAGGTAAAGTTCAAACCATCAACTGGGTAATCCAACGCAAACTCGACACAGTCGGTAGTATTCGAGGCGCAACTTCCATTCACGTAGAGTACAGGGTTTGGTTCTGGATTAATGTTGGCACTTTCTCCACCGCAACCACTTAAAGCTGCCAGCAATGCCGTACTCGCAAAAGGTAAAATCTGTCTAATTTTCATCCTGAATTCTCTTATTTTTGTTAGCGTATCGCAATGAGTTTTAATTGTCCTTGGTTACTGAGCGCTCGATGTTCCATATCTACCGCAGAAGCCAATGGGGTTAAGAGTAAATAATGACTGTTTGCAGGCAGCTGAATAATACCTTCAATAACCTCATGGCGTAATCCATTGCTGGCAGTATCCTGATTTCTAAAGCCGCCAGCACCTTCAATCACACAACCTTTCTGATCTAGAAATACCACAAATGGCCAATAAAAAGTCGGATTATTTTGTTTAGTCGCATAAGAGTTGATTTGTATATTCTGAATTGAATCGGATACTTTGACCAACTCATAATCAAACTTTTCAGTAAGTGGCGCGCGCGGCCATAAGTTTAAATCCTGTTGTGCTTTTAAAACTTTGGCTTTGTTTTTTTTAGTTTCAGTAAAACAACTTTGCCCCAAACTAGCTACTGCTTCTGCATGGGACACACGATAATAGTCTGCTGCTAAAACAATTGCTTGTGGCTCAATTACTGGTTTCTTTTGGAAAATTTTTTGTAGAACAGAACGATTCACACCTCGTTCACGCTCAACCACCTGCATACGTGCACCACCACCATGCTTCGTATCAATTACCCCTTCAGGCATGCTGTAAAAACGCTTTTTCCCTTCTAAATTAAATTCTTGGTCTTCTAAATATTCACTCTTGACATATTTCTCACCCGCCATCTCCATAAAACCTGATGATGTCGCATCTGTTTCAGCTTTCGCCTCAACCACAATTGCAGACTGAGAAAGAGGTGATGCAGAATTTTCTTCCAAGCCGATTACACTCGATATTTTTGGCTTGGTTTTCGCAACATCTACGCTAGATGCTTTTACAAGCTTCTGTGTGCTTGAGGCTATGTCAGTGTTCTCTGCAATTAAAGATGGCTTGGATTGTTCAACATCTTGAGTTACGAGTACTTTTTGCTGCTGTTGCATCGTTCTTGCTTGCTGAACAACAACTTTAGAGCTTGGTGCAGTTTCTTGTATTTGCTCTTTGAGAGTCTTTTGAGCAGCATTTTCCGATGCACTTTTAAGTTGTGGTGAGGTGGCTGGTATCACTTGTTGTGTAGGCACAGCTTGAACAACGGGTTGAGCTGGTTTTTGCTGCTCTTTCTTTTGTTTTTGTGCTGTTTCCAGCGCGGCTATGGTTTTCTTTTTTTCTGCGGCATTACGCTGCACCACAATCGGACGACCATCTGGCCCAATAATGGTGTAAAACTGATTGGCGTAACACACCGATCCTGTGCTGGCGAGCAGCAACACAATCGACTTTGAAAATAAAGTCCGTTTTATTTTCTGTACTGAACTTACCATCGTGTTCTATAACTCAATCCAAGAATTGTAATTTTGGTATCTGTTTTTACGTTTAGCCCCGCATAAGGGTTTAATAACAAGTTATTCACACCTTCTTTGTTGGCTAAGCTACTGGTATTGGCAGGTATTTTGTCCTTACTCTGTAAAAAGCCAATCGATAAATCTAAATCTGTATCTGCATCAAAACGATAACCTACGCCCAAACCAAACAAACGCGCATTGTTGATAGGTACCATGGTGTTACGTTTATTATCAGGAATGGCACTGCCACGTGGTTCATAACCCGCACGTAGTTTTAAGCGATCGGTTGCTGAATATTCAACACCAATTCCCCAACTCCATGGCGACTGAAACTCAAGCGGCAAAGCCAAAGAGCTATCAGAAACATGTTCTGAAAGTAGTTTTGCAATTTTAAGGGCAGAAATTTGACGATCAAACTCAAATTTAAATTTATCCCAAGCTTTATAATCTGTCCAACCGACATCAAAATTCACCTGTAAATCAGGCATGACTTTGTATTTAATCCCCGCCTGAAAGTGCGCAGGATATTCAAAATCCATAGATACCAAACCAGATTCACTGGCTGGAATATAGCTTGGAAAGCCAAGAATCGCCGCTAGAATTTGCCCTGTCGGAGATGACATCAAACCATTGATTAACTCTCGTGGTGCTTTAGAGTTATCAATATGATATTTGCCTTTTAAACGCATTTTAGCGGCACTTTGGTACACCATACCAAAGCTAAAATCTTCAGTTGGTTCCCATAGAATCCCCAAGTTATAACTTGGGCTCAGACTCTGTTCGACTGCCAGTTGCATTTGTCCAAAGCGAGAAAAAGGGTTCATCCCTTCTTCAGCATTACAAATACCGAGCAATAAAATATCAGTAATAATGTCTGAGTTTTCTTTAAATGGGGTACAAACGACCTCATCCACCATACGCAACATCCCGATCAACTCATTCGGGAAACGTAAATCGGTGTTCATGGCAATGGCTTGATAAGACATACCAATGGAAGCCCCAACCGACAACTCATCATTCACTTGATAAGCGATGGATGGTGACAAATAAGTAATACGCTCTAGCGCTACTTGCTGCCCCATAAAATTACCTGGGTTACCATCTTCTGCGCCAAAGCCTGCAATTAAAGGCGCATACAGTGCCGTGGCAAAAGTCACTTTTGACCCTGGAGGATTATAGGCAATCCCATTGGTTGGAGCTGCCAACGGCATGCCCTTACCCAAATCCACAAACTTTTTCAGAATAGGCACATAAAGGGTCGGATACTCTACATCTGCCTGTACTGTCCCCTTAAAGTCGGTACAGAAATCTGCCATGATCTCTGGCCCATCATTACACACGACAGGGTCATCAGAGTATCCAAAAACATCATAACCAGCAGGTACAGAAAGCTCGCGCTGCACATCAAAATGTGCCAATACCCCTTGCACATCAGTTTGTAGACCTTCAATTTTAGTCAGTGCTGCAGGGTTAAAGTGAATCGCGCTAATACCAGGTGGATCGGCAGTAACTGCATTCCCCATGGTTAAAGAGCGAATATCTACAGATAAGTTTTGCCCAAGCTGCGCAAATGCAGCGCCCGAACAGCCCGACAGTAAAATAGCAGTCACTAACGGGCGAAGTCGTATCATTTTCATGCGACTAGCCTCTTAGCGAATTTTTTTACCAAAACCGAGAATATCTAATGGGAAAGACAAACCAAGTGACACGTCTGGTGCATCTTCAGTCAAACCAATACCCACCGTACCATTAACAATGGTTTCTGGTGATACACGCACCCCGAGTGAAATTGCTAAAGTTGAACTGGTTTGATCGGCTGGTGAATAACTTTCACCACCTTCATAAAAAAATTCAGAACCAGTATTAAAGCTTTGCTGATATGACATAGTCATAGACACATCGTAATTAAACGAGTAGGCAAAACCAAATGCAAAACCACCGCTAACACCCGGTTCAAACTCTTCAATAATGCGCCCACCACGAATTTGGTTTAAGCCACTTTCTTTTAAACCATAGTTGGCAGAAGCTGAGGCAAACAAGACTACAGGATCAATATATTTACGGGTACTTGCCCCAAAACCGACCGAGTAATAACCTTTCCCTGTAGCCAAATCTTTGACGGGGTTAATTTCATACGGGCTATCACCAGTCTTGGTCGAAAGGTTGGCAAATAAAATTAAAGGCAAACGACCTGCTTTAAGTGGGAACGGTTCCCAACGTGCGCCTAATGAAATATCCCCTAAACCTGCAGCTGTAGTATCTTTTAATAAATCTGTTTTTGCCACTAAAGGTAAAGATGCCGACAAGGTCAGATTGTCACGCAAGCCATACTGTGCTGTAAAGGTATTGGTTAAAGCATGAGAAGCATTTTCTTGTACACGTAATTGATATAATTGACCTTGTGCCATTTCAAGATCAAGTTGGGTATCACGATAATAGGTATAATCAATGTCGTAGTAAGATGAAATTTCACCTTGTTTCATCAATGAATATTGACGTTCATTTGAGGTAAAGACTTCTTCTAAGTTGGCCTCTTTGGTTGCATCACCCTCTTGTTGCTGCAATGCAGTAGAAGCGGCTTGCTCCCCATTTGTTGAAGTCACTACCGCCTCAGTACTGTTTGTTTCAGCTGTTGTGGCGGAAACTTCAGTTGTTGCTTCTGATACTTCAGCCTGTTGTTCAGCTGTTGTTTCATATTCCCCTAGCTGTGGCTCTTCTGCAGCATACGCTACCCCAATTACCATTTGGATACTAAGCGCCAATAAGGTTTTATTCATCCATTTACGTTCCATGATTTACCCCTTCCATTTTTTATTTTTGTATGTTGTGAACAATGTATTATTTGTTTTTGTAGTAGAGTCTTAAATAGCGATGCTCATACTGTCCATAATTTTCAGAATCTTTATTTAAATTACGCTCTAAACGTATAGTCGATGCTTTATCTGCAATTTTTTCCATGGCAAATTGTGGATATTGAATATCGACAAAGGCATAGCGATTCACAGTAGCATCCTCAACATGACGTAAATCTTTTTCATGTAATGCCAACATATTTTGTCGATGCTGAGGTGCTACATTAATTAAGAACAGGGTGTTATTTTCCCAAACGTCCTTAAATCGTTCTTCATCAAAACTAATATTGCCCAAAGCTGGGTCAGCCACATAAACCCGCCCATTTTTATAGGCTTTATACACCACAAAATGTTTAAAACCTGCATAAGAAATTGGTACGATTGCAGGCTGCCCTTGCTTGACTAAATCTTCAAATTCACCACGATACCCCCCACTCTCTAGCCCCAAAGCAGCAACAAAGCGCTTCATATCTAACAATGAAAAACTACGACGCTCGATAATTCGCTCATACTCTCCATAACGAAGTAAACCACTCATGGTCTGTTGTTCGTTCAGTTGTGTGCCAACATAACCATTGAGCAAAGTCGTTAACGCTGCAGAACCACAGCTATAGTCATAGGCTTGGCGTACAATGCCACGGAATTGATCTTCTAAAGCAGGTTTAATTTGCACAGGTTCTCTATGCATACGGGTAAATGAATTATTTCTAGAATCCAAAGTTTCTGTATAGTGCACAGCTTCTGGATGCTGTTCTTTTAAATCAAAGGCTTGTGTGGCAGCGTAATAGATCAATGCCGAGCCCAAAGCGATCTCTAACATATATTTTTACTTTTTAGTTCTCGGCAATACCTGCCTAATATTTTTATTTTTAGAGTTTTCACTCTACTTCCTTGTATTTAGAAAGATACTCGTTTTATAGAAAAAAAACAGTGCTTTCTTTATTTTTTTGCGAACTCATCAGTTTATTTGTAAAAAAAAGCGCGTGAATTCACGCGCTTTTTCAGTGTTTAAATTAGTGACCCGAAATGGTGATTTTTGCACCTTGTGTATAACCAGCAGGTTGCAATGTACTACCACCGTAATAAGTTTGTAAGCCTTGAACTTCCATATCACCAATAGAAGCAGCAGTCTTACTGCCTAAACGGATACCTTGTACATAATTATCTTTTGCACCACCATGGCTAATGATTTGAATATAGCCATTGTTTGCACCTTCCTTACCTATCACACTAATATCTTGCTTTAAGGTTAAGTCCGTAGAATTAGCATCTGCAAACTTAATACTTTCAATAAAGATTTCACCTGCTGCACGATTACCTACAGTACCATCACCAGTACCTTCTTTAGTAGAGTTATCTAAAATACCTAAGTTTGCAATTTCTAAACCACCCACCATTGTGGTATCAAGTTTAATCATGGCACCTTGTGGCGCTGCACCCAATTGAATATTGGCATCCATTTTACCTGTTTTTAACGTTAAGCCAGATAAAATTGCATTATAGTTTTTATCATCATTACCACGACGAATGCTCGTAGCACCTGCTACTGGCTTAGCATTCGATGCAGAGACACCAATTTCACCAATATTAATTTCAAGCCCAGCTACTTGAGCAGCTACGTTAATAAATGCACCACCATCAGCAGTATTACCAGCATCTGTATCAATGACTAAATCTGCTAAATTATGAGATTCTAATAAATATTTTGTCGGATTACTTAAATCAGACATATTAGCTTCAATCACTACACCATGATTCGCTGTTTTTCCTTCGCCATTGCCCTTAATTACGATAGCACCAGCATCTCCAGTACCACCATAACCTAGGTCACCAGCAGCACCTTTTGCAGCCAAACCATCATTATCATGGATTAAAAGTTTTTCGATTTCGATTTTAGAAATACCAATCCCGATGCTTAAACCATCTTGACCAGTAGTTGCGCTTAATGCAGTATCGTCCATTGCCTGCATTGCCATTGCATTTGTCGTTAACGCGATTGATGATACCAAAGCAAGTTTAGTAAATTTTTTCATCTTGTTACTCTCCCGAGAGTATTATTTTTTTGGTTTTACCACTCAGTGCCAGTGATTGTATTTTTATTTGATGAGGACAACACTGACACACATTCCTTGAGTAGCCGGTTTGCACATACAAAGGTATATCTGAGTTATTTTTTGTTCAACTGCTGTTGGTCGCAATCCACATCTTACCGACAAACGGTTATTTGCTTTTTATCTGCTGCAATCATGTAAAATAGCAGTTTTAATCTCTCAACCATTCTGCTTTATGTCCTATCCTATTCATTTTAAAAAATTATTATGTGATGCCAGTTTTTTAGCGGAAAGAATTTTGCAAGCACTTGCTGGGCTTTCACATAGTATTTATTTGCAAAATAATGGACAGTCACGGATTGCTTTTTTGGCAGAAACTTATTGTATTCAACAAAATCAGCAGCTTGAATTCTATGAAAAAACAGCATTAGACCAATATGCCCGTAGTGCCAATACACTAGATTTAACTGCATATCTTTCTCCATCAGCAACAGATACATCGGCTTTATGTAGTGTGATGGGCTTTGTCAGTTATGATGCTGCCGCCCAACAACACATTAATTTACAGGCACGTCAGCAACCCACATTATTTTTAGGTCAATTTAAAAGTTATTTACAACAAGAAGCGTCTGGTTGGTATTTTTATAGCTCAGATGAATCTGCTGCAGAAATTTATGATTTTATCGCACACCATATACTTCAAACAGCACCCGCCAAGCCTTTCCATCTCATGACGCCTTGTCAGGCACGCTGGGATTTCACCGACTATCAACAGGCATTTAAGCGTGTACAAGACTATATCGTGGCGGGTGATTGCTACCAAATCAATCTGACACAAGAGTTTACAGCCCAAGCTGAGGGTCCGCTTTTAACAACTGCCGCAGAATTCTGGCAACTGACCAATGCGCCTTATGCAGGTTATTTACGCATCCATGATTTTGAAATTCTAAGCTGCTCACCAGAGCTATTTATTGAATTTGAAGCAGAGCGGAAAATTACCACCAAGCCCATTAAAGGTACCACACCACGCTATGATGATCCACTTTTAGATCAGCAATCTAAACTTCAATTACAAACGTCCCAAAAAGATCAAGCTGAAAATGTCATGATTGTGGATTTATTACGTAATGATTTAAGTGTTTATGCCGAAACTGGTAGCGTAAAAACACCTAAATTATTTGATATTGAATCTTTTAATCAAGTGCACCACATGGTCAGTGAGATTACTGCAACCTTAAAAGCTGAGATTAATCCTTTTAATGTGTTGATGTCGGCCTTGCCCGGTGGCTCAATTACAGGTGCCCCTAAAATTCGGGCCATGCAAATTATAGATGAACTGGAAGGCGCGCCTCGTGGCGCATATTGTGGATCGATGGGTTATTTTGATGCCGATGGCACAGGTTCTTGGAATATACTCATTCGTTCTATTCAAAAATATCAGCAGGATGTTTCATTATGGGCGGGCGGTGGAATTACCATCGCTTCAGATTGTGAGGCAGAATATCAGGAATGTTTTGATAAAGTTTCGGCAATGCTCGACTTACTCAAAACATGGTACACACCTGACAAATAATACAATTCAATTAAAAAGCTGAATCACAAAAAAGCGAGTGGATGATTTGATCCACTCGTTTTTTATAATGCAAGCAATTAAGCCAAAATATCTTGTTTTAAGGTGTCGACCAAGCGCTGATTTTGTTGGTCTGTACCAATGGTAATACGTAGATATTGGTTGATTCTTGGCTTATTAAAATAACGCACAATAATGCCACGTTCACGTAATGCTGCAGCCAATTCACCTGCATCATGTTCAGGATGTGATGCGAAAATAAAGTTGGCACTTGATGGCAATATCTTAAAACCCAATACTGTTAAATCTGCAACCAATGTCTCACGGCTAGCAATTACTTTGTGGCATTGTGCCTCAAAATAAGCCTGATCTTCAAAGGATGCTACGGCAGCGGCTATCGCAAAACGATCCATTGGATAAGAGTTAAAACTATTTTTTACGGCTGCCAATGCGGCAATTAAATGTGGCTGTGCAATGGCAAATCCAACACGTAAACCCGCCAAAGAACGTGATTTAGAAGTCGTTTGACAGACGACTAAATTGTCGTACTTTTCCACTAATTTCACTGCAGATTCTGCACCAAAATCGACATAGGCTTCATCAATAACCACCACAGAATTTGGATTGGCTTGCAAAACTTCTTCAATGGCAGATAAACCTAAAGCAATACTGGTCGGTGCATTCGGATTGGTAATAATAATACCGCCATTGGCTTGCTTATAATCGGCGACTACAATTTCAAAATCATCATTTAGCGGCAGCACTTTGGTTTTTACCCCAAAGAACTGGCTGTAAACAGGATAAAAACTGTAGGTGATGTCAGGATAAAGTATCGGCAACTCTTGAACAAAAAATGCTTTAAAAATATGCGCAAGAACCTCATCGGAACCATTGCCCACAAAGACATTTTCAACAGCCACATGTTGCTGTTTGGCAATAGCTTGCTTTAGCTCGCTTGCATCTGGGTCAGGATATAAACGCAGTGCATCAGCCGAGTTTTCTAAAACCTGCTGTACCGCTTCCACCACTTTAGATGAGGGTGGGTACGGATTTTCATTGGTATTCAGTTTTAATAAATTTTGGATTTTGGGTTGCTCACCCGGTACATACGGCTCAAGCTCACGTACTTCAGGGCTCCAAAATCGCATTTGTTCTGTGGTGATATTTGACATCTTTATTCTCTTATTTCCCCTCTCCTAACCTCTCCCAAAGGGAGAGGAATCTCCTATAACCTACATATTGCTTTAGCGGACAACTAATTCTTTCAATGTAAGTTCCCTCTCCTGAGCAAGTTTTAAAGTACTGCTTTAAAATGAAGCGCAAGTGAGGGTTAGGGGGAGGTTGGCTTTTTATTTATGGTTGATAACGATAACGCGCTGATCTCGCATGCGCATCCAAGTTTTCCTGTTGCGCCAGAATATCAGCAGTACGCGCCAAAGATTTCACCCCATCTACCGAGCACATAATCAAGCTTGAGCGTTTTTGGAAATCATACACGCCAAGAGGTGATGAAAAACGTGCTGTACCCGAGGTTGGTAAAACGTGATTCGGCCCTGCACAATAATCACCAATCGCTTCAGGGGTATAACGCCCCATAAAGATTGCACCTGCGTGACGGATTTCCTCAGCCATCACTTGTGGCTCATCCATACACAATTCTAAGTGTTCAGGCGCAACCTGATTAATCAGTTCAATCGCTTCCTGACGATCTTTTACTAAAACCAATGCCCCACGATTTGCAATAGAAGTACGGGCAATTTCAGCTTTTGGCAAATTCGCCAAGTGCTGTTCAATCGCTTGTTCTACCTGATTCAGCAACTGTTCATCTGGTGTAATAAAAATAGATTGCGCCACGGTATCATGCTCGGCTTGAGACAATAAATCCATCGCCAACCATTCAGGGTTATTTTCCCCTTCAGCATAGACCAAAATTTCAGATGGTCCTGCAATCATATCAATACCGACTTGACCAAAAACAGCACGTTTCGCAGCTGCCACAAAACGGTTACCCGGCCCTGTAATTTTATCTACAGATGAAATGCTTTCTGTTCCATAGGCCAAAGCTGCAACGGCTTGCGCTCCACCAATGGTAAAGACACGGGTGACTCCTGCCAAATAAGCCGCTGCTAAAACCAGTGGATTCAGCTCGCCATTCGGTGCTGGTACAACCATAATAATTTCAGGCACACCCGCCACATGCGCAGGTATTGCATTCATCAACACCGAAGATGGATAAGACGCTAAACCGCCTGGTACATAAATACCTACACGATCCAAAGGAGTCACTTTTTGTCCAAGCGTATTGCCCAAGGCATCTACATAAGTCCAGCCGTCTTGTTTTTGCGCTTGGTGAAACTCACGAATACGTATCGCAGCCAATTCCAAAGCTTCACGGACTTCTATACTCAGACCATCAAAAGCAGCTTTGAGTTGTTCCTGACTTAACTCAAGTTCTGAAAACTGATGCGCTGGATGTCGATCGAACTGTTGAGTGAGTTTAAGAACCTGAGCATCGCCATGCTGACGCACATCAGCAATGATTTGATCTACAGTTTTTAAAAGTTCAGGATCACTGACAGTTTCAAAAGCCAACAAGTCTGCAAAGGCTTGTTTAAAGCTTTGATCTTGAGTCGATAAACGTCGCATCAATTTACCCACAAGGTTAGATAGAAAACTTTAGTTTACCTTGTTTCAAGGGCTTTGTGGGAATCTATGCATTGCGAAGCAAGCATGTTTTATGGAAATTCACGTTCAAAATCATTCAAGAATAGAATAATGGCAAACATGAAAAAACCGCCATTGAATGGCGGTTTTTAAGATTGATTTACTGTTTGTGATTAAGCCGACTGTTGTTTGGCTAACTCACGTTCTGCCACTGCTTTTTCAAGCTGTGCTAAAATTGGATTCAACAAATGCTGCTTACGTTTAAAACTGGCTTTATTCACAATCAAACGTGAAGATACTTTACAAATTTCTTCCAAAGGCTCTAAACCATTGGCACGCAAAGTATTGCCTGTATCCACCACATCGACAATGTAATCACCTAAACCGACCAATGGTGCTAATTCCATTGAACCGTAAAGTTTAATTACATCAACCTGCTCGCCTAAGCTCGCATAGTATTGACGGGTTAAATTCACATATTTAGTGGCAATTTTTAAACGACCTTTCGGGCGCTGCATACCAACTTTTCCAGCAGTCATCAATTTACAATTGGCAATTTTCAGGTCAAGCGGCTCATATACATTTTGCGCGCCATGCTCCATCAACACATCTTTACCTGCAACACCAATATCCGCCGCACCATTTTCAACATAAGTTGGCACATCTGAGGCACGTAAAATCAGAATACGCACCTGCTTGTGTGTGGTCGGGAAAATTAATTTACGTGACTTGTCTGGGTCTTCTAGTAAATTAATTCCCGCAGTTTCCAATAAAGGCAAAGTTTCTTTTAGAATTCGCCCCTTACTTAATGCCAAAGTTAAACCATGATCAAAATTACCCATTACGTCAAAATTAGGATCATCGTTTCTCATGTCATTCATCAATTTACTCGCTTAATTTGGGCGCCTAAACCTTGTAACTTTTGTTCTACATTCTCATAACCGCGATCAATATGATAAATACGGTCAATCAATGTTTCCCCTTCTGCCGCCAATGCTGCCAATACCAAAGAGAACGATGCACGTAAATCCGTTGCCATCACAGGTGCAGCAGATAATTTTTCCACCCCTGTCACGACAGCATCGTTGCCTTCCACCTGAATATTGGCACCCATACGTGACAACTCTGGGACATGCATAAAACGGTTTTCAAAAATTGTTTCAGAAATTGTAGCAAAACCACGTCCAATCGCATTCACAGCCATCAATTGTGCCTGCATATCGGTTGGAAACTCAGGGTGTGGCAACGTTCTAAAACTTACTGCTTTAGGACGTTTACCAGTCATATCCAACTCGATCCAGTCATCTCCACGAGTGACTTCTGCACCCATTTCTTCAAACTTGTCTAATACAGATTCCAATAAGGCAGGATCTGTATGCGTGGTTTTCACCTTACCGCCCGTAATTGCAGCAGCAGCTAAATATGAACCTGTTTCAATACGGTCAGCGACTACTGAATATTCACAACCATGCAAATGCTCAACACCAGTTACCACTAAAGTATCTGTATCTAGGCCTTCAATTTTAGCGCCCATCTTAATCAGCATTTGTGCTAAATCGGTAATTTCTGGTTCACGTGCAGCATTACGAATGGTAGTCACACCTTCTGCTAGCACTGCAGCCATGAGGATGTTTTCAGTCCCCCCCACAGTCACCATATCAAAAACCACTTCAGCACCTTTTAAGCGCCCGTTGACTTTAGCGTGCACATAGCCACTTTCAACTTCAATCTCAGCACCCAAAGCTTCTAGTGCTTTAAGATGTTGATCAACAGGGCGTGAGCCGATGGCACATCCACCAGGTAAAGATACTTTTGCACTACCATAGCGCGCCACCAATGGGCCAAGCACCAAAATAGAGGCACGCATGGTTTTTACCAACTCATACGGTGCAAACTGGTTATCAAGTGTTGAAGTATCTGCAATTACTGTGTCGCCTTCATAGGACATAGTAATGCCTAGACCCGCAATCAGCTTCACCAAGGTATTTACATCTTTTAAATTTGGAACGTTTTTCAATGTAATTGGCGTTTCTGCAAGAATCATTGCAGCAAGAAGTGGCAACGCTGCATTTTTTGCACCAGAAATACGCACTTCACCTTCGAGCTTTTTACCGCCCTGAATTAAAAATTTATCCATTAAATTATTAAGCTCCAAATAAGCTTGCTTTACGCCATTCTTCTTGTGTCATTGCACGAATTGTTACCGCATGAACTTCACCGCTGGCAATATAGCTATTCAATGGTGCATACACAGCTTGTTGACGAGCAACAGGACGTTTGCCATCAAATTGATTATCTACAATACGAAGATCAAACTTGCCGCCTTGCCCACTTACAGCAACTTCAGCCTCTGGAAAAGCAGCTTTTAAAATTTCAGTGAGCTGTTCACTATTCATCACAAAGACCTCTTATAGGACCAACGGTGTAAAAACCTGTCATTTTACTATAAATAGAAAAAATTATTCATTAATCGTATACATTATCGCAATAAAAAAAGAGGTTTATCAAAAACCTCTTTTAAAACCACCTTAAGGCTAAATCGCTAAAGGCTGGTAGTCCAGTTGCATCTTCCGATGCTTCTCTAATTGGCGTTTTAATTTTTCAGTCATCATCTTAATAGAAGTATACATATCATCCGCACAAGCTTGCGCAAACAGCTCGGTGCCGGGCAAGCGAATAATCGCTTCAGCAATATGATTGGCACTGCCTTTTTTAGAATGTTTATCGATTTGATGATCTTTACTTAATTTCACCTGCATACTATTGACCTGATCGAGATGTTTGGTCATTTGTGCAAACTTAAGTCGAATATTTTCTTCAATTGCAGGGGTGATAGCTAAGTGATGTCCACGAATTGTTATTTGCATAATTCTATCCCTCACCTTCATTAGGATTAGGAAGGCATAGTTCACATGATTGATTGCCAAATAACAGATCACTGTAGAGGTCACTTTAAATCATGTCTAACTATTCCTTCAAAGAAAAAAGATTCATTATTTAGTCATAATGAATCCTTAGAATAGACCGATTTTAAAAATTAGATCAAGACTTTTCGTTCAGAAGATGATGCAATATTTAATGACTCACGATATTTCGCCACCGTTCTGCGCGCCACATCAATACCTTCGGCTTTCAGCAAATTTGCAATTGTATTATCAGACAAAGGCTTACGCGGATTTTCCTCAGAGACGAGTTTTTTAATTTTTGCACGAATCGCAGTTGAAGATGCTTCTCCACCAGAACTGGTCGCAACATGACTTGAAAAGAAATATTTCAATTCAAACAATCCACGTGGAGTGAGCATATATTTATTGGTCGTTACCCGTGAAACGGTCGATTCATGTAATTCAACTTCATCAGCTACGTCACGTAAAATTAAAGGCTTCATGCCTTCTGCGCCAATTTCAAAGAATTCACGTTGATGTTGCACAATACAAGTCGCTACCTTTAATAAGGTTTTATGACGTTCATCAACACTTTTTATAAAGTTTTTCGCATCTAGCATTTGATTACGCAAATATTGATTATCTTCACTTTGATCTGCGCGTTTAATCATATTGGCATAAAAGGAATTAATTCTAAGCTTAGGCACAACATCTGGATTGAGTTGCACATGCCAATGATCCTGTTTTTTACTAACTACCACATCTGGAATTTGGTAGTCTGAATCCTGATCTTCAAATGCAGTACCAGGATGTGCTTGTAATGTTTTCAACAATGCCACGGCATGTTGTAACTGCGTAGCGTTCAAACCTGTTTGCTTCAGTAGTTTCGGCAAATCATTCGAGATTAAAAGCTCATAATGCTGCATTAACTGTAGCGCTTCCTGACGGTATGGCACATCTATAGCCAAACTTTCAAGTTGAATAGATAAACACTCAGCCAAATTCCGTGAACCAATCCCAATTGGATCTAAACGCTGGATATGTTTCAGCACCACTAGAACTTCGTCATCTTCCACTTCATCTTCGTAGTCCATAGATGCCAATAGATGCTGCACCGATGTAGTAATTTCCGATACTTCACAATCCAAAAAACCATTGTCATCCAAAGCATCGACAATACAATATGCAATTAACTGTTCAACTTGCGAAAAATGCAACAAATTAATTTGCGTATGCATGTGTTCTTTTAGCCCTAAGTGGCCTTGACGATTATCCTCTCGCTCTTCATATTCTGCCGCCCCTAAACTGGTCGGTAAGTGGGTATACACATCATCCCAATCCGTATCTACCGGCAAATCATTTGGCAAATGATCTGCATTTAGTTCTTTTGTTAAATCTTTCTGATCTCGCTCTTGGTCTTCGAGTGTTGATAAGCTTTCAATACTGCTTTGTTCTTCGATTTTTTCTAATAAAGGATTACTATCCAATTGAATTTGAACTTCTTGTTCTAACTCCAAGCTTGAAAGTTGAAGCAAACGAATGGCTTGTTGTAACTGCGGTGTCAGTGACAAGGAGTTTGCAACTTTAAGTCCAACCGATAACTTCATATCTTACTACTCTTTTAAAATAATTGATTTTCAACAACTTAATCCAATAAGCTCTAATAAGCAATTTTTATGCCGTTTTATAAGATATAACATAGATTTATTTAAAATCATAAATATTTTTTAATACGGATATTTTAGTAGTCTTTATTCTTAACATTTTATTTTATGCATAAAAAAACACCCTCAACGTTAGTTGAGGGTGTTTGAATAATGAGCTGGCGATGACTTACTCTCACATGGGTAACCCCACACTACCATCAGCGCGAAGAGGTTTCACTTCTGAGTTCGGGAAGGGATCAGGTGGTTCACTCTTGCTATTGTCGCCAGCACAACTGTTATGGACTTGTTCGGGTCTTAGTTACATTGCTTAAGCTCGATGCTTTCGCTTGTAATGCCTTACTTCGTTCCAAATGAGTTATTAACAGGTTGGCTATTGTATCTGAAATTTCATGTTCAGCAAGGGCTGAATCAAGATATTTG
>NZ_JAAZQX010000039.1 GCF_012371325.1 Acinetobacter sp. A2 | reverse complement strand
TAAGGAAATTTTGGCAATTTTAAGAAAGCAGAATCCTGATAGGATAAGGGTTCTGTGAAATTTGTCGTGTACAGAGATTTTCCAGCATCTCTTATTTTCAGATGCAAAAGTGCGTCATTGATGATGCAAAAGTGTGCCATTACTGATGCAAAAGTGCGTCATTGATGATGCAAAAGTGTGCCATTTTCCATTAAAAAAAACTCAACACAAAATATTAAAATACAAGCAATATAATACCCAACCCCCAAAAATTATTTACAGGATCTTAGCTTATGATAATAAAATACTAAACATATCGTCTTAAAAATTAATATATAAACCACTTATATTTTTAAGCATCATTCTAATGACTTTAAAATACTTAAACTAATTACATTTTAATTTACAAATCAAGTTTAAAAAATTTTACTTTCAACAATAAAACTAAAAAAATCTAAATTCCATAAGATAGTCAGCTTAATTTTTACACTCTTTATGACGTAACACCGCTTATTTTTTAAACTATAAATTCTTTTTATGACGTAACACCGCTTATTTTTTAAACTACAAATGCTTTTTATGACGTAACACCGCTTAATTTTTATACTGCTTATGACGTAACACCGCCTATTTTTTATACTGCTTATGACGTAACAAAATTTTATGACTAGAAATCTACGGTGAGTAACAGTAGTCTTGAGTGAAATTTGATCAAATCTTTTTTTAAACTAATTTTTGTACCACTATGATCATGCAATGTAGGTTTTCCTTCCAGTTCTTAAATTTTTTTTAGAAAAAATAAACGGTAATTAAATAAATCCAAACTCAAATTTATAATTCAAAAATCATAAAAAACAAATAAACCACAATTAATAAGTATTTTCACAAAACATAATAAAACATCTCCCCACCAATTATTTAAAACAAATAGATAAAAAACCTATCAAAACCCATAAACATTCCAAAACTAAAATGTTAAAAATTTAATTTTATATTCATATTTATTCACTAGTATATTTTTTAAATTTGGTTAAATTAAGAACAATGGTGCGACACCATGACGCATATTAAAGCTAAAAAATAATGAACAATAACTAGGGCGTGTCATCAATTAACTTGAGAAAACTGCTTTAGTCCCATTATACTTTTATGACTAAACGCTATGCATTAAGAGATGATAAGTGGGAAAAGATTAAAAATCTGTTACCTGGACGAAAGGGTACTGTTGGAGTAACAACCAAAGACAACCGGCTATTTATTGAAGCGGTATTGTATCGGTATCGTTCAGGTATCCCGAGGCGAGACTTACCAGAACGCTTTGGTGATTTTAGAGTCGTGCATACTCGTTTCAGGCCGTTGGGCTAAAATAGGTGTGTGGCAGCGGGTCTTTGCGGCGCTGTCACATGATAGTGACAATGAATACACCATGTTAGGCTCTGAACCGTACCGGGTTTGTCGGAGACCAACTTTCTTTAGAGAATGTCCCAATGACAAAACCAAAATATACCCCTGAAATCAAAGAAAGAGCGGTTCGCTTAGTTCTTGAATCCGAAAAAGACTACCCTCTACTTGGGCTGCAATCACAGCAATTGCTTCTAAGATCGGCTGTACTCCTGAAACACTGCGTGCCTGGCATCAGAAGCATTTGAAGCAACAGAATCCAGTTAAACTCCAATCAGATCAGCAGCGCATCAAACAGCTGGAACGTGAGAATAAAGAGCTACAACGGGCCAATGAAATTCTACGTAAGGCAGCCGCTTTTTTCGCCCAGGCGTAGCTGGACCGCCCAGGCAAACAATGGTTGATTTCATTCAGAGCAACAAAGCGCTTTATGGTGTTGAAGCCATCTGTAAAATTTTACCGATTACACTATCGACCTATTACTGACAGCTCGATCTGACCGAGAATCCAGAAAAGCGTTCAAAACGTGATTTACATGATCAGCATTATAATGGTGACCGGCGCTTGATCGGCATGCAGCACCTGCTGTTGCAGAACCACCTCTTTTAAAGCATTGGCCAAAGGTTCCAGTTCCACACCGCAGCGACCAATCCAGTCAGATAAGGTCTTTCTCTTGTTTCTAGAAAGACCATGCTATCAGACCATATTAGAACTTTACTAAGTCACCTTTTAATGCCACCCCTGCTAATGCCGTACCTTTCGCACATTGGTAAGTCGTGGTGCTACGTGTTTCATTGGACTTATAGAAACTCACCAGATTGGTCACCGCATTGGCGCCTTTGGCTTTGGCTGTATTTTGAAATTGAATCAATGCCGAACGAAGTACATGATCACATGAACTTTCCGCAGATTTGGCAAAACCATTGGTCTTTTTATTGGTCACTAAGCCTTTTTCAATCACCTTACCGCCCGACTTGGTTCCCGCCAAATAAAATTTTACTGAACCATCCAAAACCCCATCAGCAACAGCACGGCTTACAGCTTCTTGGAAATTGAAATCATGCATTTGGTCAGCTGCATGTGCTGATGTAAATGCAGCTAGCCCCAGAATAGCTGTGAAGCCAAATTGCTTAATATTCATAGTAATTGCTCTCTTATTTAATTTAACGTTTTTGAAAGTTGTGTAAATACCGAATTATCTAAACGTGCCTTCCATGCCATCGCATTTTTATGAATTTTATTACCACGTTGATCGAGATTACGGCTACCTGTAATTTGTGAACTGACTTGATTACCTGAGATGAGATAGGTTACTTGTAAATAATGGCTACGACGGGTTAAACCCGCAACTACCTTTGTCTGATCTGCCTGTTCAACTACCCAACCAGTGCGCGCATTTTGCCCAACACCAAGTCGAATATTGTTCACAATATCAGCCGCAGTCGCATATTTTGCTGTCATTAATTGCCGCTGCGGATAATCAGAAATTTTTACAGTACTACAAGCTGTTAATCCCAGCATACTCACTGCTGATAAGATATATAGTGTTTTTTTAAACCCCATTTTTTACCCTCTGTTTCAGTTATGGTCTATATTATTTTTGAAAATTAATGATGTATTAATGCCACCAAAGGCAAAATTATTCGTCATAATAATTTTTGCTGACATCGGGCGAATATCACCACAAATATAATCTAATTCCGCACACGCAGGGTCAATGTTATCTAAGTTTAAAGTTGGCACGAATTGATTACGTTGCATCATTTCAATGCTGAGCCATGCTTCAATTGCACCACATGCACCTAAAGTATGACCAAAATAGCTTTTTAATGAACTGATTGGCTTTTGACCCAATATACGCACAGTTGCTTGTGATTCAGCAATATCACCCTGATCAGTCGAAGTGCCATGTGCATTAACATAATCAATATCCGCAGCAGTAAGCTGTGCATCTTTCAGTGCCAATTGCATACAGCGTCCCATCATCTCAGAATCAGGTCGCGTCACATGCTGACCATCAGTATTGCTACCATAACCGATGATCTCAGCATAAATAGTCGCTCCACGTGCTTGAGCATGTTCATATTCTTCTAAAATCAAACAGCCTGCACCTTCACCAACAACCAAACCATCCCGATTTGCATCAAAGGGACGCGGAGTTTTCTCTGGATGATCATTTTGAACGCTGGTCGCTAACAGTACATCAAACACAGCTGAACCCGCAGCGCTGAGCTCTTCTGCTCCACCTGCAATCATCACAGTTTGCTTGCCGTATTTAATCGCTTCATAAGCTTGTCCAATGGCCATCGAACCGGAAGTACACGCACTTGAGGTCGGCAGCGTTAAACCTTTTAGCCCAAAATACACCGTCATATTGACCGCGCTGGTATGTGACATCATACGAATGTAGGTCGTGGCATTGAGTTGACTCATATTATGCTCAAGCAACATGGTACCAAACTCACGCACAGCATCCACACTGCCCGCAGAAGAACCAAAAGCCACGCCTGCATCGCCACTTCTTAAGATATCAGCATGGAGTAAACCTGCGTCTTCCAATGCTTTTTCAGCACATACCGTGGACATTAAGGCAACACGCCCCATACCACGAGTAACTTTACGGTTAAAATGCTTCGGTACAGTAAATGACTCAACTGGACCAGCTAATTTACTACGTAAATCAGGATAGATCTCCCAATCGGGCATATAGCGAATGCCACTTTTACCGAGTGTAAACTGCTCAAAAATTTGCTCTGCGGTTTCACCCAAAGAAGTAATCCCAGACATGCCTGTTACAACAACACGTTTCATTAGATCAGGCCTCCATTAATTGAAAGCACTTGGCGGGTGATATAACTGGCATCATCACTACATAAAAACTTTACCGCTTTAGCGACTTCTTCCACCTGCCCCATACGTTGCATCGGAATCATTTTCAAGGCATGTTCTTTGACTTCCTCTGTGACCATTTCGGTTTCTATCAAGCCCGGAGCCACACAGTTCACCGTAATTTTGCGTTTTGCCAACTCTAGTGCCAATGCTTTGGTCGCACCAATTAAGCCTGCTTTGGCAGCACTATAATTGACCTGACCACGGTTCCCCATAATTCCAGACACTGAAGATAATGTCACAATACGTCCACCCTTTTTCAAGCGGATCATTGGCATCATCAATGGTTTCAACACATTATAAAAACCGTTCAGAGAGGTCGAGACCACGTCATCCCAGTCTTCATCAGTCAGTGCGGGGAAAGCACCATCACGGGTTAATCCTGCATTCAGCACTGCACCGTAAAAAGGGCCATGCTGTGCTATATCTTGCTCTAAAATAGCGGCAATTTTTTCACGCTCATTCACATCGAACATCAGTACATGACTGGCCTGTCCAAGCGCTTGAATTTCCTGAGCCACCGCTTCGGCCTCAGACTGTCTTGAACGGGCATGGACCGTGACATCAAAGCCTGCCTTTGCCAACTCCAAAGCAATCGCTTTACCTATCCCACGACTCGAACCCGTGACTAAAATTCTTCTGTTCACACTAATTTTCCGATGATTTCATTCATATTTTCAGGCTCAAATACGCTCAACATGGCGCTGAACCGATGTTCTTGATATTCAATTTCACAATGAAACTGCCCCAAACCCTCGTGCAGATAACTTTGTTCTACTCGAATCCGCACGGTTGTGCCCAAACTAAAATAGGCACAAGGCAACTGCATTTTACGCGTTCCCAATAAAAAGCCAATTTTCGGTGGCAAGCCCTGAGTTTTTCCTTTATAACCGGCATAGACGCTAATGGTCTGCGCCATCAACTCAATGCTGCTCCAGGTGGGCAAGCCTTCTGGCTCACAAAACATCAAATCAGGTGTGATGTGAAGTTCTGCAATAGCAAATTCATCATTGGCTTCAATCAAATGGCTCACGAAAACCATCGGTTTTGCATGTGGAATAAACTGTACTGCATCCATCATGGTAAAGCCTTCCCAAAAATTAAACTGATATTACTGCCACCAAAAGCAAAAGAATTACTCATCGCATAGCGAATCGGTGCAGCTAAATGCGGTGTAAGCACATAGTTTTGCCCAGCCAAAGCATCGTCCAATTCATCTGCATGATGTAGCGGTAACCAGGATTGATCTAATAAAACCTGTTGGCAAATAAAAGCTTCGATTGCACCCGCGGCCCCTAGACAATGTCCTGTTTTATGTTTGGTGCTGCTTATGGCCACAACTGTATCTGAGAAAACGGTCTGTACCGCTTTAATTTCCATCGCATCATTTTGCGGTGTAGAAGTGCCATGTAAGTTCAAATATCCAATATCGCCTGCTTCAAGCTGTGCAGCGTCTAAAGCTTTTTGCATCGCCTCCGCAGCCCCTATTCCTTCTGGATGCGGTGCTGAAATATGCCATGCATCCATTGACTCGCCACTCGACAACAACATCACGGGGGCAGGCGCTTTGGACAGTAAAAACAATCCTGCCGCTTCACCAATATTAATGCCGTCACGGTTGGCTCCACAGGGCTGACAAATTCCGTTCGATAAGCTTTCTAAACTATCAAAACCATTTAAGGTTAGCTTGCATAAGGTGTCAACTCCACCTACTAAGACAGCATCAGCCAGATCTGCATTCAGCAGACGTTGCCCCGCCGCCAGTGCTTTAGCTGCCGAGGAGCAAGCGGTAGAAATGGTATAGGCTGGCCCTTCCCAGCCCAAATACTGTTGTAAGGCTTCCGCTAAACTGCCCATTTCTTGTTTTTGGTGCTGTACAGACTGCGGTACAGACTGTTGAAACTGGACTTTTAAGACAGACTCATTATCCGCGATGCCTGAGGTTGAAGTACCGACAATCACAGCAAGACGTTGTTTAGCAAACTGTGCTGTATAAGCATGAATTTCAGTTTCAATTTGCGCCAGAGCCGTCAGCGCAAAGCGTAGATTCCGTGAGTCTACACCGTTCAAGCTTTCAGGCACTGCTTGAACTAAGGTTTGATCACATGCACCGACCCAGACCGAACGCCCCGCAATCAGATCTCCTCGTTGCGATAGGGTATTTTCAGGGTTGGTCAAGGCATGTTGAAGCTCAGCGGCATTTTGTCCCAAAGCCGACAGCGCCGCACTGAACTGAATACCCACGGCTGAAACATGCTGTAGATTTTTAGTCATGATGGTCACCTTGATCATCTTCTAAAGTATTGCTCACCGTGCTGATCATCATTTGATAAGGCACTTGCAAATTATCCAGTTTAATTGCTCCTTCATTTTGCTGAATTTTCAACACGGGTTGCTGCTGTATATAAATGGTATCGTCTTTCTGCACGACCGCATTTTGAGCTGTATGTAAGGCAGCAAAATTTGGATATGTGGCATAGAGAATATCACGCGCTACATAATCAAAAGGTAATCTTTTCATTGGATCAATGCGCTGTTCAGCTTCGACCTTTTGACCATCAAAACTGAGCTTAAACAACTGCTGTCCTGTGAGGCTCAGTGCCAACATGTCAAGCGACTGTCCCCGTTGCTGTTGGTACAATAAAAAGCTGAAACTTTGGGTTTTCCACTGCACTTCGATTTGATCTTGACGTTGATAATTTTGCGCAGCCCACTCTGGGGTCGCGAGTCCTTGCGCTTTAGGGATCCAACTTTGACAGGCACTACAGAGCAAAGCACTGGCTAAAACCCAACTGACAGTTTTAAAACGCAGCTCAAGTTTCATCAGTTAGCGACTCTTTTTGCGGTTGTTCTTCTCGGCAATATTCGGCCAAAGTGCTCAAGCGTTGCTTGGCATTACGATGGATCGGGTTGCTTGCATCCCACGCATAACCTGCTAGCAAGGAAGCAATCATACGGCGGATTTTTTCATCCTGTTGAGTCGAAAATACCACATCCTGAAACTCACCTGAATACCATGATTCGACATAGGCACGGAACACTTGAATGCCTTTACGTAGCGGTTTTTCATATTGCTCCATCCAGTCTACCTTCTGACCTTGCAACACTTGCTCGACCAATGGCACAGCTAGACTAGACGATTTTAAGGCAATAGTTACCCCTGAAGAAAAGACAGGATCGAGGAACTCACCGGCATTGCCCAGTAACGCGTAGTTTTCAGATGCCAAATGTTTAACATCGGCAGAGTAGCCCACCAAAGTACGTACAGGAGTATCATGCTTAGCGTGGCGCAATAAATGCGACAAACTGACATCATCGGCCAAAATACGTTTTTGCAAGGCTTCTAAATCATAATCTGCACTGCCGTCATATCCATATCTTTCAAAGAAATCTTGCTCCGCAACGACGCCAAATGAAGACCGCCCGTCGGCAAAAGGAATTAGCCAATACCACGCACGATGGTCTTTTTCATGCACGGTAATTAAGATTTTCTCACGGTCAAACTCAGGGTCATCCAACAAACCATCTTCAATATGGGTAAAGACCGCACGGCGTACTGGAAAGTCCGATGGACTTTCTAAGTCGAGAAACTTCGGCAAAATTCGGCCAAAACCACTGGCATCCAATAGAAATTTGCCTTGAATTTGGTAGTTGTTGCCTTGCTCACCTTTCACCGTCAAAATCGGTTGTGTAGATGCCACATCGACCGCCAAAACTTCATGACCAAAACGGATATCTGCGCCCATTTTTTCGGCTTGCTGTGCCAAAAGCTGGTCAAAGTTGGCACGTCTTACCTGCCATGTAGTGCCTGGACCTTCGCTAAACTTTTGAGTAAAGTCATAAAAACTGCGCTGCGTACCTCTTAAAAAAGCCGCGCCATTTTTAAACTGAAAGGCATATTCATCGGCATGTGCGCGAACGGTCTCCAACAAACCCGCTTCTTCCAAAAACACCATACACTGCGGCAATAAAGATTCACCAATGGAAAACCTCGGAAAATATTGCTTTTCGATGACCGTGACTTGGTAACCTTTTTGACGCAGCAAAGCTGCAGCCGAGCTGCCTGATGGTCCCGCCCCAATAATTAAAACATCTGTCTGTTGCATGGTGCTCATTGCACTGTACCCTTTGACTCAGCTCTTTGGCTGATATTGTTGAACCACCACATGTTTCGCATCGGAGGATGTAAAAAGTGTGGCATAAATAAATGAAAAAATAACGCCCAGCAACACTGTTAGGCCAAAACTGTGAATGGCATAAGTATGACTAAAGGACAGCAAACCAAAACCAAAGAACGTCGACATCATGCACAGAAACAAAGCCATACCCACCACTTGTGGATGATCATGTCCATGGCGGTAGAAAATAGCATAATCCACCCCAATTCCAATGATCAGGAAGGTACCCATAATGCTGAATAAATTAATCTCGACACCCAGCCATGCTTGAATCGCAAACGTGGTCATTAAGGCCATGCTGACAGGCAACACCAAAGGCAGAATGGATTTTTTGCCATACAGTGCCCCTAAGCCAATGGCTAAAATCAGCAAAGCGCTGAGTAATAGCCACTGTGCCTGCTCACGGTGTTGTTTAAACAATTCAGACAGTTGATGAACGGGGCGTAACAGTTGTACATCCGCATTTTCAAGCTGTTGCACGGCTTTGACGTCATGCACATTTTGCAGCATCACCAAACGTTGTGTCGGACTCATCTGCAAAAAATGCAGAGGATGATCTTTAAAGACCGCTTCGGTCAATAACGGTTGGTCTTTTAAATGCGCTTGCCAGTTTAAAATATCCGCTGCGTTGAGCTGCAACGCTTGCGCATATTCCACTAAAGCCGGCTGAGGAATCGCCTGTAACATTTCAACATTCTTTTTTTGCTGCTCAAGCGATGGAATCCACTGCCCTAAAGCTTGTACAGCATCCAACTTGCCAGCCTGTTGCAAGGACGCAAGCTCTGCCAGTAGTTGCTGTTCGCGCTGCTCCAACTCTGCTGAGCTTCTGCCCCGTACCACAAAGTATTCGCTGCTTTGCTGCTGCATAAAACGAGAACGAATATATTGATCTTCCTGCTTTAAAGTGGCATCCATACTTTGTAAATTACGGATGTCATCATTGCTTTTCAGCAAGGTGAGACTAATACCCGTCACCAGTACAATCAATGCAATCATGCCATAACGTAGCTTGTTGTGGCTCTGCACATAACTACGCGCTTTGCCAATAAAGCCCAGTGCACGTATCGCAGGTTCCGCATTCAGCGCAGGCAAACGTGGCAGCAATAAAATACTGGTCACCCATGCGGCACTCAGTCCAACCATAGAAAAGACTGCAATCTGTTTAAAGCCCGGAAATGGGGTAAAACTAAGCACCACATAGGCCAATAGCGTGGTCATTAACCCCACAAATAGACTCGGCAATAACGGCTTTAGAACAGTAAATCCATCGATCTGTCGGTGCTGAGACTGCATGGCCATGAAGTAAAATGAAAAATCGACACAGACCCCAATCAGACTGGCACCAAAGACCAGTGTCATCAGGTGAATTTCGCCAAAAACCCAATAGGTCACAGCAAAGGCCACCAAGCTGCCTGTGCCGACTGCAACCATTTCCGTCAGCATGGGTCGTATCGAACGGAAGCCAAACCAGACTAGAAGCAAAATCCCGATGGTCGAACCCACTCCAATGGTGGAAATTTCCTCTTTGGCAGAGTTAGTGCCGAACTGTGCAAACAGCAGCGTACCTGTCCAGTGCGGTTTGACCTGCAACTGGTTGAGTTGCTGATTGATATTTTGGATAAATGCAGCGGTCTGCTCTTGGTAGGCAATGTTATAGGGGCTATTATTGAGCTGAAGTACCATCAGGCGCGAGATGCCCTGCTCATCACGAATCGTGGTAAAGCCCTGCTCTAAATTGATATCGGCATTGCTTTGTAGGGCACTTAAACCCACTGCATAACTGGGAAACAGCAGCAAGGGATCTTGCTTGAGCATTTCAGCCGTGATTGGCATGCCCGGACTCATCAGTTGTAATAAGCCCTGCTCTGTCAGTGCGGTATGATCCTGCCCTTGCAAAATCTGCTGATCTGACTTGGATAATAGCCCTGCTTTGTGCTGATACAGTGCTTGGGCAAATTGATCAGGATCAAGCTGCGGACGCACAGGTAAAAACAGCTGACTTTGGTCGGCTTGGGTTTTGAGTACTTGCGTTGCCTGTTCTAATTGCAGATCTGCTTTGGCATCCAACACCACAAAAACTTTGTCATTTAACTGCTGACTCACATATTGCTGTGCTTGTTCCAGATGAGCATCTTGATGGGCTTCAGGCAGCAAAGCAAAAATATTGGTCTCAATCTTGATGCCTTTATTCAGCCAAGCCACGCCAAGTGCCAAAGCAATGACACACAGCACCAACAACCACAGAGCGCTAAATTTATTTTGCCAATTGGAAAAGCGCATTTTCCGCAGCCGTTAAAGTTTGAGGTTGAGCCGTTTGCTGGCTAAAACGAATGATGGTGCGGTTATTGGCTTGTTCCAAAATGGTAATACGGTCCACATAACGCTGACCTTGCGCATCGACTTGGACAAAAAGCTTTTTAAATAGACTGCTTTTCGGCGTTAAGCTGACATTCCACTGCGTTGGGCTGTAATTGGCAGACACCACATTAAAGTTTTTAGCGAGCGCCGCTTCATTGCCCGACATCAACTGTAAAAACATCGTCGCTACAGAGCCATAAGGAGTCTTATCGACTTCAATTTGACTGGACGTGCGCTGCGTCTTTTGTACAAGCTTACGCGGTGTCACCACCAAATCGGCCTTGACTGGACTTTGAATCTGCCACAGCACGCCTTGGTTTTTGCTGAACAGCACAGTACCTTTGGACACATAGGTTTTATTCAATGCTGCCAGTTTTTTCTGCTGCTCAAATTGGGCACGCACCACAGGCGTTGCGCCAAGCTGAGCAAATACCTGCTTCAATTCAGTATTTTGTGCATTCGCTGTGGGAGCAAGCAAAGTTATCACACTGGCTGTACACGCAACGAAAATCATCGTGGAGAATTTGTATCGAATCATGCTTGCATTACTCCGCCTTAAACTCAGGCCATGCATTTAAACAATCCAACAACACCTGTGGGGATTGAAAACACATTTCACGGTTTTCAATATGAACTGCCACTTGCGAAGTAAAGCCCTTGGTCAACTTTCTACCCGAGACCGCATCAAAAATCAGATATTCAATTTTCAAGCGATTTTCCCACTCTTTCAAAACAGCGCGCACACGAATTTTCTGTTCAAATTCGATGCCTTGCACATAGCGCACATAGCTTTCAATGACAGGCCATGCATAGCCCGAGTCGCGCATTTGGTTATAGTTATAGTGAAATTGATCTAACAGTTTGCAACGTGCAATTTCAAAATATTTTAAATAATGCCCATGCCACACCACATGCATGGTGTCGACGTCATGAAAAGGCACTTCAATAATTACATCAGCATACATGCTCATTTCCTATAAATATTGAACAGCAATGCTGTCTAACAGTTCTAAATGATCAAAACGATTGACCAGCGTTTGAAGCTCTTGTTGCAAAGGACGATCTTCCGCTACGTAGGTGAAGCTCTGAAGCACCCAGTGTTGAAATGCTCTTAAAACAGGGCTGAGTTCTGTATCTACACCTTTAAGTTTAACTGCTTGAACTGCTGCACAACTGAGTGCTGCAATCACTTGTTCGGTCAGAGTAATGACACGGCTAGCATCACGTGCGGCAATGGTGCCCATACTGACTTTGTCTTGATTATGACATTCGGTTGAACGTGAGAAAATCGACGCAGCGAGTGTCTGTTTCAAGGCTTCTGCCGTCCATGCCGAAACCCCGATTTGCACTGCTTTAAAGCCATGATTCAACGGTAACCGCTCAGGACTTGAACCAGTTAAATTACGCGGTAAACCATTGTTCATTTTATAGTCCACCAACTGCGCCAACTGACGATCCATCAAGTCAGCAATATTCGCGATCATAATTTTCAGGCTGTCCATGGCTTGGGCAATATGTCCGCCATAGAAATGTCCACCATGCAGTACCCGCAGGTTCACTGGGTCAATCAAAGGGTTGTCGTTACTTGAATTCAGCTCATTTTCAATAAACTGACGCAGCCAGACTTTAGAATCTTCAAATACCCCAATCACATGCGGCGCACAGCGCAATGAATAACGGTCTTGCAGACGTGAACTTTGGTGTTCGGTTTGTACTTCACTGTTTAACCAGTCGCGTAACTGCGCTGCAATATGTTGCTGTCCTGGATGTGGTTTCTGCGCAAATAGGACTTCATCAAAATGGCTTGGATTCCCTTCTAAAGCCAAGACATTCAGGGCAGTAATCAAAGTACTGGCAAAAGAAATCTGTTCGGCCTTTTTATAATTCAGGCAGGCAATCGCGGTCATAACCGCTGTACCATTCATCAGGGCTAAGCCTTCTTTAGGACGCATCACCAAAGGCTGTATACCTTTTTCGGCATACACTTGTGCAATCGGCACAATCTGGTCTTGATAGTACACATCACGCTCACCGACCAAGGCCCCAGCGATATAAGACAAAGGGGTCAAGTCACCACTGGCACCGACCGAACCCTCCGATGGAATCACCGGAATCACATCTTCATTCAGCATCCAGACCAACCGCTGCAACAAGGCATGCGAGACACCCGAATAGCCGCGTGCCAAAGAACATAAACGGACCACCACGACAGCACGTGCGGTAATTAAGTCTAAGTTTTGCCCCATGCCGCAGCCATGAAAACGCGACAAATGCAGCGGCAGCTCATGCACTTGGTGGGCTGGAATTTCAATCAAGCACGAGTCTCCATAACCCGTGGTCACGCCATAAATGACGCCTTCGTCTTGCAACAGCTGATCGAGGAAATCTGCACCGCGTTGAATTAATGCTGTCCATTCAGCAGAGTTAGGCAATACCACCTGTTTTTCTTTACGCGCTACAGCCAAAACATCTTCAATACTGAGCGGAGTTTCCCCAACAATTAACACAAGACTTATCCTTTATTCCAAAAATTATAAAAATTAAACCATTGATAGGGCGCTCGTATGCAATGCTGTTCCAACAGTTGCACATACTGTCTTGTGGTCTGTTGCATGGCCTGTAAACGCTCTTTACGCGGCCAGTTCAACTGCTCCGCCACTTGATGAATATGCACTTCAAAATGTGTATCAACTCGATAGCAAAACACTGCCAACACAGGAGCTTTCAATAAGCTAGCCAAGATCCAAGCGCCTTGCGGCCACAGCGCTTGCTCTCCTAAAAAAGCAACCGATTGTACACGATCTGACTGCACGGGTACGCGGTCTGCTGCCACAATCACCCATTCACCTTGATCCAACTTATCCTGTAAAATCATTGCTGTTTCAATTCCCAACTCATCCACCGAAACCAAATTAACATCGGCATGTTCATTCAGTTTTTTTAAAAATGCATTGAACTTGGTAGCATGTTTTTGATAAACCAACACATTAATTTTCTGCGGATGCTCTGCTTTGACGGCGCGCAGCAATTCAATATTGCCAAAGTGTGACACCACTATCACCACACCTTTTTGATAGTGCGAACGAAAGTGCGCATGACCATGCAGCTTTAAGTTCTGCTCAGGAATGTGCCCGAGCCAGCCCTCAATTTTATCTAAAATACATTCACCAAATTGCATCAAATGCGTATAGCTGTGCCACAGCTGCGGCTCAGCCTGAAACGGCGACTGCGCACCTGCAAAATGATGCAATTTTTTTAAGTACAACAGTGAAGCCTGACGCGCAGTATTGGAAAAGAGCCAGTACCATAAAATCACAAAGTATAAGATGACTCGGCACAGCCAACGCCCACCCAAACGGTAGAAACCCAGCATCAGCATTAGCGGTAACATCCCGCCCCGTTCTTTCACGGCGCTCCATTTCTGCATATATTTCTCTGACCGCCTTAACCTTTGACTTTCTGATAAATCAGTTTGGGGAACCGCAGCAGCATGCCACCCAACAAGCGGCTGTGCGCGCGCGCCATGCCCAAATTGTCACGCCACACATCAAAATGTGAAATACCACCTTCAGGATAAATCACATGCGTGGGCAGATTAATAAACGGCACATTGTCCCATTTCAAACGCACTAAAATTTCCGAGTCAAAGCCCATCCGCGGTTGAAACTTGGCAGTGTTTAGAATGTTCACTGTCTGCGCTAGAGGATAGACACGAAAGCCACACATGCTGTCTTTAATCTCAAAAGACAGACTGTTAATCCACACCCAAATATGCGTTGCATAACGGCCATAGAGACGTTTTTTGGGAACAGTCGCATCAAAGATCGGCTGACCAATAATCATGGCTTCGGGGTGCTGGATAGAGGTGTCTAAAAAGCGTTGCACATCCTGCCAGTCATGTTGTCCATCGGCATCGAGTTGCAAGGCATGGCTATAACCGCATTGAAAGGCATGATTGAGCCCCGTGATCACCGCCTGCCCTTTCCCTTGATTGTGGGTATGTTCAACCAAATCGACCCTTGGATAGTCCTGCGTAAGCTGATGTAATACCGCCGTACAATCGGCATCACTGCCATCATTCACCATAATGATGGGTAACTCAAAAGCGCTTAAATGTGACAGTAACGCAGCCAAATAATGTGGATGGTTATACACAGGAATCACAAAGCAGTGTTTCATTTTTTCTCTCGGCTTAAACGTCTGAAGGGATAGCAAACAGCAAACGTCCTGATGCCAATATTTTGTCATGATTTTTCAGCTCAAAACTGACCTTATGCGCTTTACGGCTGAGCACCAGTTCCACCGTATGATAGGGTTGGATCAGTCCTTGAAATTTTAATTGCTCAAAACCATTGCACCACAGTAAATCCACCCAATTTTGTTTGGCAAAATGCTGGATAAAACCAATTTGCCCTACGCCCGGATAAATCGGAAAGTTCGGAAAATGCCCTTTAAAGCATTCCAGCTCAGGCACAAACTCCAAAGCATAACTGATCTGCATATCCTGAGACTGCTGTGTCAATACCACAGGCAAGGTCATCGGCAGAAAGAGTGATTTTAAATACTGTTTATTCAGCTTCGATTGTGCATTTTGTGGCATTTGCGTTAAGAACCGCCACTGCCGCGGAATCGCGATACTTTCCAGCTTCTGTTGTAATTGTTTTTTCAGCTGTGCGGTAAAGGCAGCTTTGCCCTTTTCGATAAGCAGCACCCTTGCATCCACTGTCAGCACCGCTACCACCGCCAAAATCTGACGCTGTTCTTTTTCATGAATTAAAACATGGCACTGCTGTATTTCTGCCAACTCAGCGATTTTCACTTCAATCGCATCGAGACTTAACCGCTTTTCTTCGAGTTTGACAATACGGTCCAAACGCCCCAATAGTTGGAATGGACTTTTGGGATTATTTGCATCCACGACCTGCACTTTATCTCCAGTCAAAATCCAATCCATGCTAAAGGCATGATTGGTTTTAACGGCTAACTCTTGTTGCTCGGCGCAGTTAATTTCGACATTGGCAAAGGGAGTCCATAGCGCATCATCTGCCTGACGGTGAGCAATCCCGCCTGTTTCAGAACTACCAAACACTTCGGTAATGGGACGGTTCAGCAAAGGACGCACGCCTGCATCCAACTTTCCACCAGAGGAATAGACCCGATGGCAGTCTTGCAACACTACATCTGTGGTCCAGCGCTTCAACAATGCAGGACTTGAAATGAGGTAATTGGGCAGTTGCAAATGGGCAATTTTCTTTTGAAGATCAACCACATCTTCAGGGAAAGCCAATTGTTTCTGATAGAAACTGCGTCCACTGGCTAAAGGCCACAACAACTTAAACAGCAAACCATAAATATGTTGATGGCTCACCGTAGCAATCGCGATCGCCTGCTCAGGCAAATCAAAACTGGCTTCTAAGCCACAGACTTCATTGAACAATTGTTGCAAGGTGCGCGGAATCTTTTTCGGCTGCCCTGTTGAGCCCGAAGTATAAAAATACAGCTGTGCCTGATTGAGAAAGGTAGCATCAAATTGAAGCTCAAAAGTTGGCGTGGCTGTCGATGGCAAACGTTGTAAAAAATAAATCTGCTGTTCAGCCAATTCTTTTTCTAAGTCACTGACCCGATGCGGCGGCAACAGCACTTGCTTACCTGCTTGTAAGGCTGCAAACAACAATACTAAAAACTCATAACTGTCTTCTTGCCAAAGCGCCCATACTGGCTGTTCCAACTGCTGAATTTGCGTAGCCTGTAAAGCTACATCCAACCAAAAAGTGTGAAAGGAAACAAAACTTGAGTCCGCATGAATACACAAGGGACGCGATGAATGGAGATGGTGTTGAAAATGACAAGACATAAAATTTGTTTTTAAAAACCGTATTTCTAATCGCTATAGTTCGAGACCACTGTTTCAGCTGCCCTGACGGAAATGCTGTTATTTCTGTGCCTGATGCAGTCGTTGCTGGCGTTTACGCAACACAAATTCACCCAGCAATAATCCACCCATCAAGACATAAGAGATCAAGCCGTTATACATCACCCAAATTTTCATCGGTGCAAAGAAAACAGTGATCAGGGCAATGACCGCATTGATGCAAAAAAAACCACACCAAACTTTGGTCACTTGACGGGTCCATTCGACT
Source organism: Acinetobacter sp. A2 (assembly GCF_012371325.1). Lineage (GTDB taxonomy): Bacteria > Pseudomonadota > Gammaproteobacteria > Pseudomonadales > Moraxellaceae > Acinetobacter. The sequence goes on along the minus strand of NZ_JAAZQX010000039.1, from coordinate 4,736 downwards.
CCTTCTTCTGGCAGATTAGGCTCTGCCAAACGTGCAAAACGCTCAATCATTGAAGGCGGTCGAATCAAGGTGCTGGCAAAAATAAACAGCGCCCCAAGACTCATAAAGACAGGATAGAGTTTAAGCCACGCATGATCTTTTAAAATCAAACTCAGCCCGCCACATAAAATGGCAAAACCTGTCAATGGCCACAGCAGGGCATTGCCCTTACTCAAGAGACGTAAAATGCCCAGTACAATCAATACCGCACTGACCCAGACATACTGTCCATGTGCCAAAGCATAAGCGACAAAAAAAGGATAGAGGATCAAACCGATCCCTGCTACCCCTTTTAAGATGTTGTTCATGCAACTGACATATTCTGAATCACGACCACCACATCTTGAATGGTGCGCACATTTTTAAAATCTTCAGGGTTGACTTGTTTGCCTGTCAACTCTTTAATTTTTACCACCAAATCAATGGCATCAATACTGTCAACATCGAGGTCTGAAGCTAGGTTTGACTCTAATTGCACATCTTCAGGCGCAATTTCAAACAACTCTTCCATCCATTCACGTAATTTTTCTAACACGGTTTCTTGTGCAAGCATAGCAACCTCTTATGCTGTTTTCTGTGCTTCAACCAAAGCCACTAAGCTTTGAATTGATTTAAAATGTTCTTTGGTTTCTGCAGACTCTGCATTCAAATGAATGCCATAACGTTTTTTCAATGCCAAGCCTAATTCAAGGGCATCAATCGAGTCCAAACCTAGACCATCGCCAAACAAAGGCGCGTCTGTATCAATGTCTTCAATACTGATGTCTTCAAGGGCAAGGACATCAATAATCATTTGCTTTAATTCATCAGCAAGATTAGTCATTTAGGGATAACTCTTGGTTAAAAAACCATTGTAATTGTTGATTTAATTGACGTACATTTTTTGGATTAACCGTTACGTCATCCAATACGTCTTCCACTTGGATCGCATCCAAGACTTTTACATGGATATGAAAAGGCTGTTCTGGAATGTGATACCATTTTTCGTTTTTGGTGAGTGTCGAGGGCGTACAGCTAATTAGCACAGGCCGAATCGGTACCCCTGCCCTTAGTGCAATATTGGCTGCGCCGCGCTGAAACACGTTCAACTGCTCACCTTTTGCTGTTCTTGTTCCCTCAGGAAAGATCAACAAGGACGCGGCATGATCCTGCTGCAATTTGTGTACACAGTCCTGAATAAATTGTTCAGAACCCGCATTTAAAATATATCCCGCACTTTGCACAGGACCTTTGGTAAATGGATTTGACCACAGTGCCTGCTTAACAACACAGTTTGCTTCCTCCATTAAACCAATTAAAACCACCACGTCAATCAGTGTCGGATGGTTAGCAATCACCAGCTCTTGTTGGCTGTGCTGTAGCTTATCTAGACCTTCAACCGTATAGGTCATAATGCCCAGTTTTACCATCATCTCCGTAAAACCTTTGAAACTGTGCTTAATGACTTTTTGAGTGCGCTGTTTGCGAACTTCTGGGTCTTGTGAACTCAACTTGACGATTGGTGCAATCAAACCACCAATCGCCACGCCGCCTAAGCCAAAGCTGGCAAAGCTAAATCCTGTCGCCCCAACCCGCCATGCATAGTTGGCTTTTTGCTTGATTCGATTTAATTTCAGCATTTCGTCCACGCTTCAGATTCAGTTTGCTCAGGATTAGTCCAAAACGTGTTAAATGCTAAAGCTTGCTGATAGGCTGGCGTTGCATTCGTATGCTTTGGCATCAATATCAAATTTGCAGGCGCTAATGAAATCATCGCTGCCATCGCAAAAGCAGAAAATGGCTGATGCTCGATATACATTTCAGGCAAGGCTTCATCATAATACACCAGCAAAACCTGACAGGCTTCTGGCCTTGTTTTTAACCATGCATAAGCTTCAATCAACCCATCATTCCACGAACCTGCCAAACTGGTCGCAGGTGTCGCATCCTGACATAAAATAGAATATAAGCCTGAAATTGCATTATGTACCGAGGTTGAAAATTGAGTCGGTGAAGGCGTTTGCCCTCTCAAGACATCTTCTAATATATTCAGCGTTTTGGCTTCATCACCATATTGCGACACCCAAACAATATAATCGACATTGCAGGCATCTAAAGCTTGTATGGCACAATTCAAAGCCAGTTTTGCCAGACGAGACAAACGTCGGCGTTGCATCGCAGGAATGTATTCTATAGCTGATAACTTTTGATCAATCGAACTTAGATTTAAGTGGGATACGTGGAGTTGCATCATCGTGATCAGTGTTTAAAAAATTGACAAATTATCAGGTTCGCAATTATAGCACCGTGTCAAATTTTTCACAAAATTTAACAAAACTACGTTGTTTTCAAAAATAAAACTGTGAAATCCATTCAATTATCAATTGCTGTATGCTGAAAAAACAGGAGGTTTTAACTTGGTAAACTATACATACTCATCAGGAGTTTACCATGAGCTAGAAACACAAGACGTATACGGTAGAACTTAAATCTGAAGCCATCAAAGCATTAGAAGCCAATCAAGGCAATGTATCCGAAACAGTTAGAGAACTCGGCATTTCCATGCAGACCCTTTCGCATTGGAACAATAAGGCAAAGGCAGGGACTTTAGCTGGTACTAAACAGTATTCACCTGACCTAAACGCTTTGCTCGAAGAAAATAAGCAACTTAAACAAACAGCTTAAATCCGCTGACATGGAACGTAAATTTCTAAAAAAGGCAGCAGCGTACTTTGCCAAAGTACGTCAGTAAGGTACGCCTATATGAAATCGCAAAAACACTGATTGCCGATTATTTTGATGGCACGATTACTTCATGTATTAGTTTCACACTTTTATAATTGGCTAAAACGAGGTGTGAATAAACGATTAGTTCAGCGAAATCAACAAACAAATTTGGTCAAAATAGCGCACAAATAAACGAAACAGAGCTATGACTATATTCGCTTAACCAAGCATTTACAGGCTCAGGTCGTAAAAATTAGTACATATGCAGTATGTCAGATAAAAAAGTTAAATCAGCTGCATTGTAAGTACCACAAACGTTTCAAAAGAACCACGAACAGTGACCATAACTGAGCGATCTATCCAAATTTGCTTGAGCAACAATTCTCAATGATTAAACCAAACCAAGCGTGATTGAGTGATATTACGTATATATGGACGACTGAAGGCTTGTTGTACTTAATAGTTGTAAAAGACGTTTACACGAAACAAGTGGTTGGCTACAGCTTAAATGAGCGTATGACAGCCAAGCTTGTTTGTGATGCATCGAATATGGCTATTCACAATCAAAAACCAGCTAAGGACCTCATTGTACATTCACAAACTTCATGCCTGTAGAGTCTACGAGTAGATGAAGCCCATCACTGTTTTTCTGATAACTAATTGCAATATCAATATGCTTTTGTCTTCTACAAAGCATACTGTAATCTGGTGCTGTCCAATCCAATCCGCAAAGTTTAATTAAGTTTTGAACAAAGCCAGTAACCCTGTGTAAAGTGAGTCTAAATAGAGATTTGATCATCAAATACATTGAATCGCTATGTCGGAGTAAGTTTTACTTAGACCTTATTTGCCTTGCGGTTCTGCATGCCATTGTGTTTTTGGATCGAACCAAATGTCAATATTCCCACGATTAAAGAGTGCTTGGTTATATGCTGACCAATTGGTTGTGCGGTAGATTTTGTATGTAAGCTTCTTCATTTGAAAATTATATTGCTGAAAAAGCCTTTACAGATAGGTTTGTGCAACAAAGCCTATGTGAAGTTGAATGTAGACTGGGAAATCTAACAGATAGATAAAATGATAAAGCTCTTCTAAAAGAGCTTTATTCTAAGAGTCTATAATTTGGATCTAAAATGATTTATTAGGGGGTAACTTTAGGCAAAGATAAAATTAATTTAGCTTCATAGTCATTCAAAACATTATCAATATTTTCAATCCATTTTGTACCATTGGCTACCTGTGCTGATCTAACAACTTTGCTGTAAACGTGAATAGGTTCAGCTGGCGATTTCTTCGTATTGAAGATATCGGTATCAATTTCAGAATGGATTTTAATAGATGCAAATCCTGGCTGGAACCAAGACCAGAATTTATTAATTTTAATATTCAAAACTAGGTCTGCATTCGCCCGATTGGCAGCATTATCTTCAAGAACTTCATAGCCTGATTTCTTAAGTGCTAGAGTTGTACGTTTCTTTAATAATTCAGAAACCGTTTCTTTCTCTAAAAGAATATCACCTAAAGCTTTTCCATAACCGTTACGCTTTCGAGCTACAGCTTTTGCTTTTTCTTCAGCCGTAGCCTTTGCTAAACCACCTTTTAAAGATGGGATATCAGCAGTTGGTGGTTTATCTTGAAAAGACCTTTCATCTTCAACAAGTGCAATAATCACTTTTTTAGAATTACTGGCCTCTTGTGTAGAAACTTGATTAGAGGTTGGAACTTGGATAAGTCCACGAGATGTTGCACATCCTGAAAGTGTAGTGATTAACAACCCAAAAGTTAGTATAAGAAAAAAATGTTTCACAAAAATCCCTCAATATTTATATAGTTAGGTAAAACTTCATAAATATAAAGAAATAGCGCAAAGATTGAAAGATAATTATTCGTATTAGTGGGAAAGTGTTTAAGTTTTGAACCGTACCGGGTTTGTCGGAGACTCAATATTCTGAGAGACTATTCCGATGAAAAAACCAAACTATACCCCCGAA
>NZ_JAAZQX010000038.1 GCF_012371325.1 Acinetobacter sp. A2 | reverse complement strand
ACTACTGAATCGACATAGACAAAATGAGCACTTATGCAAATATTTGTCTATATTTTTAGTTATAGTTAATTACTCTTTGAATGGAAATTAAGATCAAGCATGGCGTTATTTTTTTCATTTATGCTTTTGATTAAGCATGAATATCCGTTCTCTTTTATATATTCATTGAGTCTGTAGCATACTCATCCGAGCCTTCTTTTAGGCTGTATATTGCTCAAGATTAACTCATGTCTAGAGTGAGTTTCATTCATCCAGTCTTTTAATAAGCGCTTAAATACATGAGTTATTCGACTAAAGTCGTAGTCACTTCAAGCCACATGACCAGCCCGCTAAAAATTTAAGAAAAAACAAAGTTTAAATTTTTCTGCTAGCGATTTTTGCGTGCAGGGATATCCATATTTATCATAATAATTGGTATGACCATTAAAATAATAAATCAGACCAATGTTGACATTTGAATGAATAAAATTATTATTTGTGAGCGATATTGAGTGTTTTGGTGTTTTTTATCTCAATATTGGTCAGACCAAAATTAGAACTTTACCTCTATGCTTAGACCTATGTTTACGTTTGAGTGAGCATTTCAAGGAGATGACAATGCTTCAACATTGGCAACAGATCTATGATCCAATGGCAAATATTTGGATTTCGAGTCTAATTGCATCAATCCCGATTATTTTTTTCTTTTTGGCACTGGCTGTATTTCGCTTAAAGGGAAGTGTTGCGGGAACAATTACGGTGATTTTGGCGTTATTAGTGTCTTTATTTGCCTATGGCATGCCAGCACCAATGGCTTTTGCTTCATTGATCTATGGATTTTTCTACGGTTTGTGGCCAATCGCATGGATTATTATTGGCGCATTATTCTTATATAAAATCTCTGTAAAAACAGGGCAATTTAACATTATTCGCTCATCTATTCTTTCGATTACAGAAGATCAGCGTCTCCAGATGCTATTAGTCGGCTTTGCGTTTGGGACATTTTTAGAAGGTGCAGCGGGCTTTGGGGCGCCAGTGGCAATTACTGCAGCGTTATTGGTGGGTTTAGGTTTTAAACCCTTATACGCTGCGGGTTTATGCTTGATTGTGAATACCGCACCAGTTGCGTTTGGTGCAATGGGTATTCCAATTATTGTGGCAGGTCAGGTTTCAGGTGTAGAAACCATGGAAATTAGCCAGATGGTTGGACGTCAGTTGCCATTTATGGTGCCTATTGTGCTGTTCTGGATTATGGCAATTATGGATGGCTGGCGCGGTGTGAAAGAAACTTGGCCTGCAGTGTTGGTGGGTGGTGGTGCTTTTGCGATTGCACAATACTTGACCTCTAACTTTGTTGGACCTGAGTTACCAGACATTACAGCTGCAATTGCCTCTTTGATTAGTTTAACGGTCTTATTTAAATTCTGGCAGCCAAAACACATTTTCCGTTTTAGCGATGCAGACACAAAAGTAGATGCCAACTTGGTTGCAGAACAACAGCAAAAATACAGCATAGGGCAGATTGTTAAAGCATGGTCACCCTTTGCAGTGTTAACGGTGATGGTCACCATTTGGAGCATCAAACCGTTTAAAGATTTATTTGCCAAAGATGGGGCAATGCACGACTGGGTAATTTCCATCAAGGTGCCATTTTTACATCAATTGGTGCAAAAAATGCCGCCTGTAGTGGCAGATGTCAAAGACTACGATGCGATCTTTAAGTTCGATTGGCTGAGTGCAACAGGGACTGCAATTATGATTGCGGCTGTCATCACCATCATTTACTTAAAAATGAAACCGCGCGAAGCTGTTGAAACTTTTGCAGAAACCATCAACGAGCTAAAAACACCAATTTATTCGATTGGAATGGTGTTGGCTTTTGCTTTTATTGCCAATTATTCAGGCATGTCTGCGACTTTGGCACTGGCTTTGTCACACACAGGCAATGCTTTTACATTCTTCTCGCCATTTTTAGGTTGGATTGGAGTGTTCTTGACAGGTTCAGATACATCAGCCAATGCCTTATTTGCTGCCTTGCAAGCCACAACTGCACAGCAAATTGGTGTGCCAGAAGTTCTGTTGGTTGCTGCCAATACCAGTGGTGGAGTAACAGGCAAAATGATTTCACCACAATCGATTGCAATTGCCTGTGCGGCAGTGGGTTTAGTCGGAAAAGAATCGGATTTATTCCGCTTTACCGTGAAACACAGTATCACGTTTACCGTAATGATCGGTATTATTATCACTCTACAAGCTTATGTGTTCCCATGGATGATTCCATAACCACATGCACAAGAGGATAGCCGCATGAAAGTTTCCGACAAAGTTGTTCAAGACCTGCGCACACTGGTTGAAAAAAATCAGATGCAAGTCGGAGACCGATTGCCTGCCGAAAGAAAGTTGTGTGAACAACTCGGGGTTTCCCGTTCCTCTTTGCGTGAGGCTATTCAGCAATTGACCAGTCAGGGCATGCTGGTCAGCAAAGTTGGAGCGGGTACTTTTTTGCAACAGCTGCCAACCAATTGGTCGCAATATCAAATTGTGCAGCCTTTAAGTAACCTGATTGATGAAGATCCTGCTTATCGTTTTGATGTGCAGGAAGCACGAATGGTGCTTGAAGGTGGTACGGCATGGTATGCCGCACAGCGGGCAACCGCTGAGGATTTGAAAAAAATCCGTGCTTGTTATGAGCAAATCGCCCATTTTCAAATTTTGGGTGATGATGATCAGGCGGCAATTGCCGATGCCAAGTTTCATTTGGCAATTGCCGAGGCATCGCACAATTTGGTGCTTATTCAAATGATGCGCGGCTTATTTGATTTGTTGCAATACAACGTGGTTTTGGGTCGACGTAAAGTTTATACCGAAGCCCACCGTTTCGATCAGTTGCATGATCAGCATTTTCAAGTGATGGATGCAATTGAACGTCAGGATCCAGAAGCTGCCCGTGCGGCAGTGTGTGGACATATTGAATTTGTAGTTCAACAAGTACGCATGATAGACGAGGAAGATGCGCGTCGTCAGCGTGCGAGTCGATTAAACAGGATAGCGCCATGATTATTTCTTCTGCGAATGATTACCGCGAAGCAGCTAAACGCCGTTTACCGCCATTTTTATTTCACTATATAGATGGAGGTGCGTATGCGGAACAAACGCTAAAAAGAAATGTAGAAGACCTTTCACAAATTGCCTTGCGCCAACGTGTATTAAATGACATGTCGGCTTTAAGTTTAGAAACCACGTTATTTAATGAAACTTTGTCGATGCCTGTGGCTTTGGCGCCAGTCGGTTTAACAGGTATGTATGCGCGCCGTGGTGAAGTACAGGCTGCGGTAGCAGCAGACAAAAAGGGTATTCCGTTTACATTATCTACCGTGTCGGTGTGTCCAATTGAAGAAGTGGTACCTGCCATTTCTCGCCCAATGTGGTTTCAGCTCTATGTGTTACGTGACCGTGGCTTTATGCGCAATGCTTTGGAACGTGCCAAAGCAGCTGGCTGTTCAACATTGGTTTTTACAGTAGATATGCCTGTGCCTGGTGCACGTTATCGTGATGCACATTCAGGCATGAGTGGGCCAAATGCGGCCATGCGCCGTTATATGCAAGCAGTGATGCATCCAAACTGGGCGTGGGATGTGGGTTTACTCGGCCGCCCACATGATTTGGGCAATATCTCCAAATACTTGGGCAAGCCGACTGGACTGGAAGATTATATTGGTTGGTTGGGCAATAACTTTGATCCATCCATTTCATGGAAAGACCTAGAGTGGATTCGTGAATTTTGGGATGGCCCGATGGTGATTAAAGGCATTTTAGACCCTGAAGATGCCAAAGATGCAGTCCGCTTTGGTGCCGATGGTATTGTGGTATCGAATCACGGTGGGCGTCAGTTAGATGGTGTGTTATCTACTGCACGTGCCTTGCCACCCATTGCCGATGCTGTCAAAGGCGATTTAAAAATTCTGGTAGATTCAGGCATTCGTAACGGTTTAGATGTAGTACGTATGCTGGCCATGGGTGCCGATACTTGTATGCTCGGTCGAGCCTTTATTTATGCATTGGGTGCAGCAGGCGGTGCAGGAGTGAGTAATTTACTTGAACTGATGGATAAAGAAATGCGGGTGGCAATGACCTTAACAGGTGCCAAGAATATTCAGGCCATTACTTCAGATTGTCTGGTGCGACTTGAGCGTGAGCTGAAAGACTAATTTGCAAACATGGGCGATGAATCCATAACTTTAAAAGTTTGGCTTGATTGCTCAATTGTATTTTCTTCACCATTGGAATTCAGGACGTGCACACCATGCCACAGACAAATTCATCAACAGCACAATTTGATGCTGCAGCGACACTCAAAAATTTGGTTGATATTGTGGGAAAAGCGCATGTATTGACCCATGAATCGGATACTCGTTTATATCGTCAAGGGCGACGTTTTGGTGAGGGGCAGGTTTTTGCGGTGGTCACGCCAGGTTCTTTATTGCAGCAGTGGCAAGTGTTGCAAGTGGCAGTGGCGGCAGACTGTATCATTATTATGCAGGCCGCCAATACAGGACTGACTGGTGGTTCGACCCCTTTTGGTGATGATTATGACCGTCCTGTTATTCTGATAAATACTCAGCGTTTAAAAGGCATTCAGCTGATTAATGATGCTAAGCAAGTGATTTGTTTACCTGGAGCTACGTTGGATGCATTGGAGCAGCAATTGGCACCACACCAACGTGAGCCACATTCAGTGATTGGTTCATCTTGTATTGGCGCTTCAGTTTTGGGTGGAGTATGCAACAATTCAGGTGGTGCTTTGGTTAGACGAGGTCCTGCCTATACCGAATTGGCCTTATACGCTCAAGTTAATGCTGCTGGCGAGTTGGTGTTGATCAATCATTTAGGGGTAAATTTAGGTACTAATCCAGAAGAAATTCTGACCCGATTGGAACAGCAACAATATACCGCAGAAGATATTGAATACTCAGAACACTGCTGTGCTTCAGATCAGCGTTATGTGCATGATGTTGCACAAGTTGATGCTGATACCCCTGCACGTTTTAATGCCGATCCAAGCCGTTTATTTGAAGCATCGGGTTCTGCAGGAAAAGTTTGTGTATTTGCCGTGCGCTTGGATACTTTTGAAAAAATCCCGAGTCAGGTGTTTTATATTGGCACCAATCAACAGGATGATTTAACCGCCATCCGCCGTTTTTTATTGCGTGATTTACCCCGTGTTCCAATTGCAGGCGAGTATATCCACCGTGTTGCCTATGACATTGGCGCAGAATATGGCAAAGACAGTTTCTTGTTTATTGAGAAATTTGGCACCAGTAAAGTACCTGCCGCTTTTGCCATGAAAGATAAAGTCGATGGTGTGCTGAGCCGTTGGGGCATGCGCGGGCTGTCCGATAAAGTTTTGCAAATGTTCACGAAGCTGTTGCCTAATCATTTACCTGAACGGATGAATCAATTTCGTGATTTGTACGAGCATCATTTAATTTTACGTATTGAGCAGCAAGATGTTGCAGCAGTACAGCAATTTTTACTGGATTACTTTATTACACGCAGTTCAGGCAGTTTCTTTCTGTGTAATGAGGATGAAGGACGTAAAGCCTTTTTGCATCGTTTTGCTGTGGCGGGTGCAGCAATTCGTTACCGCGATACGCATCGAGATGAAGTTGAAGACATTGTTGCCTTAGACATTGCTCTAAGACGTAATGATTCGCAATGGGTTGAAAATTTACCCGAAGAATTGGAGCGGGCGATTATACATAAGTTGTATTACGGACATTTTTTGTGTCATGTCTTTCATCAGGACTATATCATTCAAAAAGGGGTAGACCCGTTGGCCATGGAACATCAAATGTGGTCATTGCTTGATGCTCGTGGCGCAGAGTATCCTGCTGAACATAATGTTGGACATTTATATGTGGCGAAACCTGCATTAAAGCAGCATTATCAAAAGTTAGATCCAACCAATAGTTTTAATGTGGGTATTGGACATAGCTCTAAATTAAAATCTTGGCGCTAATTGAGGATGAAAACTGAGCAGTGAAAATCGATTCTAAGGAAAGATTAATATGTTTAAGTTAGACAGCAAACTGCTACAGATTTTTTATTATGTATATAAATTAAAAAATGTATCAGCTGCAGCAGATGCTCTAGGTATGAGCCAACCTGCGGTAAGTAACTGCTTAAATAAAATTCGTCAGCATTTTAATGATCCCTTATTTTTGAGGGTGGGCAATGAAATGCTGCCTACAGAATTGGCAAAACAGATTTTTTCTCCAATTAGTGAAATTATTAATAAAATAGAAACGGTCAATAATTTTAAGGTAGATTTTGATCCGACACATTCAGATCAATTATTTACTTTAGCGATGACAGATGTTTCACATTTAGTATTGTTGCCTAAACTGAGTCGATATTTAAAAGAACATGCACCCACGGTCAGAATCAAAATTCGTCCAATTACCCGTGAAACCAGTTATCAAATGGCAAATGGTGAAATTGATTTTGCCATTGGTTTTTTACCTGAGTTAGAACAAGGTTTTTATCAGCAACAGTTATTCTTGCAATATTATATTGTGTTGTGTCGTAAGGATCATCCAAGAATTTGTGAAAATAGTTTAGATGTGAATGCGTATATCCGTGAATCGCATGTCGATGTGGATACCAGTATCGGGCATTATCATATTGAAAATGAATTAAGTAATTTAGGGTTAAAGCGAAATATTTTAATGAGTATCCCAAGTTATTTGGGTGTAGGTTTAATTGTGCAAGAAACCGATATGATTGCGACCGTACCTTATTATTTAAGTGAGGTACTATTAGCCCGTGGCAATTTAAAAGTTGTAAATGCACCTTTAAGTTTTCCAACTTATCCAGTAAGACAGTATTGGCATACTTCATGCCACCATCAAACCAGTCATCAATGGCTCAGAAAAGTGATTTATAATTTATTTAGTCAGCAGCCATAATGAAAGTGTAATTTCAGATGATGACCTATAAATATTTAATGGGTCATCATCTAAGAATATTGTAGTTAAATTATAAAGCGATCACATTAAATTTTTGACCACGATTTTGGCTGCAATGATGCATTTGCATTTTTCCATGGCTTTGTTGCACAAACCTATCTGTAAAGGCTTTTTCAGCGATATAATTTTCAAATGAAGAAGCCTACACACAAAATCTACCGCACAACCAATTGGCCCGCATATAACCGAGCACTCATGAGTCGCGGAAATATTGCCATTTGGTTTGATCCTGCTACGCAATGGTATGCTCCATCAAAAGGCAAACAAGGGCGAAATCAAACCTACTCCGACGCAGCTATCCAATGCTGCTTAATGATTAAATCCTTATTCCGTCTATCTTTACGTATGGTCACTGGCTTTGTGCAAAGTCTGATTAAACTTTGCGGATTAAATTGGACCGCTCCAGATTACACCACGCTTTGTAGAAGACAAAAGCATATTGATATTGTAATCAGCTACCAAAAAAGTAGCGATGGGCTGCATCTACTCATGGACTCTACAGGCATGAAGTTTCTAGGTGAGGGCGAATGGAAACGCAAGAAACATGGACCTGAATATCGTCGCCAATTAGGTCGACCACTTACCCAAGTTACGCCTTAAATTTTGCTCAATTAGGGGCGCTTTGCATTTCAAATCTTTGTGCAACAAAGCCACTGCTGTCTAATCAGTATGATTATAAAAATAGCTATATGTATGTTGTTGATCAACATGATCGAATTATTTTCCACCCAGATGAAAAACGTATTGGTGATAAAATTGTCAATAATACTGGTTTGGGCTATATAAGAAAAAATAAAAGTGGTTCTATAAGATTGGTGGATAGTCGAGGTGTTGATAACTTAGCAGGTTTTGCACATATCCCAAGTGTGAACTGGACAGTAATATCTCAACAGCCTACAGATGAATTGTTTGCTAAAGCGAATACTTTAATTTTAGAAGTATCTTTGGGTATTTTTATTTTCTACTTATTTATTTTTATCTTGATTTGGTGGATTTCTAATTTTATTGCTTCACCACTGAATCGTTTGGCTAGAATGGCAAGTATGCTGAATCAGCCAGATATTCAATATAAAATTAAAGAGGTCGATCCTTGGTATTTTGAGGTTTTAAAGTTTAGAACGTCACTGTTGCTCAGTTCTGAAACGTTTAGTCACCGAATTTCAGAATTAAAGCAACATGTAAATACAGACCCACTGACAGGTTTGTATAATCGTCGTGGTATGCAACTTTTTTTAAATGAATTAATTGATACGCGGACTGAATTTGCAGCCTTAGCCATAGATATTGATTTCTTTAAAAGGGTCAATGATCAATATGGGCATGCTAAAGGTGATTTAGTGTTGCAGACACTTGCACGATTTATGCAAGATAATTTCAGAGAGCATGATATTTGTTGCCGTAGTGGTGGTGAAGAGTTTGTTGTGTTAATGACCACAGGCGAGCCAAGTGTGGCGTATAAAGCCGCAGAGCGTCTGCGCAAAACCATGCAGGAAAGCACTATTCATGACATGGGGCAAATCACGATCTCTATAGGCATTTCTTTCTGGCCTAAAGACGCACTAGATGTCTCTGAAGTTTTGGAGATAGCTGACAATAAGTTGTATGAAGCAAAACACAGTGGGCGTAACTGCACACGTTCTACGGCTGAGCTGGAATCTTAAGGTTATACCTGCTTAGCCTAACCGAGGCAGAAGATGGATAAAGATCAAGAAGCAACCATTGTGGTAGATGATGGCCCTGAACAAGAAAAATACGAGTTGCTCAAGGAAAAACTCAAATATAAACAAGCGGCCAGAGAAAACTCCAAGAAAATTGATCATAAACAGGTGCGTCTGAATATTCAGGCCGATGCGCTGCCAAGTAAAACCTTTTTTATTATGAATGCTTTGGCTGCTGTTATTGCAGGTTATGGCTTATTGTCAAATTCAGCTGCAGTGGTCATTGGTGCAATGTTAGTAGCGATGATGCTTGGGCCAATATCGGGGATTGCGCTAGCTTTTATTGATAACCGCTGGTTGTTGTTTAAAACAGCATTCAAAACCTTGGTGCTTGGCGTGGTTATGATTGTTGTGATTGGTGTGGTGTTGGGTTTAATCAATATTAACCTTCCAATTACCCATGAAATTTTATCTCGCACTCAACCTACCATTATGGATTTGATGATTGCACTTGCTGGTGGTGCAGCGGGTGCATTTGCAGCAGTTTCTCCACGTCTGTCGGTGGCTGTGGTTGGGGTTGCGGTCGCAACAGCTTTGGTTCCACCTTTGGTGGCGAGTGGTATTTTATTGGCCCATTTGGAATGGAAACATGCAGCCAATGCGGTATTATTGGCTATGACCAATATTGTTGCCATACAAATTAGTTCTTCACTTGTATTGTGGATGGCTGGTTTTAGACGTGGTTCAGATGAAGAAGTGCAGAGTAATGTACTCGAATTCATAAAAAGAAACGCAATGAGTTTAATTTTTTTATTGGGTTTAGGAGTTTATTTAACATTTAATTTTCTTTTTATGCTCAATAAGCAACTTTATGAAAACCATATAGAAACGACCATTGCTGAACAATTGAATCAGCATAATAATTTAATTGATACGGTACAGTTTGACCGTCGTAGTGACATGACTTTGGTTCGGGTAGTTTTACGTGGTGATCTTGCTCCTCAAGCACAGCAAATTTCAGATTTGAATCAGAAATTAAAACAAGACCCAAGAGGCAAACCAAGTATGGTACAGGTGCGTTTTATTCCAGTACAAATTATTCAGGCGAAGGAAAGTCCTGAATTTGATATGAAAAAAGTGGAAGCTGAGCAGTTGGTGCAACCGTGAGTTTTAGCGGTAGGGTGATCCAAAACTTAAAATATTCTGATATTGAAAAAGGTGAGATTTTTTCTAAAACAATGATTTTTAGATATTAAAAAGTTATAGATCCTAGTTTTTTTCAATATCCCACGATGGAACAAGAATTATTTTTAATAAATTAACCCCACTGCAATTAAGCCAGTTTTAAGATGAATCCTCTAGCATGAGTCACCTTCATTTAGAATGTGACGGAATGATGCTTCCTCGTTCTCCCTATAAAGGCACAATTGGTGTGCAACGAATTCTCAATGCCGCTCGTTATTCATGGGCTGGATTAAAAACGGCGTTTACCCAAGAAGCTGCCTTTCGGCAAATTGTGTTGCTCAATCTAATTTTAATTCCATCCACGCAGGGAATTTGGGTATTTCTTTATTATGGTGATGCTCGCAACAAGCACAATTGCTATTTTAAAATCACAATCGGCGCATGCCTGCCCATGGGATATGGCAGTGGCTACAACGCAGGGAATTTTATGGGACTTAAGTGCTACCACAGGGTATTGTTTCCCAGGTGGCCATGCTTCAAGCGGTTTTGCATTATTGGTCGGATATTTTATTTATCGCACTACACGGCCTAAGCGGGCATATTTTTTTCTACTTGCCGCTTTGATTTTAGGTTTTGCCATGGGCTGGGCACAAATGATGCGCGGGGCGCATTTTTTAAGCCATACGCTTTGGACGGGCTGGATTATTTGGGGCTTAGGGGAGCAATCACCAATAGGGTGCTCCAAATGATCAAGCGTATAGACCACAAATCACGCACTTCACGTACATCGGTTTGCAGCATATTCTGAATTTGGTCAGGCGTGATGACAACACCTAAACTATTCACAAAATAGGCACTAAAACCGCCCACCACAATGAAGATACTGGCCATTATTTTGGCATTCCAGCGCCAGTTCAGCCACTGCAATAACAGATGATACGCCGCCACAATCACAAGCACTGTTGCGATTAATAAGCCAGTGGCTTTGACACCCTGATACGGGGTAAATTGATGAATTTTTTCATAAAATCCATAGTTTAAGACCACACCCAGCCACACAGCTAGCAGTAAATTGAACTTCAACAATGAAATAGATGGAGCGCCCCATCTAAATCTCGAAAAAATAGAAGGTGTGTGGTGGGGTTGTGGCTGTTGAGTCATCGTCATGCAATCGAAGATGTTGTGAGATGCTTTAGCCTAGAATTGCAAACTTAAGCTTGGCTTAAAATGATTTTAAAAATTGTGTAAAGCACGTAGGGCTATTGTGTAGCAATGCAGTCGGTTTAGAGAAAAATAAGCATTTTAAGAATGAATTTAACTTGTTTAGAGATCAAGCAGCCCTTTCTATGGTTAGATTAAGGGCTGCTTTAACTGAATTTAAAACTAGGCAACAGCGACATGGAACATTGAGCCAATCCATGAACTGAACAACATGGCCACAATACCCCACACCATGACGCGCAAAGCACCTTTCCACATGCTTGCACCACCTACATAGCTCGCCAAAGCTCCCATGATGCCTAAACTGATTACACCTACCAACATAACGCCTTTAGCGAGTTGTTGTTCTGGCAACAGTAGAATGGAGACTAATGGAAACAGTGAACCTACAGTAAATGCCAAGGCCGATGAAAATGCCGCCATAAAAGGTTGGGCAGAGGTATGTTCTAAAATTCCAATTTCATCACGTGCATGCGCATCTAAAGCATTATGTGCAGTTAATTGTTGCGCTACTTGTTCGGCAAGTTTTTCATCTAAACCACGCAACATATAAATATTCTTAAGCTCTTTTAGTTCGTGTTCAGGATGCAATTCTAACTCACGTGCTTCCATGGCAAGGTCATTTTGTTCAATGTCTTGTTGCGATTTGACCGAAATATATTCCCCTGCGGCCATAGAGGCTGCACCTGAAATTAAACCTGCAATACAAGTGACCAATAAAGTTTGTGAAGAGGCACCACTGGCTGCCATGCCGACCACTAAGCTGGTGACTGAAATAATCCCATCATTTGCACCCAATACTGCAGCGCGTAACCATCCAGAGCGTTCAATATAATGTTTTTCGCGGTGGTAAGAATGCGGCATAGAAAACTCTCTTGTTATTTAATTTTCATCAATGGATATGTGATTTATAGCATAAATCATTCTATAAAATTTATCGTAATAAATCGTCAAATCAGGGGCAGTCTCGCTGCGAAATTTGATTGTAATTTCAGGCAATCTGTGCGGTATCCATATTTTTGTATTGGTGAGAACATCGCAGGCGAGCACAGTTTGTAAAGCAACAGGCTCCTTGTAAATTGATCAATAGACTGTAAGATGAACGTCATTGTACTGAACATAAATTGATAAATTTAAAGGGGAAATTCAAATGTCATTTCAGAATATTTTAGTACCTGTAGATGGTTCCAAAATTTCTTTAGCAGCGGTACAGCATGCTGCTGAAATTGCCAAAGCCTGTAATGGTGAATTGACCCTGATTAGCCTCGTGGCAGAAGACCCGTATAAAGATTTAGATTTTGCCTATTACTATGTTTCTGCGCCAATGAAAGAATATTTTGTACAAGTTTATGCCAATGCAGAAAAAGCTTTGCAACAAGCCAGTGATATTGCTGCAAGTGTTGGTGTAGATGCGCAAACCCGAGTGATTAAAAGTTTATCTATTGGACAGAGTATTGTGTCGCTCGCTACAGAACTGGAAGCCGATTGTATTGTTATGGGGTCGCATGGCCGTACAGGAATGCAAAAAATGTTATTGGGTAGTGTGGCTGCGCATGTATTGGGTTCTACGCAATTGCCAGTATTGGTGGTGAAGGCTGAAGCATAAAGCAAGCCTTTGCTAGATCAGTATTGATAGATACACACTCCAGTGAAATTATTCTACATTATTAAGTGAAACTTAAGTTTGAGTGAAAACAAGCTGCATAAATAGCCGGTGATTTGAAATTAGTGTCTGTTTGATATGATGCAAATTCAGAATTAAATTATTGAAAAGTTGCATAAATTTGGCAAAATGTAGGGGTGGGATTTAATTTTACAAAGCGGTAGTCCCTGATGTATTGGGGCTGTAGGTGTAAGTCGTGCTTTAAAATACTTTAGGGTATGGATGTGCGATTTTATTCAATACCATGAGGTTATCTCATAGGGGAAATATTATGGCTAAATCATCTCGTGACCAGTTATCACCAGATGTATTCGACTTAAAGTCGTTTATTTCTCCTTATATGATGATCTTGACGCCCACCTATTTTGCAGTGCTGATTTGGTGTAGGTAGCAATCGTTCGCTTGGTTTTTTATTCACCCATACACTAGCTGAATTAATTTCAATTGTGATTGCGGTTACAACCTTGATTGTGACCCTCATTTCTCGGCATTTTAC
The DNA here is from genome assembly GCF_012371325.1 of Acinetobacter sp. A2. Taxonomy (GTDB): domain Bacteria; phylum Pseudomonadota; class Gammaproteobacteria; order Pseudomonadales; family Moraxellaceae; genus Acinetobacter. Next base: position 8,559 of record NZ_JAAZQX010000038.1, on the reverse strand, counting down.
TCGAAACTATTTTGTGGTGTTTATTGCCATCGCAATTGGTTGGTGTGGACTGATTGACTTATTCCACACGTTACTTTTTCAAGGCATGCAACTGCTGCCGATTGAAAGTGCAAACCCTGCCACTCAGCTTTGGATAGCAGCACGATTGTTGCAAGCTTTTGCTATGTTAGCCGCGCCGTTTATGCTCACCCGTGCCATTAAGCCATTGCAGCTGAATGTATTTTTTGGGGTGGTGAGCATTTCACTGGTGGTTGCCATTATGCAAGGGTATTTCCCAGCCGCCTTTGTGGATGGGCAGGGGCTCACATCCTTTAAAATTTATAGTGAATATCTGATTATTGCGGTTTTGGCAGTCGCTCTGGTTTATTTATGGCAACGCCGTAAATACTTAAATCCAAAACTGACCTTTGGTATTAGCTTGTCCATGCTCACCATGATGGCTTCGGAATTTACCTTTACTCAATATGTATCGATTTATTCAGATGCCAATTTATGGGGGCATGTACTCAAGGTTTATTCGTACTGGTTTATTTATATTGCCTTAGTGGAATCGACCCTGAAAGAGCCGTTTAGCATGTTGTCAAAAGCAGCAAGCACTTATGACACCATTCCAGACCCAACCTATATTGTAAAAGCCAATCAAACAATTCAGCAGGCAAATTTAGCAGCTACACGTGTGCATGGTAGGTCTGCAGCACGCTTAGTGGGTTGTTCTGTACATGAATTATTGCATGATCCGCGCGTGCTTGCTGAAAACTGCCCTGTATGTTCACGTTTAAATCAAAAACCACATGAGTTTTTGGTACAACTGGCTTTGCCCGATCAGAAAACCATTGAATGTCATGTCGCACCTTTTACCGAGCGTTTAGGTCAAAAAACCGTGTGGGTGATGGTGGTTCGTGATGTAACACAACGTGAGCGATTACTCCGAGATTTACGTGATCGGGTAAAAGAAGTACGTTGCTTAAATCAGATTAATCAGTTGTGTAATGAGCATAAAGCCGACATGGCAGATTTGCTTGGTAAAGCGTTAAAGATTATTCCTTCAGGCTTTTCACACCCTGAACAGCTGCGCATTAATATTGAAAGTGAATGGGGCAATTTAGGCGACGCCCGTACGACTGAAAATCAGTCTGAGTTGCAATCTGTATTTCAGCATCAACAACAAAGCTTTGGTATGCTCAGAATTTGGTATGAGCAGCCTGAGCTGATGCCCGAATTTACGCCAGAAGAACAAAATTTAATTGATCATATTTGCAGTCAAATTACAGAGGTCTATAGTCGCTTAAAGTCCCAAGCACGTGTGGAGCGCTTGACCTATTTATATCAATTATCTAGTGAAACAAACCGTGTCATTGCACATAGCAAAAACCAACATGGTTTGTTAAAAGAACTACAGCATGTGTTATTGCGTTTAGGTAGCTTTGACAAAATCTTTATTGCCATGAAGCTAGATAGCCATGCAGATCAAATGCTGTCTATAGAATTTCATCACAATATTGATGCACACATCCTGATGACGCTGCAGCAGGCATTGAACCAAGAAGCGCCATATCCACTGCAAAAAGTGAAAAACAGCAGTGCCGATATTGATGTGTATACCTATGTTTTAAATGATGATCAGTATGAAAATGCATCGCAGGAATACCAAGCGTGGCGTCGCTATTTAAAACAAGAAAAAATCTGCCAAGCAGCACTAACGCCGTTGATGTTTCAAGGATATTTCTGGGGCTTAATTGGACTCTATACCACAAGTAGTGATGAGTTTGACCATGAGCAAATTCAGTTATTACAAAATCTGTCTAAAGATATCTCATCGGCTTTAGCGCGTTTTTCTGCAGAACAACAGCGACAGCTTGCCGAAAGTCGTTCTAAGCAAATGGAACAACGCTTTGAAGAAGTGTTTTTTCAATCACCTGTGCCAATGCAAATTATTTCCTTGGCAAATGAACGCATTGTGGCGGTCAATTTAGCTTATGAAAACTGGCTTGGATATAAAGGCGATGAGCTAGTCACCCGTGAGCATTGGGTGAAAAAAGTTGCACCCGATGAAAAGTTGCAACAGTTTATGCAACACAATTGGCATGATGCGATTCTGGCAGCGAAACAGGGTAAACAGATTCAATTCCCTGAAATTAGCTTAATTGCTAAAGATGGAAGTTTGCGTATTGCACATCGTACATTGGCAATTGTTGGACAAGACGCCATTGTGGCTTGGACAGATTTAACCACCATCCGCCAAACTGAGCAGGCATTAATTGACAGTGAACAGCGTTTCCGTGGCATGGTTGAAAAAACCGTGGTGGGGATGTATGTGCAGCGCGACAACTACTATTTATATGTGAACCCAAGCTATTCTGAAATGTTGGGTTGGTCGGTTGATGAGTTGATTGGTCAATATGTATTTGATTTTATAGATCAAACACCAGAAAATCTTGAGGTGATTCGGCATGCAGAGGAACAGGTACAAGCGGGTGGACGTTCAAACGTGTCTTGCACTGTTGCCATGTGCCATAAAAATGGGCAAATCCGCGCCTTTGCACTACATGCACGTATGATTATTTGGGATGATGGCTTGCCTGCCACAATTGTCATGGCACAAGACATTACCGAACAAAAAGAAGCCGAAGAGCAAATTGCTAAATATGTGAAACAACTCGAAGACACCATGTACGGCACCTTGCAAGCGGTATCGACTATGGTAGAAATGCGAGACCCATATACTGCGGGTCATGAGCGACGTGTCGGCCTAATTGCCAGTGCAATTGCCAAAGAAATGGGGTGGGATGATAAGCGTTGTTTACAAATGGAAGAAATTGGCTTGGTGCATGATATTGGTAAAATTTCGATACCTTCAGAAATTTTAACCAAGCCTTCACGCTTAACCCCAATTGAAATGGAAATGATGAAAGGGCATGCGCAAGCAGGTTATGACATTTTAAAAGATGTGCCATTTATTATACCGATTGCAGATATTATTGGGCAGCACCACGAGCGTATGGACGGGACAGGTTATCCAAATGGCTTAAAAGGTGATGAAATTCTACCTGAAGCACGCGTGCTGACTGTGGCAGATGTGATTGAATCTATGGCATCACACCGTCCATACCGACCTGCCTTGGGGGTAGAAGTGGCATTGGCTGAAATTATGCGTGGACGCGGTACCATTTACGATACAGAGGTGTGTGATGCTGCGTTACGTTTATTTAATGAAAAAGGCTATACCTTGCCCAACTAATCCAGATAAGTGGCTTGTTGGTCTCGCATGAGCAAATCGGCTGCTTTAATATTTTCTGACTGAGTTTAAAGCATCGATGCTTGTCCAACATGGTGATAAGCACGATTAAAATACACCAAACCTTGCTCATGTGGGCTATGTTGAATTGCGACAATACGGCAAATAAAAATAGTGTGTGTGCCAACTTCTTGCGTTTGCTCGATTTGACAATCAAAACTGACCAACGCATCTTCTAGTACGGGTGCGCCTGTTTTAAGTTTGGTCCAAGTGGCGTGTTCAAAGCGTTCTTCTGAACTCATTTTGGAAGAAAACACATTTGAAAGATGCTGATGATGTGCACCCAGAACGTTCACACTCAAAATTTTATTTTCTATAAAATGTAGATGTGAACGTGCAGCCTGATTCATACAGACCAATAGCGTTGGTGGTGTATCTGTCACACTGCATACCGCAGATGCAGTAAATCCATGCTGACCAGAGGCTCCCGATGTGGTCACGACATTTACCGCACCTGTTAACCAAGACATTGCATTTTTAAAGTCAGTTGCTTCAACCATTACTTTGTTCCTAAGCTCCTCATTAGAACTTTCAGCATTGCTCTATAAATAAATCAAGAATCATCATGTGCTGTGTCACATGAGTAAGAATTTAAATGAGGCTGTGGATATTACGATGTGATGAATGGCATTTTAACTGCGCTGTTAGACTGGGAAATGACACCCGATTTAACAGCCCAGTTTGCCTGAACCCATCAGAAAATTGCAGAAAGATGAGTGCGCAGTTTTAGAAAGCAAGTTCGTTTCTGAGCAATGCTGCACCTGCAGTTAAAGCCTGCATTTTGCTTCGGGCGACATTGCGTGGTAAAGGTGCCATTCCGCAGTTGGTTGAAGGGTAGAGTTTGTCTGCATCTACAAACTGCAATGCCTTGCGTAATGTGTCAGCCACTTCTTCAGCTGTTTCAATTTGATGTGTTGCAACATCAATAGCCCCCACCATGACTTTTTTGCCACGGATTAGTTCAATGAGCTCAAGTGGCACACGTGAATTGTGACATTCTAGTGAAACAATGTCGATGTTGGAGCTTTGTAGTTTAGGGAATACTGCTTCGTATTGACGCCATTCTGAACCGAGTGTTTTTTTCCAGTCTGTGTTGGCTTTGATGCCATAACCGTAGCAAATGTGCACAGCGGTTTCACATTTCAGACCTTCAATGGCACGTTCTAAGGTCGCGATGCCCCAGTCATTAACTTCATCAAAAAACACATTAAAAGCAGGCTCATCAAACTGGATAATGTCGACACCTGCGGCTTCCAGTTCTTTAGCTTCCTGATTCAGAATTTTGGCAAATTCCCAGGCGAGTTTTTCACGGCTTTTATAATGTGCATCGTACAAGGTATCAATCATGGTCATAGGGCCAGGCAACGCCCATTTGATTGGCTGATTGGTTTGCTGACGTAAAAATTTGGCATCTTGCACAAATACAGATTTAGGACGGGTCACTTCACCCACAACTGTTGGAACGCTAGCATCGTAACGATTACGAATACGCACCGTCTCACGTTGCTCAAAATCGACACCATTTAAGTGTTCAATAAAAGTGGTAACAAAGTGCTGACGGGTTTGCTCACCATCACTGACTATATCAAGGCCAGCCTGTTGTTGTTCATGTAAAGCGACAATCAGTGCATCTTGTTTACCTTCAAGCAGTTGCTCATCTTGTAATTTCCAAGGCGACCAAAGCTTTTCTGGTTCTGCAAGCCATGCAGGTTTAGGCAGGCTACCAGCGGTAGATGTAGGCAATAAAATTTTCATAATCAATCATCTATTTGGGTCAGTTAAGCAACGTAGTTGGCAGCCCATTGTTCAAGAATGGCTTTGTGAGGCTTGATAAAACTTTCTTCGGTAAATTTACCTTGTTGAATCGCAAGTTGTGTGCGTTCTTCACGGTCATATACAATTTGAGTCAATGAATAATCTTGATAGTTCAAACTTGGCTGATAGCACTGACCTGCAACCGAATTGGCATTGTAAATTTCTGGGCGGTAAATCTTTTGGAAAGTTTCCATGGTGCTGATGGTACTGATTAACTCAAGATTGCTGTAATCACTCAGTAAGTCACCTGTGTAGTAGAAAGCAAAAGGCGCAACGCTATTTGGCGGCATGAAATAACGTACTTGTAAGCCCATTTTTTTGAAATATTCATCGGTAGGTGAAAATTCATTTTGCTGATATTCCACGCCCAAGATCGGGTGTTGATTTTCAGTACGATGATAAGTTTTGCTGCTGGAAACGCTTAAGCAAATGACAGGCAACTTTTTGAAGTGATCTTGATACGCTTTCGAGTTTAAGAAGCTTTTAAAGATTTTTCCGTGTAAATCCCCAAAATTTTCTGGTGTACTGAATTGATTACGATTCTGATTGTGTTCACGCAGTAAAACACTGAAATCATAATCCCGTACATAAGATGAAAAACTGTTACCCACAATACCTTCAATACGTTGATTCTTGTAATGATCGACAATTGTGGTTTTTAAGACTTCAATCGTTGGGAATGTCTTGCCGTTGCCCTCTACATCAATATCCACAGAAACAATTTCAATTTCAACCGTGTAACGATCGCCGTTTGGGTTATCCCAACGAGCTAAATCATTGAAACGGTTGTTGATCATCTTTAACGTCTTGCGCAGATTTTCTTGACGACTTTCTCCACGCGCCAAATTCGCAAAGTTAGTGGTGAGGCGTGTATTCGCAGATGGATGATAATTTTCATCAAAACGAATGGTTTTTAGTGTAAATGTAAACTCTTGACTCATGATGATCGAATACCTAAATTTCTGTGAAAAACCTGAATTTTATTCACGCTGTTTTGGGAGTTGCTAAATGCTGTTTTGGCATTCTCCAATCAGTTGCATGCTTGTTTTACAGGCTAAATCACATGGTTTAATCAAAAACTAACGATAAATATGTGTGTCGTTAAAAGCATGAGCAGATTTATACCTCAATCAAAACATGAATAAAAATGATTTAATCTCAGTCGTAAGTGAATTAAATTCACTTATGTGTTTTAAGTAATGAAAACCATGCCAAATGGCTCAGCTTTAGATTGAGTTTTAATCATGTGAATGTGCAAATAATTTTGTAAGATAGCGGAGATTCGTTTTGTATTTAAGATATGTCAGATTTTCAGCTCAGCCTCAGTGAATACCTAGCAACGGTTCAAGAAGTCATCCAGTTGACCTTTGATGAAGCTGTGTGGGTAAAAGCCGAAATACGCAATCTGAATATCAAAGCAGGGCATTATTATCTTGAATTGGCTGAAAAAGATGAAGACAGCCATAAAGTCGTGGCAAGTTGTAAGGCCACCATTTGGAAATTTACCGCACAAAAAATTGTTTTAAAATTTGAACGTGAAAGTGGTATAGAGCTTACAAAAGACCTGAATGTGCTGATTAAAGTCAAAGCACGTTTTGACCCGCAATATGGTTTTTCGGTCAATATTGAAGAAATTGATTCAAGTTTTACGCTGGGTGATTTAGCCAAACGCTATCAGCAAATTTTACAGCGCCTGACCATAGAAGGTTTAATTCATAAAAATAAACAGTTAGCTGCACCTTTTGATATACAAAATGTACTGGTGATTGCACCTGAAAATGCGGCAGGTTTAGGAGATTTTAAAAAAGACGCCGATGTTTTGGCTCGTGCGCAGGTCTGTCACTTTGTTTATCATTCTGCGACTTTTCAAGGGAATACTGCTCCTCAAAGTATTATGTCTGCTTTAGCGACTGCATTGAAACAGTGGGTCGTGGATTACTCAACCGCACCAGACTTAATTGTAATTATTCGGGGTGGCGGTGCAGTTAATGACTTGGCCTATTTGAATGATTATGAACTTGCGGCTTTATTATGCAAACGCAGTGTGCCTATTTGGGTGGGCATTGGCCATGAAAAAGACCGTACTATTTTAGATGAAATCGCACATCGCTCATTTGATACGCCTAGCAAAGTGATTGCAGGGATTCGCAATTTAATTGTGGAGCGTGTCAATGAAGCGAATAGTGCATTACAAACCATCAAATTGGTATCACAACATCAATTGGTGGCCTATCAAAGTCAAAATGATCAATGCTTACAGCGTGTTAAAACACTGGCTCAACAGCATATTGCAGAAGCACAGCGCAGCATTGAAGACCTAAAAAATAATCATCAATATTTTGCCCAGCAACAGATTAAACTTGCTTCGACCCAGATTGAAACATTAATGCGTGAGACTTTATTACAGAACCCGAAAACAGTTTTGGCAAAGGGATATGCAATTGCAAGAAGCAAGGGTAAGGCCATTCGTTCAGTGCAGCAAATTACAGATCAACACATTCAAATTGAATTACAGGATGGCAAAATTGATGCCACCGTACAGCAGGTACACGCCCATGAATCATGAAGAACTGAGCTTTAAGCAAGGCTATGAAATTCTGAAGAAAAATGCAGAATTGTTGGAAGCACAAGAACAGCCAGATATTGATAACCTGATGAATCTTGTTGAAGAATCTATGCAGGCCTATAAAGCTTGTAAAGCTAGAATAGATGCGGTGCAGCAAGCATTGAACGATACCTTTAAGGAAACATCTTAAAGGTAATTTTATTTGTTAAAACATTGCTTTAACTTTGCCAAAGCAAACGCATCTATCTTCAATTGATTAACGGCTTTCAACTAAACTTTTAACCAAAGCTTCCACAGGGCTTAACTTTTCTTTTAATTCTTGCGGTAAATTCAAGTCGTTCACAGGATGCATGAGTACCTCAACGCGTTCACCGTTTTGACGAATTAGCACTCTTAAAGGCAAATCTAGTGCAACATCTGGAGCAGAGAGCATGAGCGGTGTTCCTGCTTTAGGATTACCGAAAATCAAAACCGTTGTTGCTGGCATGCTTAGAGCAACGTTGTTGGCCTGAGCTGCATGGTCAATTTCAGCAAAGATATGCATCCCTTTTGCAGCCAAGCCGTCACGTAAATGCGTTACGGTTTCTTTAAATTCACGATGACTTTGCATGTGCAAAAGTTCACCTGCTTGTACAAAACTCATGCTACCTCCCATCATTACGGCAGAAATTACGATTGCTTTTAAAAACTTCATTTTTATCTCCTGAATTCTGTATTGTGTACGCTGTGTTATGACAATTCTGGGAATTTTCCATAATTTTGAATAGTTCATTGAAACGGATTTTAAGCTTTTATGCATCTGGTAAGGTAATCCTCCCATAAATAACCGAAGTTAAAAGTAGAGGTTAAGCAGCCATTAGAGGTGGCTTTCCTTTGTTAGCTT
>NZ_JAAZQX010000037.1 GCF_012371325.1 Acinetobacter sp. A2 | reverse complement strand
TGTGCTTCAAAGACCAAATCTAGAAAAGGCTGTTCATATAACTGCTGAATTTCTTCTCGGGTCCAATCATTACGTACTGACATAAGTAAAAGTCCATCATCCCTATTATTTATAGTCTGTATCATACACAAACTGTGGAAATCAGAAAGGCATAATCTCTCAATTTGGTCGCAAATATTTATCTTGCGCCAAGTAAAACAACAAACTCATTTTAGTTGCAAACTTAAGCATTTTTATGGCTATTTCGCAGCAAAATTAAATTCTGGCCATTTTTATTTTGTGATGAAATGGCAACTAAAATTCAGATAATGCACGAAACTGGCAAAGAACCTGCAGTCCAAACGCTACCGTTTTTGTTAGGTGAAAATTGTTTATTTTTTAGGCTGTTTTAACTCTTGTTCCTGAATGGCCCAGTCAATATGGATTTGCACAATCTCATCATGCTGTAATCGTGTTTGTTGCAAAGTTTGCAAAATTTGTGCAGAAAATGGGGCATTTCCAAGTCCAATGGCAATATTGCGCATAAAGCTCTGATAGCCAGTACGACGCAATGGACTGCCTTCCGTTTTGGCTAAAAAGGTGGCTTCATCCCATTGCCATAAATCTAGCAGGCTGATCTGATCTAGCGCATGCCGAGGCTGAAAATCATCAACCGTGGTGACTTGGGCAAAGCTGTTCCACGGGCAAATCAGTTGGCAATCATCACAACCAAATACCCGATTGCCAATGCCACGGCGTAAATCTTCAGGAATTACCCCTTGATATTCAATGGTCAAATACGCAATACATTTACGTGCATCTAACATATAAGGCTCAACAAGGGCCTGTGTTGGGCAAATGTCAATGCAGGCTGTGCAAGAACCGCAATGCGATGTTGCAGGTGTATCAAAAGGCAAATCTAGTGAAGTAAACAGTTCGCCCAATACAAAAAACGACCCAGATTTTTTATGAATAAGTAAGGTGTGTTTGCCTGTCCAACCCATGCCTGCACTTTCTGCAAGTGACTTTTCAAAAATGGGTGCAGAGTCGGCAAAGGGGCGTGATTCAAACTCACCAACTTTTTCACGGATACGTGTTGCAAGAGTTTTAAGGCGACCACGCATCACTTTGTGATAATCACGACCGCGCGCATAACGGGCGATAATTGCCGAATTAGGGGCATCTGGAATGTGGCGTGGTTGTGGTCTTTCCACCAAATAATTCATACGCACGCAAATAATGCTTTTGGTATTTGGCACTAATAATGCTGGGTTGGCTCGTTTTTCTAAATTTTCTTCCAAAAACTTCATATCACCATGATAGCCACGGTTTAAATATTCCTGAAAACGGGCTAATTCTGCTTGAGCATCTGGTTTGGCAATGACACAATCAGCAAAACCAAGCGCCAAAGCTTGAGCTTTAATCCACTCTTTCAGGGCAGTTGGATCATCTTGATATAGTGAAATATGTGCTGAAGTGGTGGATGTTGCCATAACAAAACAGAAGGGAAGAAAAATGCCGCAGCAAGTGTACCATAGCCCTGTTTATCATAGCCAAAGTATTCAAGCGTGGGAGAAACGCTGGTTTGCCCGTCAAAACAGTTCCTATGGTTTAATGCAGCAAGTGGCATGGACACTACATTTACAACTTCGCAAAATTTTTGCTGCCCAGACTTTTCCAATTCAAACAGTTGCTGTGTGCTGTGGGCAGGGTAATAACGCTGGTGATGGCTACTTAACTGCAAAATATTTACAACAAGCAGGTTTTCAGGTCGATATTTATGCAGCAACACGCGGTACATCGACAGATTTACATCAGGCTTTTTTAGAAGCTGAAGCGGCAGAAGTGAATATTATTCAGGGTTTTGCATTTCAAAAAAAATATGACTGCTATATAGATGCGTTATTTGGTATTGGTTTAGATCGTCCTTTAAATGATGAATGGCAGTCGATTATTCACACGATCAATCAACAACAAGCTTTAAAAATTGCGGTAGATATTCCAAGCGGTTTAAATGCCAATACAGGTCAGCCGATGCCATGCGCAATTCAAGCGGATTACACCTTTACGGCCTTGGGTTTAAAGGTAGGCTTATTTACAGGGCAAGCGCAGGAATATACAGGACAGGTAGATGTACTGGACTTGATTCCTTTAGATGCAGAACTCAAAGCTTTGGCACAGCTCACACCACAACAAATTAAATTACCCGCAAGACAAGCTTTTGGGCATAAAGGCATTTATGGGCATGTGCTGATTGTAGGTGGGCACGCGCAAATGGGCGGTGCTGTGATGATGGCAGCAGAGGCCGCATCAAATGCAGGTGCGGGCAAAGTGACTGTGGTGTGTCATGCTAAACATCATGTTGCGATTTTAAGCCGAGCGCCAAATTTAATGCTGCGTGATATTGATGCACTGTCTAAGGCAGAGATTCAGCAATTAATTTCACAGGTGGATGCCGTAAGTTTAGGCATGGGACTTGGTCGGGATGCTTGGGCGGAGCAACATTATACAAATTGGTTTACGGCTTTAAATCAGTCAGATGTTGAGGTGGTTTATGATGCCGATGCATTGTGGTTCTTAGCCCAACATGCACAGGCTTCAAATAGTCCAGCTCAGCTCAAACTCAATAGCTATGCAACACCACATTCGGGCGAGGCGGCAACTTTGCTTGGTACTACGGTTGCCCAAATTGAAGCCGACCGTATTGCTGCGATTCAGCAATTACAGCAACGCTATGCAGGAGAATGGGTGTTAAAAGGTTCGGGCAGTTTGACCTTGCAAACTGCGCCTACAGCAGCAGAAGCAACTGCACTGTGGATTTGTACCGCAGGCAACCCAGGCATGGGTACAGGGGGAATGGGGGATGTCTTGGCAGGAATGATCGCCAGTTTAAAAGCTCAGTTTCACAATCAAATTCAATTACATGAAATTGTCATGTTACATGCCTTAGCGGGAGATGTTCTTGCCCAACAAGGCATGCGTGGCTTACAGGCTCAACACATGAACCAAGCCATTTATCAGGTCGTGAATCAGTAAAATATTTAAGATGAAGCTATTTATTTAACGACGTCTAGAGCTTGAGCGACTACGACCACGTGCCATACCCCCTAAGGCATTCAGTACGGCTAATTTAGTCATGCTGCCCGAAGCATGCGCATGGCAAATAGCTGCAGCTAAAGCATCGGCAGCGTCTTGTTGCGGTTTAATAGACAAGTCGAGCAATTTCATGACCATCATTTGTACTTGTTCTTTATCGGCAGCGCCATAGCCAACAACCGACTGTTTAATTTGGCGCGCAGTATATTCCGCAACTTGTAAATCTAAATTCACCAAAGCGGCAATGGCAGCACCACGCGCTTGCCCTAATTTCAGGGCAGAGTCAGGGTTTTGAGCCATAAACACTTGCTCAACCGCAGCTTCTGTAGGGCCATGAAATTTTACAATTCGCTCAATGCCTGCAAAAATTCGTTTTAAGCGCTCAGGCATTTCACTGCTTTCGGTGCGAATGGTTCCTGCGTCTACAAAACGCAATTTAGCACCATCACGTTCAATAATGCCGTAGCCAGTAAGCCGAGAACCAGGGTCGATTCCAATAATAAGTGACATGCCAAGCCTTAAAAAATTACATCATGCTGAATTATAGGAGTTTAAAATTCTTTTGTGTGGAGTAATTTAAAAACATTCAGTCAATGTGCTGATGTTTAAACAATTGGAGTATATCTCTGTCATATTTTCGAAGTTAGACTTCATTTTATTTTAAGTATTGAGCTCTATACTCAAAATATGATGTTAAAAAGAGGCAAGCTATGGCCAGATGGATTGACCAGCTAAAACAGTAGGCTAAGCAAATTAAACGAGATGTCTATGCAGTTTGGTTTGCAGCACGTGATCCTGAAACACCATTCCTTGCTAAATTGGTGGCCTTATTGGTTGCCGCTTATGCCATTTCACCCATCGATTTAATTCCAGATTTTATTCCTGTTTTTGGTTATTTGGATGATCTGATTTTAGTGCCCTTGGGCATCATGTTGGTATTGCGTTTGGTATCCACAGAAGTGATGCAGCGCTGTCGTCTGCAAGCCGATGCAATGAGTCAAAAACCAAGCAGTTATATCGCAGCATTGGTTTTTATTATTGTGTGGTTAGGGTTGGCGTATCTGGCTTATATTTATCTATATCGCCCAACCATATAGGTTGTAATTGGGTGATGATGAAAATATTAATGACAGGCTAGACCTTTAAAAATACAATACTGCCCATATTGAAAGAAAAGTGAATCAAAAAAGCTTGATCCCGATGAAGCACTTGGTTTCTGCATTTTATTTATTTAATTGAGATTAGATTAATTTTCATGAAATTATTTCTTATTGTTCTAATTGGCTTAGTTCTTGAAGTCTTCGTCTGGATTGGTGTGGGTGACCTAGTAGGGAGCATGTGGTACGTGTTCTTTTGGTTTATTGCCGCATTTGTGATTGGCTTGAACTTGATTCGTAAATATTCTGCTGGTGTGATGCCACAAATGCAGCAAATGCAAATGGGGCAGATGAGTGCCGACCCTGCACTTAGCAATAATTTACCTAAAATCTTTGCGGGTTTTTTATTGATGATTCCAGGTTTGATCAGTGATGTTCTGGCATTGTTGGTGATGATTCCTGCCGTTCAAAATGCATTTAAAGCCGCAATGATGAAAGCCATGATGAAGCGTCAGCAAGCGATGATGAATCAAATGATGGGTGGCATGATGGGCGATATGAATGGCATGGGCGGTGCAGGTCAAAACCCATTTGCAGATTTAATGCGCCAAATGCAAGATATGCAAAATCAACAGGGTGGTCGTGACTCTAGTATCATTGATGGTGAAGCACGTGAAATTACCCCTGATGCTAAAAAAATTGAAATGAAAGATGTCAATCAACCTAAGTAATATTGATTGTGCTTTCTATAAAACCGAATCGAGCTGATTCGGTTTTTTTATGCGCATTTTGGATGATAATTAACGTGAAATATTTAAAGCAGCGTCTATAGCCTGATTAGGCAAGCTATAATCACGCTTTAAGTTCTTTCTGATGTATCTATGTCATTGTTATTGACCATTTGTGCACTGCATTTTGTTGCGCAGCTCAGTCCTGGTCCAGATGTGCTACTCATTGCTAAAAGTGCAGCAACCAATACACGCCGTAATACTTTACACATTATTGTAGGTATTTCGACGGGAATTGTCGTGTGGGTAGTGCTGACCTTGCTCGGTTTCACGGTCTTGGTACAACAATTTCCATGGATACAACAAGTACTGATGCTCATTGGTGGTTTATTTCTTGCCAAAATGGGTTGGGGTATGCTGTCAGGTGGTTGGCGGAGTTGGCAGCAAAGCAAACAGTTTGATGATACGAATGTTCAAATCCCTGCGGCAAAAAACTACTTTTTATTGGGTTTGTTCACCAATTTATCTAATCCTAAGACCTTAATTTACTTCAGCAGTGTCTTTGCTTTGGCGTTGAGTTCATCTGCAACGGGTTCTTTAAAAGCCCAATTAGCGGTCATTATTCCTATTCAGACCTTTGTGACATTTACTTTATTTATGTTGCTGCTTTCCACACCCAAAATGAAAAAGTTGTATCAGCGTTCGGGCAGTTATATTGATATGGCATCGGGCGCATTATTTTTATTATTTGCGCTGTGGTTATGGCTTGATGCACTGCGTATGTTTTCAATCTAAAATATAGATATGAACCTTAGTGAGTTGAGTTAATTGGGTCTGATGGTTTTTTGACGATTTGTTCAACTTCAGCTTCTGTTTTAACTAAATGATCGGGTGGATAGTTGCGATTGCTACTTAAAGTCGCTTCTGTGTTTTCTGAGCCCTGATATTTTCGGCTACGGTTGGCACGTTCACGTAAACCGCCTTTTTTAATCAATTGCACCATCTTGATTCTATTCCGTGTGATTAAAAAGATTGATAAAACCCACGTTTAGCAAGCTAAATTTGAGCTGTGATCTTGAGTTTTACGCAGTTCAATATTTTAACATGGCATATAAAATTCAGATGGGAAATCCAGAAATTTATTCAAAAATACTATTTGCGCATTTTTTCTAACTTTGGCATGCTGATTGAAATGCTTGGCAAGGTTGCTGAGCAAGTATCTTAGACAAGCTACAAAGTGTCACAGATGCTTAAGCAAAATTACACTTCATCAGGGTAGATGGTGTAACAATAAAAACAAGAATTACAGTGAAGTAGGAGAATACCTATGCTGTATCATCAGTATCGTTGCGCATGTTGCAATCGTGTTGTGGAATCATCAGAAAAAGAATGTACTTCTTGTGGATCTCACAATATTCGTAGTCCTTATGGTTTTTGGTTATTCTGTGTTTTGGCATGTTTAGCTGCAGCTATTGTGTTTAAAGTCGTGCATGTGTATTTGCAAGATCATCAAGAGGTGCCTGTACAGCAAACAGTACTTGATGTGATTCGTACACAGTAGGCTGAATATAATTCTAAACTTAACTTAATCTAAGATTTTCTGCTCAAACTTAGCCTATATCTAGTCATATTTAAGGTGCTAAATTTAAAAATCCTGAATGAAGCTATCATTCAGGATTTTAGGTGATTTTTCTGCTTGTATTTTTAATCTTAATCAAAGCATTATAAAGCTGTTAAGAGTTCAAAAAACTAGCTTGGTTAATGGCAGACAGGGCAGCATTGACTTCAAAAATCTTGCCACGAATGTTTTGTACGCCAAAACTTTCTAAACGGGCGGTGTGCATTTTTAAATATTGCTCTGCATTGGCAGTATTATCAAATAAGTAGATGCCACCAGCTTCTTGCGTCTGGCTGTTCTCTGTCCAGATTTTCCAAATCATGCCAGCTTCAAGGTTAATACTTTCAGCAAGTTCTTTGTATGCTTGGCTCATGCTTTCGCCAAATGGGCCTTGAGAAGGGAAGTCGACTTGAAGAATAACAGCCATGCGTAGCTCCTAAATTATTTTTAAGCGATATTAGGACTATAACATATTCGTATTTTATATATTGAGATTCACGTCATAAATATTGTTTGTTTTATGGTGCATTAAAAAAGCCCACCGAAGTGAGCTTTTGAAATCTGTTTGAATCAGAACTTTTATAAACCTGCAGAAGCTTTTAATGCTTCAACTTTGTCAGTTTTTTCCCATGTAAATGCAGTGTCTGAACCTTGGCGACCAAAGTGACCATAGGCTGCAGTTTGCTTATACATTGGTTGTAACAGATTGAGCATATTGGTAATGCCGTAAGGACGTAAGTCAAAGTGTTCACGTACCAAAGCAATAATCAATTCATCTGCTACTTTTGCAGTGTTAAAAGTGTTAATTGAAATTGAAGTTGGTTCAGCAACACCAATTGCATAAGACACTTGAATTTCACATTTGTCTGCCAAGCCTGCTGCAACAATATTTTTTGCAACATAACGACCTGCATAAGCAGCTGAACGGTCAACTTTAGATGGGTCTTTACCCGAGAAAGCACCACCACCGTGACGCGCCATACCACCGTAAGTATCTACAATAATTTTACGGCCAGTTAAACCACAGTCACCTACAGGGCCACCAATTACAAACATCCCCGTTGGGTTGATGTGAAATTTAGTGTCTGCATGGAACATTTCGGCAGGAATCACTTTTTTCACAATTTCTTCAATCACAGCTTCTTTGAGCTGAATTTGAGAAATTTCAGGATCATGCTGAGTAGATAAAACTACTGCGTCCAAACGTACAGGCACACCATTTTCATACGCAAAAGTTACCTGACTTTTTGCATCTGGGCGTAACCAAGGTAAAGCACCACTGCGACGTAATTCAGCTTGCTTTTCCATTAAGCGGTGTGCGTAAGAAATTGGGGCAGGCATTAATACATCAGTTTCACGGCTGGCATAACCAAACATCAAACCTTGGTCACCCGCACCCTGATCTTCAGGTTTTTGGCGGTCTACACCTTGCGCAATTTCAGGTGATTGTTTACCAATCATATTAATGACCGCACAGGTAGAACCATCAAAGCCAAGATCTGAATGATGATAACCAATACCGTTTACGGTTTGACGAACAATGGCTTCAAAATCAACATTTGCAGTTGTTGTGATTTCTCCTGCCAGTACAACCGCACCCGTTTTTACAAGCGTTTCACAAGCAACCCGCGCATAAGGGTCTTCTTTTAAGATTGCATCCAAAATGGCATCACTGATTTGGTCAGCCATTTTATCTGGATGGCCTTCGCTTACAGATTCCGAGGTAAATACAGCGTACTCGCGCATAAGTCCTATCACAGTTAAATTCAAAAGACGCAATATGTTACATCGAGTTAGACTTTAGGACTAGCGCATTACGACTAAAATGGCTGAATTTATTTCAATTCAATGACTTTTTATCGCATATCTTTTGCTAAAAAATAGATAAAGTATCGGTATGACTATATTTTGACTCAAAAATATTCATGTTGGCTAAAGCATGCCGTCATAATTTTAAACTAAGAAACATTTTATTTTTAAATATTGAATTGTATTTAAAAACAATATCTTATATTGATGTTTTAAAGACGTTGAATTGAGTTTATCTGCATGATTCTGCATTTTTAAAAGCTATTATAAAGTTTTGAAGGATGGCTGTGATTCAATTTATTGTGTGAAAAGTGAATAAAATTCAGGGTGGGGTTAAACTTGTCTGTTATTTCAGCATTTAGTCAGGTCAAAATTGGATAATGCATGGAGTTAAACGAGATGAATTTTATCTAAAGTGTGAGTCGGGCATCAAACTTGCTCTTCGTTCATGCGAAATTCTATAAACTGAAATATCTATGTTTTAAAATCTGTAAAGCTGCGGCTTAAAACTTGCTTTGTTGAATGGTTGGCCTCATTTCTCTTAAAACAAATGCTGAAACTGCCCTGAATCTGCACGAAAAGTACGCTGAATGGGAATTAATGCGGAAATATTGTTGCATAGGCTTTACCCCTCAGGCGTTTTTTTGAGAGAATAGCGGCTGTTTTGAATTCTATTCATCTTCTTCTGTTTAACGATTTTTTGTGGACTCTGACCTATGACGACCCCGCTTAACGAACGTCGTATTGCAAACGCAATTCGTGTATTGGCAATGGATGCTGTGCAAAAAGCAAATTCAGGACATCCAGGTGCTCCGATGGGGATGGCAGATATTGCCGATGTGGTGTGGCGTGAATTCTTGAATCACAACCCAACTAATCCACAATGGGCAAACCGCGACCGTTTTGTACTGTCTAATGGTCATGGTTCAATGTTGCAATATGCGTTGTTACATTTAACAGGTTATGATCTTTCGATTGAAGATTTAAAAGCGTTCCGTCAGTTACATTCAAAAACTCCAGGTCACCCAGAATTGGGCTATGCACCAGGGATTGAAACCACCACTGGTCCTTTGGGTCAGGGTATTGCCAATGCCGTAGGTTTTGCCTTGGCTGAAAAAACTTTGGCAGCACAATTTAATAAAGAAGATATTCAAGTTGTAGACCATTTCACTTACTGTTTCTTGGGTGATGGCTGTTTAATGGAAGGTGTTTCACACGAAGCATGTTCATTGGCAGGTACTTTAGGTTTAGGCAAACTGGTTGTTTATTATGATGACAACGGCATTTCTATTGATGGTGAAGTAGAAGGCTGGTTCTCTGATGATACAGAACAGCGCTTCTTGTCTTATGGCTGGCAAGTACTAAAAGTTGATGGTCACGATGCAGATGCAATTCGTGCGGCAACAGTTGAAGCAAAAGCAGAAACGCAAAAACCAACCATTATTATTTGTAAAACAGTGATTGGTTTAGGTTCGCCAAACAAACAAGGTAAAGAAGACTGTCACGGTGCGCCATTAGGTCATGACGAAATTGCATTGACTCGTGAAGCATTAGGCTGGACAGATGAAGCGTTTGTGATTCCTGAAGATGTATATGCCGCTTGGGATGCGAAAACCAAAGGTGCAGAATCAGAAGCAGCATGGAATACGACTTTTGAGGCTTATGCAGCAAAATATCCAGCTGAAGCTGCTGAACTTAAACGTCGTTTAAGCGGTGAATTGCCAGCAGAATTTGTTGCGCAAGCAGATGCATTTATTGCAGAAACCAATGCTAAAGCAGAAACGATTGCAACCCGTAAAGCCAGCCAAAATACTTTACAGGCATTTGGTCCATTATTGCCTGAATTGTTGGGTGGTTCTGCAGACTTGGCAGGTTCAAACCTAACTCTTTGGAAAGGGTGCCAAGGCGTTCAGGACAATGCAGCAGGCAACTATGTGCATTACGGTGTACGTGAGTTTGGTATGACTGCTATTGCAAATGGTGTGGCTCTTCACGGCGGCTTTATTCCATACGTGGCAACTTTCTTAATGTTTATGGAATACGCACGTAATGCAGTACGTATGTCTGCATTGATGAAGCAACGCGTAATTCATGTGTATACTCACGACTCAATTGGTTTGGGTGAAGATGGTCCAACACACCAACCTGTTGAACAAATTGCATCTTTACGTGGTACGCCAAACTTAAATACATGGCGTCCTGCTGACACTGTAGAAGCTGCCATTTCTTGGAAATCTGCATTGTTGCGTAGCGAAGGCCCAACTGCTTTAATTTTCTCACGTCAAAACTTACCATTCCAAACCCGTACTCAAGCACAAATTGAGAACGTGGCAAAAGGTGGTTATGTGTTGGCTGAAGAAAAAGGGGAACTTAAAGCAATTATTATTGCAACAGGTTCTGAAGTATCTTTGGCAATGGAAGCATACGCACAGCTTGAAGGTGTACGTGTTGTGTCTATGCCATGTGCTGAAGAATTTGTGAAACAAGATGCGGCATATCGTGAAGCAGTATTGCCATCACATATTCGTGCACGTGTTGCGGTTGAAGCAGCGCATGTAGACTACTGGTGGAAGTTTGTTGGTCTAGATGGCAAAGTCATTGGTATGACAACCTATGGCGAATCTGCACCAGCAAAAGAGTTGTATCAACACTTTGGTATTACCACTGAAGCGGTTGTAGCTGCGGTAAAAGAATTAACTGCTTAATTTTTTAATTAAGTGTTTTTAAAGGCGTTCCTGCAAAGGGACGTCTTTTATTTTTGCATATTTGTTTGGCCGCTTGTTTAGTGTTGCCTGCAGATGTTGCAAGTGTAAGTCAGGTTTGTGAATAGACCTCTGTGTAATTGAGTGAGATGAGAAATGAGTTTGTACGAGCAAATTAATGATGAAGTCACTTTAATGGATGCGGGTGAACAAAAGTGGATTGGACAAGATTTACCACTTGAAGCAATGGTTGCGGTGGAGTTGTTATTACAGGATTTAGCTGAGGATCAGCAAATCAAAATCCGCCGTAAAAACCATGAAAAGCAATCAGGCTTAAAGCAGGTTGATCGTATTTTGATTGAAAAGCTTTAATTGATTTGCCTTTTAATGGTAAAAATCGTGAATTGTTAGAGATCAGCTTTATTCTATGCGTAGGGTAAAGCTTTTTTATTGCTGTAAAAATAGTGTATAAAATAGCCTAAGCATAATATTCAATGTGAATCATCAATCATTTCAAGATATAACAATTAGGCAATATCCAAGCATGCAGACAACCCAAGTACGGCATCAACTAAGTCAAAAAATAGATATTGTGCCGTTAAGCGAAATTCAGTTTGAGCAATGGCAAGCACTTTGGCAAGGCTATCAGTTATTTTATCGGGTGCAACTCAGTAATGAAGTGACACGACTGACTTGGTCAAAACTGACCGATCCTCAACGACCATATATTTATGGCTTTGCTGCCGTATCTCAAACTAAAGTTGTCGCAATTGTGCATGTGATTGAACATGACAGTTGCTGGACACTCAAGCCTTATGCCTATTTACAAGATTTATTTACCTTGCCTGATTATAGAGGGATAGGGATTGCAAGGTTGCTCATAGCGCAGGTTTATCACACAGCGCAACAGCGTGAATGTGATCGGGTGTATTGGCTGACCCATGAAGATAATTTACAGGCTCGGCAATTGTATGATCGTGTCGCAAAAAGAACAGGTTTTATTCAATATCGAAGTCCTACAGTCGCTATGTAAAACGAGCAAGCATATTTTTACAAATTTATCGTTTCAGTCATGCAACATAACGTTTTATCTTTACACGTGTATTTGCATCAAAAATCTATAAACTAAACATCATTGAAAACGAATTCACTCTTTTGGAGATCAACAACATGAACATGAAATCAATTGCATTAGGTTTGGCTATCGCTTCTGCAGCAACAATGACTATCGCAAAACCAGTAGCTTATCAAATTGACCCAACCCATACTGCAACTGTATTTACTTGGGATCACTTCGGTTTTTCTACACCATCAGGTAACTTCTCAAACATTCAAGGTACAATCAATATTGATGAGAAAAAACCTGCAAACTCATCTGTTAACGTAACTATTCCATTAAGCAGCATTAACACTAACGTTAAAGCTTTAGATGAGCATTTAATGGCAGCAGACTGGTTTGATGCAGCAAAATACCCAACAATTACTTTCAAAAGTACTAAAGTTGAAACTCAAGACAAGAAAAACTTTAAAATCACTGGTGATTTAACTGTAAAAGGTGTGACTAAACCGGTAGTACTTGATGCCGTATTGAACAAGCAAGGTCCACACCCAATGACTCAGGCGGCGACTGTTGGCTTTAATGCAACAACTTCATTCAACCGTTCTGCATTTGGTATTGCAAGCTATGTACCAAACGTAGGTGATAAAATTACTGTAAACATCACCACTGAAGCATCTGTAGCTGCAAAAAAATAAGCAGATATGATGTGATAAAAGCACCATTGATATGGTGCTTTTTTTTGTGTCTGTATTTTAGATGTATTTATATGTGTGGCAGATTTTGAGTCTAATATTGAAATGGATGAAATAAAAATGCGAACCGAAGTTCGCATTTTTAGATAGGAGCTTTAGCTTTTTAAACTTAACAAGACTTAGAAGAAGCCCGCAGGTTTAGTTGAATAGCTCACCAACAAGTTTTTGGTTTGTTGATAATGCTCTAACATCATCTTGTGGTTTTCACGGCCAATACCTGACTTTTTATAACCACCGAAGGCAGCGTGTGCAGGGTAAATGTGATAGCAATTGGTCCAGACACGACCTGCCTGAATTGCACGGCCTGCACGGTAAGAGGTATGCGCAGAACGTGACCAAACCCCAGCACCTAAACCGTAAATGGTATCGTTGGCAATTTTAATAGCTTCATCGAAGTCTTTAAATGTAGTGACAGAAAGCACAGGGCCGAAAATTTCTTCTTGGAAAATTTTCATATCATTGGTGCCTTTGAAAATGGTCGGTTCAATATAGAAACCGCTACCCACTTCCTGACGTTCACCACCACCTGTTAAAACTTGTGCACCTTCTGCACGGCCTGTGGCGATACAACCTAAGATTTTATCTTGTTGTTCTTGTGAAGCCTGCGCACCAATCATAGTTTCAGTATCAAGCGGGTGACCTGTTTTAATGCGTTTAACGCGTTCAATGGCTTTTTCAAGGAAACGGTCAGCAATACTTTCCTGTACGAGTGCACGTGATGGACAAGTACAAATTTCACCCTGATTCAGCGCAAACATAGCAAAACCTTCAAGGGCTTTATCTAAGTAGTCGTCATCTTGCGCCATAATATCTTCAAAGAAAATATTTGGAGATTTACCACCAAGTTCCAAGGTCACTGGAATAATATTTTCAGTGGCATATTGCATGATCAACTGGCCAACTTGTGTTGAACCTGTGAATGCTATTTTGGCAATACGTGGATTGGTTGCCAATGGACGACCAACTTCTACGCCATACCCATTGACTACGTTTAATACGCCTGCAGGCAATAAATCTTGAATGAGTTCAACCAAAACTAAAATACTGGCAGGCGTTTGTTCTGCAGGTTTAAGTACAATACAGTTACCCGCAGCCAATGCAGGTGCAAGTTTCCATGTCGCCATTAAAATAGGGAAGTTCCATGGAATAATTTGTCCAACCACGCCCAAAGGCTCGTGGAAGTGGTAGGCAATGGTATCTTCATCAATTTCAGAAATTCCACCTTCCTGCGCACGGATACAGCCTGCGAAGTAGCGGAAATGGTCAATCGCTAAGGGAATATCGGCTGCTAATGTTTCACGTACAGGTTTACCGTTATCCCATGTTTCGGCAACCGCCAGTAATTCTAGATTTTGTTCTAAACGATCTGCAATTTTTAACAGAATATTAGAACGAGTAGTTGGAGATGAACTGTTCCATTGAGCTTTGGCTTTGTGTGCAGCATCTAAAGCCAGTTCAATATCTTCTGCAGATGAGCGTGGGACTTTGGTAAATACTTTGCCATCTACAGGAGAGATATTTTCAAAGTATTCACCTTTGACTGGTGCTACCCACTCGCCACCAATAAAGTTTTCGTATTGTGCTTTAAATTGAACTTTTGAACCGGGTTGATTGGGATCTACGTAACGCATAATTCACTTCCTTTGATGGTTTTTTATAATCTGCCGTCTCTTTACCGTTTAGAATAATCCTATGTCTAAAATCAGTTTAAATTTACGGCTAAGGTATAAGGTACTTTGGTACGCTATTTGTTTAGCATACCAATATAAGGTTGGAAAAAGGTTGGAAAGTTGCAGGTTTACAAGCAACAAACAAATCCTTACAAAAACAAGCAGTACATTGGATGTAATGCCCACAGGATTGTGAGAATCAGTCATGATGAAAAAACAAGACCTATTGGAAAAAAGACAGCATATTGAACAGTTTAGACAAAGCAGTAGTTTGTCGCCGCTACATGCGCAGCAAATTCAGCAGAGTATTTTAAATTCTTGGCAACGCTCTCAAATTGCGGAAATTCCTGTTGATCGGCTGGCAGCCCCGTTAAATTCTCGTTTATCGCATCCGCAAGGCGGTTCGGCTTTACAACGTGCTGTGCAAAACTGTGCAGAGGATTTAAGACATATCGCGCAGCAGTCCGACATGGTGGCAGCCGTGGGCGATGTGGGCACTACGATTATTTGGACTGCTGCGAGCGCGCAAATGCGTAATGTGGCGGAACAGGTGCATTTTGTAGAAGGTGGGCAGTGGCGTGAAGAGTTGGTGGGTACGAATGCTTTGGCTTTGTCACTCAAAACTCAGCAAGCCAGCTGTGTGTTTTCCAGTGAACACTATATGTCATCCTTACATGACTGGGTTTGTTATGCAGCGCCTATTTTAGACCCTCATTCCAAACAAGTGTTGGGCGTAATTGATTTATCGACTACTTGGAAAAACCATAACAGTTTGGGTTTGTTGGCAGCAGAACGCTGTGCTTCTTTGATTCAAAATGCACTACTTGAACAGCAAAAACAGCAGCTTTATATTCGCGCGTTTCGCGTGCCACAGGTGTTATTTAATGGCAAAGTGGTGGTGATGACACCGCGTCAAATTGAAATATTGGTGATTTTGGCACTTTGCCCACAAGGCATGAGTTTAGATACTTTACACCAAGCCCTATATGGTGAGCGTAAAGTTAGTATGGGGACGCTAAAAGCTGAAATGTCACAATTACGTGATATTCTAGGCGGGATGCTTGGTTCGCGTCCTTACCGAGTTTTAGCGCATATAGAAGCCGATTTTTTACAAGCCGAGCAGGCTTTAGATGCAGGTTATGTGCAGTCAGCCTTGCAAACGTGTGCAGGGGTATTTTTGGCGAAAACTGAAAGTCCATTTTTATGTGCATGGCGAGATTGCTTAGAATCTCGCCTGAGTGAAGCCATTTTTAATGCACAAGATACCGATGCATTGCTAAAACATTTGGCACGCAGCCCTGAAGCGATTGACGCGGTGGAGCGTTTAATTGAATTGATGCCAAAGCATCATCCTGCACATCAAATTTTATTAAAATACCAAGCCTAAAGGACGACTCAAGTCATTTAGGCTTTCATTTCACTGTCCTTTAGTTTTTATAGCCCTTTGCGGTTTAACCAGTCAAACAAGGACTGATATACTTCCGCACGGACTTCGGGCGCAGAAAGCACCAAATCATGCATGCCATTTTCAATTTGGCAAAGCTGAATATCACCATGCATGTGATGCCCATATTTTTGCATATCTGCAACATCTAAAATTACGTCAGTGCGTTGCGCAATCTCATTCCATTGGCGTGGATAACTACTTTGACTCGCATGCATAATTAAGGTTGGTACACCCAAATGCACACTGGCATGTATTTCTTTTTGCGCTTCATGAATTGCACGTACAAAACTTAATCGCACTTTAGGATAGCGTGGCTTTTTCCATTCTAAATTAAATAACCATTCACCATGATATTGCTTGTGTAGACTGGGTACATAAAATGGATTTAGCCGGCTTGGAAACTTCAAATCTGGAAATAACTTCCCGAGTTGGCTTAAGCGTGGTACGCCAGCTTTTTTCTCAATTTCGGTCATATTGAAATCATAAAAAGGGCTGTTACACCATAGGCCGCGAATCAGAGGATGATTTGGATGATGTGCCACATAGAGTGTGGTGATTAATCCACCTGTAGAGTGACCACATAAAATAACGGAATCATGCTGTTCGGCCGCTATTTGCTCAAGTGCAGCCGAAATTTCTGCATCATATTCAGATAGGTTACGCACGTTATACCAGTGCTGGTGTGACAAATGTGAGCGGCCATATTTCCGTAAATCGAGCGCATAAAAGTCATAACCATGTTGATTAAACTGTTCTGCCATTTCAGTTTGAAAAAAATAATCAATAAAACCATGAATATAGAGCACAGCTTTACGGGTTTCTTGTTCGGCCTTTTTGCGTACTAAGGTAGCAATCACTTTACCTTCATAATCGGCGGGGAAGTCCAACGTCATTTGTTGATAATCAGGACCTAAAATATCAGGATGGTAGCTAGGGGCAGCTTTTTGTTTTTTACGAAGTGGCATAAGGCGCTCATCATCAATTTTATTTTGTCTATATCCTTGATGAGCTGTGTGCATTTGTCAAACTGAATTATGAAAAGCATCAACATTTAGATATTTTGTAGATTGTGTATAAATGTCTATTTGCGCAGCATAGATCAAAAAAAGCAGAACACACGTGACATGGTTCTGCAAAGGGAAGTTAAAAATTAAAACAAGAAACAAAATGAGAAAAAGACAATTGATTAGAGGATGGGAGAGGCCGAGCAAATGTAGATTCACTCAGCCGTGTAGCGATATTTACATAGCAGCTTTGAAAATTTCGACCACTTGCGCATGGTTGGCTTTACGTGGGTTAGTCAGCATGCAGGCATCTTTTTGTGCATTTTCAGCCATAATCGCCAAATCATCTTCTTTAACGCCCAGCTCTGCCAAACCTGTTGGAATACCAATAGAACTCGATAATTCACGGATTGCATCAATTGCGGCATAAGCAGCCTCTGCGGTGGTTAAACCATCTGTATTTACACCCATCAACTCTGCAATCTCTGCATAGCGTTCAGGGCAGGCAATCAGGTTAAATTCACAAACATGCGGCAGTAAAATTGCATTACAGACACCGTGTGGCAAGTTATAAAAACCACCCAATTGATGCGCCATCGCATGTACATAGCCCAATGATGCATTATTGAATGCCATACCGGCCAAGTACTGCGCATAGCTCATGGCATCACGTGCTTCAATATTTTCACCATTTGCCACTGCAGGACTCAGCCATTGACTAATCATACGAATAGCTTTTTCCGCACAGGCATCGGTAATCGGGTTGGCCGCAGTTGAAACGTAGGCTTCTACCGCATGCGTCAAGGCATCCATACCTGTGGCAGCGGTTAAGCCCGCAGGTTTGGCAATCATAAGTTTAGGGTCATCAATGGCGATGAGTGGGGTACAGCGCCAATCGACAATGGCCATTTTTACGTGGGTGTCGGTGTTGGTAATAATACAGAAACGGGTCATTTCTGAAGCTGTTCCCGCTGTGGTGTTAATGGCAATCAGCGGGGTCATTGGCACGGTACTTTTATCTATGCCTTCATAATCACGAATATGTCCACCTCCTGCAGTGACCAAGCCAATACCTTTAGCACAGTCATGCGAAGAGCCACCGCCTAAAGACACAATGAAGTCGCAGTTGTTGGCATTGTAGGCATCGACACCGTTATGGACATTAATATCGGTTGGGTTTGGCTCTGCACCAGCAAAGATATGGCTGGCAACACCTGCTTCGGTTAAGTAGCCAGCGATAGTATCGGCCACGCCAAATTTAAACAGTCCTTCGTCTGTCACAATCAGGGCTTTTTTAGCGCCCAAATTTTGTGCCTTAACGCCAATTTCTTTGGCACAACCAGGGCCAAATAGTGACACGCAAGGAATATAAAAACCGTTGGTTTGATCTGCAATATTTTTAAAAGCCATGCTCAGATTCCTTCTTGCATTGGGTATTGGAATAATATGTTGTTATCGCGGTATTGAACCGTGATTTGAGTATTCAATGCTTTGTATGCAAATCCTACCTACCAAAAACCAACCCTATTTTGTGAGGAAATAGTGCAAATTAATCTATTGTAATTTATGGGGTTTTAAAGGAGTTATATTTCATCTGAAGCTTTATAAAAGCTATAGGCAAGGCCAGAAATCTTGTTTATAGTGGTTTGTATATGTGGTTTTATGTGTAGATACTGTGCATAAAACCAGTCTAGTGGAAGTTGACGAATAGGCAGGTTGAAGGAAAATTCAAGCATCAAGCGCTTTATGAAAATGGAAAATAAAACAAAAAACAGGGATTAATCACGAGTTTGGTCTAGTCGCTGCAATTAAATAAAAATAAGATGCAACTTAGATAGACCGTACTTAAGCATGAGGAGTGTGTATGCAGCCAAGTCGCCAGCATAGCCAATTGCATGCCGTTGCACAGCAATTGGTACGTATTTCCAGTGTGGCCGCAGAAATATATCAAGATCAAATGGAGCTAGTTGGGCATCTCACTGCGCAAAATATGTTCCGTATTGATCCTTTGCAGCATCGGGTTGAATTGCTAAACGGTCTATTTAGCCTCGAATTTTATCCGCCTAAATCTAACACCAGTTTAATTCAGGCGCAGTTTGAGTTTGCGGGGCAGCATCAAGAAGCGTTTGAAGATTTTTTTCTGCATGATTTACAGTTTCATACGGGCGATTTAAAGCCACAACACTCCTTATTTTTGCGTAATCAGGCGCAGCAATTACGACATCTGATTATGCAGCAAGCCTATATATGGGGGGATGGTGCTGCACGTGTTCAACAATTGCTACTGCATTTAGATGGTGTACAGGCTCAGATTTTAGATCAAGCCTTGATACAGTCTGATTATGCCCAACATGCTGTTTTTACTGCTGCTGTGCAACACGGTGCGGTCATTCCTGCGGAAACTTTGACTGCTTTATCAACATTATGTGCTTTAGAATTTATTGAGGGTGATACCTTTTTGCCTGTGCAAGCCTTAATGCACAGTTATGATGATTTTAGTTTTAGTGCAGCACAGTTTTTGCCTAAAGCCATGTATCGTATTTTGGCGGTGTCCTTTCCTGAGCGTTTTAATTTGCAGGATTTAATTGACCATCAGGATGATATTCAGTTGTTGTATCGGCATGCCGAAGAACATGGTCATTTACTGGGTTTTGCCCGCTTAATGCATCGAGAAGTGTGGCAGCGTTCCGATGCATTGGCAAAACCGCATTTCTTAAAATCCTGTCCTTTAATTTGGCAAAAGAAGGTTGCCAAACTGCCGTTATTTGATTATCCACGAGCGGTGAACTGGCTGTTTAAACAGTCTGCACAAGTGTTGGATTGGCTCAGTTTAAATATGCAGCATACCAGTGTGCGGGTCGCAGTGACTGCGCTCAGTTTTGTCGATTGTAGTCAGGCACATCCACGTATTATTTTAGCGACATTGCAATATTTTCAATATTCTGCGGCGCGTATGTTTATTCAAAGCTGTAATGTGTATGCGACACAGCAGGCATGGTTTGCGCATGCACATAATGTCAGTCTAATGCCACATGGTGAAAAGCAATCTGTAGATGATCCACGTGTTGCGATTAGTCCTTCCATTTTGTATTTGGATGAATGGATGAGTTTGCTAAAAACAGTGGCGCAGCAAGATGAGCATTTGGTGAAGCATGTTTTTAGACGTTTGAGTCGTGTTATGCAAAGTTATATGACTTATTTGCAGCAAATCACACAGGATTTACCGCCTGCCTTGTTGGACTATATTCAGCCCGAGAGTCAGCAGCAGCGTGATTTTTATACGGTGTTGCAGCGTTATCAACTTCAACCTGATGATTTTCGGCAGCGTTTTTATTTACGGGCGCAGCATACGCGAGTTTCAGTGTTTGACAGTTATGTACGTGACTATTTACTGGAATATTTTGCAGCGCATACACATATTCCTAAGAGTCTGAGTTGGTTGGGGTTATTTCATCAGGCGGTGCGTTGGCATCAACAGGTCTACAAAGCAGAACTGATGGCCAAATTAAAAAAGGAAATTCAGTGCAGTGCATGGCAGGCCAAAAGCCCTATGCCAACGCTAAAATTTTCAGGCTGGTGCTTTGAGGAAATGATTCATTTAGACCGTATTATTGAAGAATCACAAAACTTTAAACACTGTTTGGCACTTAGCTACGCTAAGCTAATGAGTGAAGGGCAATATGTGGCTTTTCACATGGCGTCACCACATTATGCGCAGCAATTGACTCTGGGCTGTCATTTTCGGCAGGGGCAACTTGAATTTGATCAGTTGGAATATCCGAATAATCAAAAAGCGGAACAGTTACTGGTGACCATTGCAGAGCAGTTTATTGCATGGCTGAATCCACAATTGCAAGCTAAAGCATAAGACAACAGTTGTCGTATTCGCAGACTTGAGCCTTAACTTTTGGGCAAAAACTCGTTAGGCTATAGCCGTTCAGCAATGGTATAGGTCTTATGAAACAGGAAACTGCACTTAAACTTTTAAAAGCAGGCGAAAATGTCTTTTTAACAGGCTCTGCTGGTGCGGGTAAAACCTATACCCTGAATCAATACATCAATTATTTAAAAGCACGAAAAGTACCTGTAGCCATCACTGCATCTACAGGTATTGCTGCAACGCACATGAATGGCATGACCATTCACACATGGGCAGGCATTGGTATTAAAGATTTTTTGTCCGATGCAGACCTAAAAAATATGAAAGAGCGCAAATATCTCAAAGAACATTTAGAAAATGCGCAAGTGTTGATTATTGATGAAATTTCGATGTTGCATGCCAAGCAACTGAATTTAGTCAATCAGGTTTTAAAATATTTTAAAGATAGCGATGAAGCCTTTGGCGGCATTCAGGTGATTGTTGCGGGAGATTTTTTCCAGTTACCGCCTGTAGGGAAAAATGATGAGCGCAACCGAGATAAATTCTGTTTTATGTCGGACGCGTGGGTAGAAGCCAAGTTCCGTGTGTGTTATTTGACCGAACAACACCGTCAGGGCGATGACTATTTAAATGATATTTTAAATGCAATTCGGGCGCAGAATATTGAACAAGCACATATTCAGGCTTTGGAACAAACTCGTCAGCAAGATATTGGAGATACGTTCACCCGTCTATATACCCATAATATGGATGTAGACAACATCAACTTTAAACATCTGAATGAAATTGAAACTGAGAGCAAGCAGTTTGATGCCGTTTGTGATG
This sequence comes from Acinetobacter sp. A2, assembly GCF_012371325.1. GTDB lineage: Bacteria > Pseudomonadota > Gammaproteobacteria > Pseudomonadales > Moraxellaceae > Acinetobacter. The sequence continues at coordinate 1,293 of NZ_JAAZQX010000037.1, read as the reverse complement.
GCAATGAAAAACTGATTGAAACCCTGAAATCATCAGTACGTGCACCTGAAATTTTAAATCTGAAAAAACATGCCAAAGTGATGTTTGTTAAAAACAACTTTGATATGGGCTACATTAACGGCAGTTTGGGCGAAGTGATTGGCTTTGAAGAAGATGATGATCATGGCATTTTGCCTAAAGTGAAACTGACCGATGGCACCGTCTTGTTGGTTGAGCCTGAAACATGGTCGGTAGATAATGATGCTGGTAAAACCATTGCCAGTTTTCAGCAAATTCCGCTGCGTTTAGCGTGGGCCATTACCATCCACAAGTCACAAGGTATGACCTTAGAAGCTGCAGAAATTAATTTAAGCCATACTTTTGAAAAAGGGCAGGGTTATGTGGCCTTGTCACGTTTAAAATCTTTAAGTGGTTTGCGCTTATTGGGTTTTAACAGCCAAGCATTGGAATTGGACAGTTTAGCCATTAAGGCTGACCGGCGTTTTCAGGAATTGTCTGAAGAAGCCGAAATACACTACGAACTGATGGATTTAACTCCGCAACATAATGCATTTATTCGTCATTGTGGTGGCACATTGAACGAAACCGAGATTTTGCGTAATGAAAAGAAAATTGCCAAAGGTGGTAAAACCAATTATGCAACCGCCACGTTGGATGAAACCCGCGCTTTATTTGAAGAAGGTTATGATATTCAAGATATTGCGGTAGAGCGTGGCTTAACACCTGCAACCATCATTAACCATTTAGCACGGTTGCAAAAAGAACAAAATCTGGATATTTCCGTGGCACATCCGGGTGAAGAAGTAGTGGAAGAAGTGCGTAAAATTTATAAGCGTTTAATGAAGCGCCAAAATGCAGATCATTTTAGCGATGACGGGGCAATTAAGTTGCGTCCTATAGTTGAAGCCACCAGTCCGAGAATGGGCTATGACCAAGTGCGCTTGGCACTGTTGTTTATTCAGTAGTTGAGGATGCCTGTAAAGACCACAGGCTTTTGCGGAGTAATTAACTATAACTAAAAATATAGACAAATATTTGCATAAGTGCTCATTTTGTCTATGTCGATTCAGTAGTGGCAAGGTGGGTATTTATTAGAGATTTAAATGATTATCTTTTGTATTTTAGGTGAGTGTCTTGGTATATTAGCATCCATATCTATTGATTATCCAATCCCTTAACCTAGGCATGACTTTGTGAAATTAACACGCATTCATCACGGCTTTGTTGCACAAAGATTTGAAATGCAAAGCGCCCCTAATTGAGCCAAATTTAAGGCGTAACTTGGGTAAGTGG
>NZ_JAAZQX010000036.1 GCF_012371325.1 Acinetobacter sp. A2 | reverse complement strand
AGCTAACAAAGGAAAGCCACCTCTAATGGCTGCTTAACCTCTACTTTTAACTTCGGTTATTTATGGGAGGATTACCATAGTACTTACGAACATCTACACACAAAACACGGATTTGCTCGCGCTCATCGCTCCTGAGTCTGGCTCGAGTCATCTGTTCCTCTATAGCACGATTAGAATCTAGCCCCAAATAATAACGCTCTGTCACATAATCATGCGCAGTGGCTTGTTTCAGGCTTTTGGCAGAAATATTAAAACTGAATAAAGCCAATACACAGAATCCTGAAATTTTAATAGTGCTATGCAGCAAATGTTTTAACTTCATAACTGTGGATGCTCCGTTGGTAGTCGATTCCAAAACCAATGAATACGGCCTTGTGTATCAAGCAAAGTATGTGTCTTAATCTGCTCATGCATGACATTACTACCCCAGCAGGCATTTGCACTATTTCGGTTGTTATGCAGAAATATTTTTTCAGTCGTATCATCAATTTTTTGTGGTGCAATATAGACTGCATAGCCCGCAGGAATCCATAAATCTGCCACGACTAAAGTTTGCTGTTTGGTGTCATATATCCCAACAGAAATCACTAAGTCCAAATAAGGGTCGCAGGAAACAAACAAATGCGGAAAATTATGTCCTTCTAAATCTGTGCAAATTGTAGGAAATAAAGTCCGATCTTGCCCTGAAGGTGCTGTGTCTAAATATGGATTGGCATAGGCTGCAAATTTTCCGTATTTGTATTCACAATAACTGACGATGTCGTACTGATTTTCAATCTTGATACTTTTGCCTTGTCCAATCAAATGCATACCAAAAGCTGCTGCCAATTCTGGTGTGATTTTGAAAGGTTGATAAACAATTGATTGTGTAACCTCAGGAAAATCAAGTTCTGTGATCACACCCCATTTGGTTTTTTTCTGATTTTTTGCTCGAACCCGAATGGGTGCTAAACAACTTAAATCAGCTGCTGTCACAGCTTCTCTCTTAAGCAAAGTTCTCTGAATTCTTTTATTCAGTGCGGTGAAATGTGGCTTGCCCCGTTCATTAAAAAAATACGGTGTCGCGCTTAAATCCACCGTAATTTCATCGACCATCTCATTCAACAGCATGCGTGAAAAATAAGTCCCCGTATCTACACGCTGATCTGTGTTTTCTTTTTTCATTTTGCTTTCTTTTAAATGACTCAATTCATTTGAAAACCCAGCTTATAAAGCTAGGAGTTGGTTATTTCATTTGATTTAACATATTTTTTGCGCCTGCATGATTATAATTTTTGGCTAAATTCTGCAAAATACGCTTGGCTTGCACTTCCGCGTTTGGAAAACGACTACGATAACTTGACACACTGGTTAAACAACGTGCCACCAGCATGCCAGATTCTGTATAAATACGTGTTCCTTCTGCTCCTTGTAATTTGCCATAGTTGTAGGCACGTTGTGCATTGTTGCAGGCATTGACCTGATTACGACCACTATTGATGTCTCGACGTGCTGCGACATATAAACGCATTTGTTGCTGCTGTGGGGTTTCTACAACACGTGCGGCAGTTTTAGCAGGTAGGCTCAGAACTTCTTTCTTTTCCTCAGACTTTTCTTTTTCTTCTACCTTTTTGTTGCTACTACTTGCTTTAGCGGGCGTTGTTGTGGCCTTGGTTGTTTTGGAAGTGCTTGCGGCACGGTAAAAACGGCGTGCTTCGTCTTCAGTCATCATTTTTGTGAGTAAACTCACCACACGGGCTTCACCACGTTGTTCAAGTTTTCTTTCAGTAACAGGCTCAATTGAAACAATCCAACTTCCACCCTGACTACGTACACAACGGTAAGCACCAATGCCCTGTTTGACATCTCTATAGGTATTGAGTAGCTTTTTCGACCATGCATTTTTGACGAGGCTCATGGAGCTTTTGTAGGCAAGCGTTAAACGTCCATTTTGCGACTGGCAATAGCTGCCCATATATTTACGCGGCACCATAGATTCAGCAGGTTGATCTTTACGCTGCGGTCCCCAATAGTAGACATATTCTTTGGCAGCACCACTGGGCTGATTTAAATTTTTCTGAACAATCAGTTCTTGGGGAGATGCAAAATGCTTAACCGAATTTGGGCTAAATTGATCAACTGTTGTGCAACCAAATAAGAGGCTGCCAATCCCACCCATCAAAAGTATTTTTTTGCAGGTCACGTCTCAATTCTCAATTGTTTTTATATGAATGAAAATATATGAATTGGCTGAAAATAACAAATCCAACACATTGTTTTTATGGTCGATTAATCTTGAATTAAGTTGAGCTAAGTTAAATATTTTGAGCAAAAAATACAACCCATCACAGTTTTTTATAATTTTGTGCCACAACACCTGTATTATTTTCATACATTTGTTCAGATAAGTGCACAGCATTTCTGCGACTTATCTGAACAGGTCTAGAGCTACATCATTATTGATCTAAGGTCGATTCAAAAGCCTTTAAACGCTTATAGATAGATAAAAGCTCAATAATGGTTGGCCAAGATGCAATCAGATACTGAAATGATTCACGTACTTTGCCAAATACGTTGGAAATTTGCATCATCAAACCTAAAGTAATTGCACCTGCGGCAATACTTGGGAATAACACAAATAAACCGTAAATATTGTCCAATTGCATGTACCAAATGCGTACCAAGTTAAAATAGGCATAGTGGAAATATAAACGGAAATAGTTAAAACGTACTTTGCTAAACAATTCTTTTAAACTGAGTGGGTCAGCACGTTCGGCATGATCTTCACCATAAACCAATTCTTTACGATAAGCCGCCTCAACTTTCTGGTTATTAAATTCCAGACCTGGTAACTTCGCACCCACCACAATTAACACCAATGTACCAAATACCGCCCACCCCACTGCAGCCCAAACCAGCGCATAAGGAATTTCCCCCACTATAGGCAATGCTTTGACATGCACAGACAAGCTGAATAAAACAGGTAAAAAGGCCAATAAAGTCATAAAGGCTTCTACCAGATTGACTCCTAAAGTTTCCATGGTTCTAGCAAAACGCATGGTGTCTTCTTGAATACGTTGTGATGCCCCTTCAATATGACGTAATTTTTCCCAGTGTGCCGTGTAAAAATTATTCATGGCTGTACGCCAACGGAACACATAGTGACTCACAAAAAATAGATTAAAGACCATTAAGGTCACAGCCACCATCGCCACATACAAAAAGGTCAAAACACCTGCATAGAGTTCATTGACATCGCCCCCGCCATTGCTCAGCATTTTTTGAATCAGATCATAGAATGGGTTGTACCAAGCATTCACCACCACATTGACTTGAACGCCAAACCAAATATTGAACAAAATAAAGGCTGAACCCCATACAGACCAACGCTGCCATGGGTGATTTGCTTTAGTTTTCCAGAAAATGGCAAACAGCGTCGTTGCCACAAAAAACCACAGATAAAACCATAAAAAAGCAGGTGACCAAAAACGGCTGACACCAATGGGTAATTCGGCCTCTGCATATCCTTCAGGAAAGCCAATCCAGCTTCCCCATGCACTACCGCCCGAATACCATAAAGCGAGGTTGATACTAAACCACAGCAACAGTGAAATAAAAAACCATTTTGGATTTGGAAAAAATGACTTAAACATGCAGACAAAAAGCCTTTATTTTTTAATTTGGAATGTAAAACCCAGTGCCTTCACCACTTAAAAAAGCGTGAATGGATACTTTAACTTTTATACTTTATACGCTGTTTTTTCAGCAATAATTTTATTTTTATACTGAAAACTGTAAATTTCATCAATCGGCTATATTTTACTGCGCTGTTCATTTGCCATTCATCTAAGAAATTACATCAAATTTCAATTTCTTATATTTTTAAAATGTCAAATTATGAAGTATTGGGCAAATTTATTGCGATTTTTTGACCAACAATTCAAGTACAAAATATTTAACCCGACACAAATTTACGATTTTGTGTAGATTATTCATCAATTTACTATATAATACAGTTGATTAAAAATAACTCATTTAGGGTGCGGTATGGAATCTCCAACAGAAAACATTGCTATTGAGCTACTTGAACCTATTGTTCTACGTAAAGAAAACTGCGCACCAATTGAATTCGAGCAAGGTACAATTTTAAAAGTTTTATTGGTTAATCCTAACTCCTACTTGGTTACCGTAGACGACGAATTTAACTTTACTGTCTCTTTAGAAGATGAAAATAAGGTGTGGCGTAAACTTTAATTACTGAGTCGCCACAAACTTTAATGATTGAATGTACGCAAAGCACATTCAATCATTAGATAAAGCTTGATAAATACGCTACTGCTTTCATGGCTTATAAAAACTAAACTTTCATTACACCTATCAATCACAGCATCCTTTTAATTTTTCAGAAGTCCACTTCGGGTATGGCTCTCTGAAAATGTTGCCTAAGATTCAGTTTTCAATCCTCTGTATATCATTGTAGATTTTGCAACAATCTCATCAAAATCACCTTTATATTGGGCAAAATGAGATAAAAATTAGCTTTAAATTTTCATCTTATTTTCTCTATAAAAATCAATAAAATATACCAATTAATCAAACCAAAACAACAACAGCAATGACTTTAAATTCACTTTTACAACTAAGCAAAACCAAAATTAATCAAAAATTATGATAAGATCATGCTTCTTGTAAAACACATTTTTTTATAAAGATGAATTGCTTAAGCAATTTTTACTGTCTTTTGTGTATTTTATTTTTCTATTTTTTTAATTCACATCCTATTTTGACAGGGTCTACCTGATCTCTAAATTTAGGATTGTATTTGCTTATTTTAATAATGCGGATATTTAAAAATCCTGAATTGTGACACTCAAAATTGGAGAGGTAATTAAGAACTCAAAACTAATGGAGATAGCAATGGATCGAATTGCAATTATTGGCGCTGGTCCAAGCGGCATGGCCCAATTAAGAGCGTTTCAGTCAGCAAAGGCCAAAGGTCTACAAGTTCCTGAAATTGTATGTTTCGAAAAACAAAATGATTGGGGTGGACTCTGGAACTATACTTGGCGCACAGGTATAGATGAACATGGTGAACCTGTCCACGGCAGCATGTACCGTTATTTATGGTCAAATGGCCCTAAAGAAGCGCTAGAATTTGCCGATTATACTTTTGATGAACACTTCAAAAAACCAATCGCGTCTTATCCGCCACGTGCAGTACTGTGGGATTATATTCAAGGTCGTGCAGAAAAAGCACAGGTGAAAGACTTAGTCCGCTTTAATACCGCCGTTCAGCATATTCATTATGATGATGCGACGCAAAAATTTACGGTTGATGTCGAAGATTACGCACAGCAACGTCATTATTCAGAACAGTTTGATTATGTTGTGGTGGCCTCTGGGCACTTTTCTACCCCGCGTGTCCCTGTTTATGAAGGCTTTGATCAATTCCATGGTCGTATTTTACACGCGCATGATTTCCGTGATGCACTGGAATTTAAAGGTAAATCAGTGCTGTTGGTGGGCAGCAGCTACTCTGCCGAAGACATTGGTTCGCAATGTTATAAATACGGCGCCAAACAAATTTACAGTTGCTATCGCAGTAAAGCCATGGGCTTTAAGTGGCCCAAAAACTGGTCTGAAAAACCACAATTACTGCGTGTAGATGAAAATACTGCTTATTTTGGTGATGGAACATCGGCCAAAATTGATGCCATTATTTTATGTACGGGCTATTTACACCACTTCCCGTTTATTGAAGATGGCTTGCGCCTCAGAACGCATAACTGCCTTTATCCACTAGGTTTATATCAAGGTGTGGTTTGGGAAAAGAATCCTCGTTTGTTCTATTTAGGCATGCAAGATCAATGGTACACCTTCAATATGTTCGATGCGCAGGCATGGTTTGTCCGTGATGTGATTTTGGGCAAAATTGCGTTGCCAAGCATAGACGAAATGCAAAGCCATACCCAAACCTTGCATGAAAAAGAACAACGCTTAATGAGCGATGAACAATCTGCACGTTTTCAAGGGGATTACATCAAACGCCTGATTGCGCAGACCGACTATCCATCATTCAATATTGATGCAGTACATGATATTTTCATGCAATGGAAAAAGCATAAAAAAGAAAATATTATGGGCTTTAGAGATAAAGTCTATCGCTCAGTGATGACAGGAAAAATGGCTAAACCGCATCACACACCATGGTTATATGCACTAGATGATTCTTTGGAAAGTTATCTAGAAGATGAAGCTCAACGTGAGGCAATGTAAGGCTTAAACACAAAAAGCCATCACCCTAGACCGTAAAAAATCAAAAAAACCCCATACGTTATGCGCATGGGGTTTGTTGTTTAAGGATTTATCTAAATATCTAAACTTAATTGCTGTTCAAATTATAAATCTGACTTGGCACGTTTTAAGGCCTGTTGCCAACGCAGTAAATGCTCAGCCCGTTCTGCCTCTTTCATTTGAGGTTCAAACACTCGATCTAATTGCCAAGATGCCGAAATTTCAGATAGGTCAGAAAATACGCCTGCTCTTAAACCAGCCATAGCAGCAGCACCCCAAGCGGTAGATTCCAGCATTTTAGGACGCAACACAGGTACATTTAAAATATCGGCTTGGAATTGCATCAACATATCATTTTGACTGGCACCACCATCGACCCGCAATTCTTTCAGAGGATGATCTAAGTCCGACTGCATGGCGGTGAGTACATCTGACACTTGAAATGCAATAGATTCCAATGCCGCACGGGCAATGTGCGCCTTATTGGTACCACGTGACATGCCACATAAAAGTGCCCTTGCTTCGCTGTCCCAATGTGGCGCACCAAGCCCTGTAAATGCAGGGACTAACACAACACCATCGCTAGAAGTTACACTATTGGCGAGTTGTTCTACATCGCTACTTTTTTGAATAATCCCTAAACCATCCCGCAGCCATTGCACCACTGCCCCTGCCATAAAGACACTGCCTTCTAGGGCAAAATGGGTTTCATTTTGACATTGCCATGCCAGAGTGGTGAGTAACTTATTTTGGCTAAACTGCACCTGATTGCCTGTATTGAACAACATAAAACAGCCTGTACCGTAGGTATTTTTTGCTGTACCTACCTCAAAACAAGATTGTCCAAATAAAGCTGCTTGCTGATCACCCAAAATACCTGTGATTGGAATATTATCACCCAATAAGCCAGTTGCGGTGTCTGCAACATAACTGTCTGATGCAATAATTTTAGGTAAAACTGATGCTGGAATTTGAAACAGTTCCAGTAAGTCTTCATCCCAAGTTTGATGATGTAAGTTCATCAACATTGTTCTTGAAGCATTACTTGCCTCAATGACATGTTCAGCGCCTTGGGTTAAATTCCAGATTAACCAACTGTCGATGGTGCCAAAGGCCACATGCCCTTGTTGTGCCAAAATTTTCAGCCCATCGACATGCTCAAGTAACCAAACCAGTTTGCCTGCGCTAAAATACGGATCTATACGCAAACCTGTTTTTTCCTGAATCAATTGCATTTGGTTATTTTGAATGAGCTGATGACACCAGTCTGCAGCACGTCGATCTTGCCAGATAATTGCAGGGGCCAGTGGTTTTCCCGTGCGTTTATCCCACACTACAGTCGTTTCACGTTGGTTGGTCACGCCAATTGCACGAATATCTTTGGCTAAAATTCCTGCTGTAGCCAAAGCCTGTTGCACCACTGCAATTTGATTTGACCAGATTTCTTGGGCATCTTGCTCTACCCAGCCTGAATGTGGCGTCTGAATGTGGGTTTCACGTTGTGCTGTAGCCTGAACTTGTCCGTGTTCATTGAAAATAATAGCGCGACTGGAAGTCGTGCCTTGATCGAGTGCTAATAAATAACTCATATTTTTTATTGTGTTTGGCTTGAAAAATAAAATATTAGCGCAATTATGTAATTAAGCGCATTGAAATGTGTAATTGTGCAGAAAATACATCGTAATTTTTGCCAGCTATGCTATGATTGCGTTGTGATATGGGGGTGTTATTGGCTTCGACGCTGATGATGAAGCTCATAGATGCATGCCGAGAGCGCATTTTCTCTCGTAAATAAAATTTGCATTAAAATAGTCGCAAACGACGAATCTTACGCTCTAGCTGCCTAAGGGCAGCTTGTCCGCTTCACTGAATACTTGTGGTCAGTGAACCCGACTGAAGCGCACGCACACAAGTCCGTATAGAGCCAAGCCTCGGGGCTTTATACCAAACTTAGAGGATCGCACTTTTAACCCTGTTCGTCGGGTCTTTAAGTGTTAAAACAATAGACGATATCTAAGCATGTAGTATTCTCGAGTGTAGTGTTGGCGGACGCGGGTTCAACTCCCGCCACCTCCACCATATACCTAACAAAACATGGCAAAATATGCGTGTTTTATTAAGATAAAGGCTTGAATCTAAAGGATTTAAGCCTTTTTTCTTGCCTAAACATAACTAAACATAACTAGCTACAGTGTACATATACCGTGTACATTGCACATTTTATTGAACTCACTGGTGTACAAGCCATGAAAAGAAATGAAATAAAACGCGGTCCTATGTCGGATACAGTCCTAGCCAATCTTGAACCTGAATTAAAAGAATATCGGGAGCTAGACGGCAACGGCTTATATTTTCGTACACTTTACATCGAATGTTTAGTCTAAAGGCACAGCCGAAGTTTGTTTGATCTTTTGCATTGGAATTTCGGTTTTAATATTTTGTACTGAATTTTCTCTCTTTAAATGCTTAATCTGTAGCTGCCGATATTCTTCAATATTTGACACCACAATCTTCAATAAAAAGTCACAGTCTCCCACCATTAAATGACACTCTACAACCTCAGGTAGCGCCTGAATCGTATCGGTAAAACGTTGTACTGTTTCAATATCTTGTCCAATCAACCAAATACGCGTAACAGGGTCAAACTTTTCCCAACCTTTTCTGCATCAATCAAAGCAGTATATTGCTGAATAATGCCCGCCTCTTCCAAAATACGAACACGACGTAAACATGGCGATACCCCCCAATACACGTGTCATCAATTTGTAATAAAACTCGCTTATACCTCGTGTGATAATGCAACTTTATTTTCGAGGGTTTGGGAATGTCAGAGAACATCAGCTTAGATTATCTAAATGGACTCATTCGTACTGCAGAGAAAAAAGGGAAAAAGATAGATAAAATCTTATTGGGTTATAAAGCCTACTACTTTTTTATGTCAGACAGTGAATTCCATAAAGAGGTCACGAGCTCTGCCCTTTCTCCAAGTAAGCGTAAATATAAAGACCATAAAATAAAAGTGACCCAAGACGATTATCAGGTTGAATTAAAATTTCAGGAAAAATAATCGGGACGCTGCATTATTTGACCAAAGCGATGCTTAATCTAAAGGCCACTCATTAACTTTGGTGGCCTACCTCTCCTTCCTATTTCAAGTGACTCATTCCACTTATTCCCCCCAATATTATTGGTTTATGATGCAGACTTGATTGGCCTATCATTTTGTTTCAATAGTTTTTAATTGCGCATGCGTTACAGCGGCTTTGTCACGTTTGGTTAAAATAAAGTGTGCAATCAAACCTATACAGATACCCCAAAATACAGAACTTAGTCCTAAAAAACTCATGCCAGAGACGGTGGCAAGAAAGGTAATTAGCGCACTATCACGGTGATTTTCGTCTTTAATTGCTGCAGTTATATTGGTGGCAATTGCACCCAATAAGGCCAGTCCTGCAAGCGCAGCGACTAATTCTTTTGGCAGTAAACTGAATAGCATCACAATACTGCCTGAAAACAGACCACCTAAAATGTAAAACAGTCCATTGGCAACCCCTGCAATATAGCGTTTTTCTTTAAGTTCATGGGCATCTTTACCGGTGCACAAAGCCGCTGTAATTGAAGCCAGTACAATACTAATTCCACCCACCACAGACACCGCTAATGAAGCAATACTCGCTGTACTAATAATGGGTTTAGCTGGTGTGTCATACCCACTCAACTTGAGAATGGCCATTCCAGGTAAAAATTGCCCCGTCAGACTGACCAAAATCAAAGGGATCGCAAAGTTGATGGTTGAGGTTAATGTCCATTCAGGTGTAATGAATTGTGGTACAGCGAGTGAAAAATCCATGTTGACTGGGTTTATTTGTCCCATTGCTGCCGCAAGAATAATTCCAGTGAGCAACACCCAAATGATGGCATAGCGTGGTGAAAGACGTTTGGCAATCAGATAGCACAACAACATACCTATCACTAAATAAGGCATAGAATTACTGGCAATAAACAGCCCTAAACCAAACTGGAATAAAATTCCTGCCATCATGGCAGCGGCTATGCTTTGCGGAATCATTTTTATTAATTTATCAAAATATCCACTCCAACCAATAATCAACATGGCAAGCGCAGCGGTAATATATGCCCCAACGGCTTCACTCAGGGATAAATCAGGAAACAAAGTCACTAATAAGGCCGTGCCCGGTGCTGACCATGCCGTAATAATCGGGGCTTTGTATTTAATCGATAGAAAGATGCCTGTAACAGCAGCACCAATAGAAATTCCCCAAATCCATGAAATCATCATAGATGAAGAGACATTCGCCTGTTGTGCCGCCTGAAAGAAAATGATTAAAGGGCCTGAATATGAAATCAGTACAGCCAAGAAGCCTGCGACTGTGGCAGAAATAGACCAATCCTGTTTGAGCATTTTGAAAATATCTTTCACAGCACATACTCCTTATGTCATTTGCGATTTACCTTGCAACCCAAAATCTTTTTTCACTCTTTTTTGGGGCGATAAGACATCTTATTCACAAATAAAATTAATTAAAAACTAATTATTTCTATATAATTAACAATCAATATTTATCTATAAATAAAGAGCTAGCGATGCTGAATGAATTAAAAACGCTAATTGCTATCCAAAAATACGGTTCATTTAGTGCTGCGGGACAGCGGATTGGCTTAACACAAGCGGGTGTAAGCGCTCAAATAAAGTCCTTAGAAACGCAACTTGATCTTGAACTTTTTGAACGGGTCGGACGCAAAGCCTATTTAAATGTAGAGGGGCTGCGCGTCATTAAATATGCAGAAGAAATCATGGTGCTGATTGAAAAAATCAAGCAGCCTGAATCGCTGATTGATTATAAGGGTTTGATTAAAATTGGTGCGATTGCTTCGATTCAATCTGGCTTTTTCCCACAATTATTGAAAAAGTTTAAGGAATATTTACCTTATGCCAAAGTACGAATTCTGCCAGGTGTGTCTTCAAACCTGCTCAATATGGTAGAAAGTAGCGAGATTAATCTAGGGGTGATCATAAAACCGAACTTCCCTATTTCCAAAGAATTTAGCTACTATTCGCTGTGTAAAGAAGCTTTTGTTTTAGTGACTCCTAAAGAAGTTAAGCTCACAGATTATAAAGAAATTTTGAGCCGCTACCCTTTTATACGTTACGACTGCTCTTCATTTGGCAGCAATATCGTTTCTGATTTTTTAAGCAAGCATAAAATTGAAACACAGGATTTTCTTGAACTTGAAGATGTAGAAGCCATTGTTAAAATGGTAGAAAACAATTTAGGTGTAGCCTTAATTCCCTTTAATGCGCCTTGGCGTGACCAGCAGAACAACATCAATGTCATTCGCTTGGGGGAAGAAGAGTTTTATCGCGAGCTGATTGTCATTATGAAAAAGTCGAATGAGCAGTCACTGGTGTCCAATATTATCTATCGAATTCTGCATGAATTAGAAAACGAGGAGCGAACAACCGCACAAGCAACGGGAACAGTGTTTTATCCTTGGTCATTACCTGAGCGATAATGAACAACGCGCAGATCCTTTGCAAAAGAAAAGCCAAAATAAAATAGAATGATCGGCTTATAGTGCAACAGCGATAAGCCGCATCAATGCAGGTTTAATAGACTTTTGATATAGTATTCTTCTGGAAAAACCATCAGCTGTTGATCTTCCTGAGCCCGTTGTTGCAAATAATCAGGAAGTACAAAACTAGATAAAGTTGAGCCAGCAATCAGCTGATGTTTTTCATCGGCAGACAAAACTTTAATAGGTGTATCCACAGACCAAATTGTGAATTTTCCATGAGTTAAGCCATCATCCCACAGTAAATTGAGATGCTTAGCTGCAAAATTAGCCTGTGCAAGTGCTTGCTCAATTTCCAGTAGAATGACCATTTTTTCAGAATCTGTAAGGTTTTGTGCCTTAGGATCCAATAAAATATATAAGTCGGTACAATCTGCCAAAACATAACATTGTGAAGTCACATCAAAGCCCTTAACCTATTCAAATATAATTAAAATATTTAACTTCTTATGAAAATGAAGTGTTATGTTTATCTCTAAGTAAATCAGTATAAAAAACACTCATTAGAATGATTCTAACCTACTCGTTGCTCCAATAAACAAAAATTTCTTAGGCTGCCGTCCCGTAATCAAAAGCTTTAATCAATAAATCAAAGTGATCTAAACCAAATTAAAACCTTTAAGCCATGGTATGAATCGTATCTTTAAAGCGTTTCCACGCCACGTAAAAGAACACAATTGCAATTGCTATCAGCCACAGAAACGATGGCCAAACGATATTTAGCCCAGCATTTCGGTACAAAATGGCCTGAGCCAGCTCAACAAAATGTGTGGTCGGTGCAATCAGCATCAGATATTGCAATACTTCAGGCATACTTTCTCGCGGTGTCATGCCACCTGAAAGCATCTGCATCGGAATCAAAATCAACATCATTAACAAGCCAAACTGCGGCATGGATTTGGACATAGTCGCCAAATAAATCCCCATCGAAGTGGTGGCAAACAACGTCAACAAAGCACCAAAGAAGAACAGAAACAAGTTACCTTCTATAGGTACGTTTAAGGCCATCTGTACCACCAGCTTCAGACCGATAAAAGCCGCTATCAATACCACTAGACTCATCGACCAGACTTTGGACATCATGATTTCAAACACCGTGACTGGCATCACCATCAAGTGTTCAACCGTACCGTGTTCACGCTCACGAATTAACGCAGCACCAGTCAGAATAATAGACAGCATCGCTACGTTGTTGATGATTTCCATAACACTGCCAAACCATTTCTGGTCTAGTGTTGGGTTAAAGCGTGCCCGCATTTCCAGCTCTACTGGCATACTGGTCATTTCACGATGATGCAGCAAATATTCACTAACTTCTGACTGTACAATCTGTTGGATATAACCTGCCCCGATCATAGCTTGCGACATACGTGTTGCATCTACATTGACCTGAATTGCGGCCGAGTTACCCGCCAAGACATCTTCCTGAAAATTCACTGGAATATTTAAAGCAAATGTAAATTCACCTGCATCCATTCCAGTATCCATGTAATTCAGTTCTGTGGTTCGCGGAATAAAATAAGGTGGATAAAATGCCGAGCTAATCCGCTCAGACAAAGTTGAATGATCTTCATCTACAATCGCAATAGGCGCCATATTCAGGCTGTCTGTCATGGCTGTAGCAGCCGTATAAATGGCCACTGTAAAGGTGTAAATGATAAGAATCAGCATGACTGGCTCACGCCAAAGACTCCACAACTCCTTGCAACCGAGCTGATAGATATTCTGTATTTTCTGTCTGAACATCCTAGGGCTCCTGTTTTTTTAGTGCAAGGATTGCTGCACACATCATCACGGGGACGGACAGCAGAATAATCCAGAAACCCTGACTCAAGTCTTCAAAACCCAATGCCTTATTGAACACCCCACGGCTGATATTGATCATGTGTGTCGCAGGATAGATCTCTCCAAACCAGCGACCAAAACCTTCCAATGCAGAAACGGGATTAATAATGCCCGCAAATTGCATCACTGGAATCATCGTACCGAGCATCACCAAAAACATCGAGGCGATCTGACTTTTGGTTAGTGCCGAAGCCAATAAACCTGTAGCTGTAGAAAAAATAATAAACAGTAAAGATGCCAATGTTAGCGTCAAAAAACTGCCTTTAATCGGCACATCAAAAAACACCACTATCATCAGGCACATCAGGAAATAATTCAGCATGGCCAGTACCACGTAAGGAATTTGCTTGCCAATTAAGAATTCACTGCGGGTGACTGGAGTAACATACAAATTCACAATCGAACCCAGTTCTTTTTCTCGTACCACAGACAGTGCTGTAAGCATTGCAGGAATGAGCAGAATTAATAATGGGAACAAAGCTGGAGCCATTGCTGGCAAGCTCTTGATATCTGGGTTATAACGAAAGCGGGTTTCTACATTGACCGCACTGGAATATTTATAACCACTTTGTTCCAAGGCTTGCTGCATTAACCAATGAGCATGAATCCCTTGCACATAGCCCTGAACCGTTTCTGCACGCTGCGGCATAGCCCCGTCAATCCATGCACCAATCTTGACGTTCTCTCCTCGAGCCACATCTCGTGCAAAGCCGGGTGGAATTTCAATCGCCAAAGCAATATCACCGCTGCGCATGCGCTGGTCTAGGTCTTCATAACTTTGCAGAGGTGGTTTTTCCACAAAATAGCGTGAGCCAGCGATACTCATCGTGTAATTCTGACTTAAACCTGTTTGATCACGATCCAGCACAGCAAACGTCAGATCATCCACATCCATGGTAATTCCAAGTGCCATCACCAACAGCAAAATGATTGACCCGACCAAAGCCATGGTCGCACGAATCGGATCACGCGCCAATTCTAGCGATTCACGCCATGCATAACTGAGCAGGCGTTGTAGGCTGAATCGACTAGACTTCGGTTGCTGCGTATTGACAGATAGATGATCACTAGCTTGCTGTTCATCCTTTTCTTCTGTCGCAGTCTGAGCGCCAACACCTGCTCCTGCGTCCAACAGATAGCCAATAAAAGCTTCTTCTAATGAACTCGCTTGGCGGTTTTTAATTAATTGTGCAGGCGCTGCACTGTCCAAGACCCGTCCTGCATGCATCAATGACATACGGTCACAGCGCTCTGCTTCATTCATAAAGTGGGTGGAAATAAAGATGGTGACCCCGTCTTGACGTGACAAAGTGATCAAATGACGCCAGAAATTATCCCGAGCGATGGGGTCTACGCCAGAGGTCGGCTCATCTAGAATTAAAATTTCAGGCTGATGTACCAGAGCAACTGCCAATGACAGACGCTGCCGCAGTCCAAGCGGTAAATCATCAGGTAATTTGTCTTTTACAGTACTTAAGTCAAAACGCTGCAGCATCTCGTGCACACGTGATGCAATCTGCTCTGCAGGCACATGAAATAACTTGGCATGCAGCACCAAGTTCTGAGTAATCGTCAATTCACTGTAGAGTGAAAAGGATTGTGACATATAGCCAACACGGCGACGGGTCGCTATATCACTGCCTTCCACGGGTTGTCCGAACAACCATGCCTGCCCTTCCGAAGCTTCCAGCAATCCCGTCAGAACTTTCATGGTGGTCGATTTGCCACAACCATTGGAGCCTAAAAAACCAAAAATTTCACCACGACGAATCTGAAAATTGACATGATCGACTGCGGTAAAATCGCCAAACTTAACGGTCAGATCTTTGGCTTCCAGCGCATATCCTTCTGAATCATGCTGCGGTAAAGCCGGTATAACGACTGGTTCATAACCCTGTTTCTTTTGCTCTGGCAAAAGCTTGATATAGGCCTCTTCTAAACTGTGGCTACCAGTTTGTGCCAACAACTCATCAGGACTGCCAGTTTTCAGGATTCTGCCTTCATCCATCATCGCTAACCAGTCAAAACCTTGCGCTTCATCCATATACGCTGTGGCGATAATCACACTCATTTGTGGGCGGACACGACGAATACGGTTAATTAACTCCCAAAACTGTGAGCGTGCCAAAGGGTCGACCCCAGTGGTTGGCTCATCTAAAATTAAAAAATCAGGATCATGAATCAGGGAACAGCACAGGCCAAGTTTCTGCTTCATCCCACCAGAGAGTTTTCCTGCGGGACGATCCAAAAAGTCATACAGCCCTGTACTTTTGGTCAGTGCATCAATACGCTTTCGGCTTTCTGCTGCATTATGCCCAAACAAACGGGCAACAAATTGTAGGTTTTCTTCCACCGAAAGAGTTTTGGACAAGTTTTTCCCAAGCCCTTGTGGCATATAGGCAATATGTGGGCAAACTTTTCTACGATGTTTTGCATCGGCAATATCACCACCGAGTACCATCAAACGGCCTTGCTGAACCACTTTGGCACCCGCCAGCAATGCCAGCAGGCTTGATTTACCCACGCCATCTGGACCGATTAGACCAATCATGCAACCCGCAGGCAAAGACAGAGAAATATCTGTTAAAGCCTGAGTTTTGCCATATTTCAGACTGACTTGTTGAATGTCGGCAACAATTGCACCTTGCGCAGATGATGCTGTCATGATTTAACCAGATTGCTTAGGAATTCAGGCCAAGGAGCACTTTCATCAACTTTGATATAAGCCACACCTGGAAGGCCAGTTTTGACTTGCTGAATGTGCTTTTGCAACAGAGCTGGATCAATTTTGGCTTTAACTCGAAACATCAGTTTTTGACGTTCACTTGCAGTTTCCACTGTTTTTGGGGTGAACTGTGCAGTATCTGCAACAAAAGAAACACGGGCAGGAATCACCACATTTTTAGCAGCATCCAGCACAATACGAACTTCTGTACCTATGGCAATTCGGCCAGCCACCGTTTCTGGCAGGAAAAAGGTCATATAAACGTCCGACAGATCAATCAGGTTCATGACCCGCCCGCCTGCGGCAATCATTTCACCGGGTTGTGCCACCAAAAACTGAACACGTGCCTTTAATGGAGCTTTGAGCAGGGCATCTTCAATATCAAAATTAATCCGCTCTACTGTGGCCTTAATCGCATCGACTTGTGAACGTGCACTGGACACCTGACTTCTTGCTGCCACAATTGCGCTTTGTGCACTGTCTACTTGTGCTCTTGCTGCACTCAACACCGCAGCCACACTTTTAACATCTGCACGTTCATCATCTAATTGCTGTTTTGATGATGCTCCATCTTTAGCCAAAATTTCAGTTCGTGCCAAACGGTTTTTAGCCGCAACCAGTTCAGTTTCACGTTGAACAACCATGGCTTGCGCTGCAGCTTTTTCACTGATTCGCATGGCGACTTGCGCTTCTGCGGTAGCAATGCCATCTTGTGCCTGACGCTGCTGGGCTTGGACTTCACGGAGTTGTGCTTCTAAAGCAGACACTTTAATACGGGCTAAAACTTGACCTGATTCTACAAAGTCGCCTTCTTGCACCAAGATTTCTTCTAACTGGCCAGCTAATTTACTGGAGATATTAATTTCAGTTGCTTCAATTCGCCCATTACCACTGACTAAAGCTTCTGTATCGGATTGGGTCATATTTTGCCAGACCAAATAAGCCACCAAACCCAAAATCACCACTACACTCACCAGTGTGAGTTTTTTAATATTCATGTTTGTGATTACCCAAAAACTTGTGCTAAAGAAATCTTTCAAAATTATTTTATAACACGAATGTTACTCGCAATATGTTGTCTACTACAGCCCCTTCATGAAAAATCGGAAACCATTTTAGAACTCAGACGAATTTTAAGAGCTCATTTAGCAGCACAGAATTGACCTGAGATGAAAACTGAGCTTCGCATTAAAAAATGAACTTTAAAATAAATCTGACAGCAATTTAGATACAACAAAACCGCATTCAAACATGATTTTAAAACATGACTTAAATGCGGTTTTTTAGTTTGATCAAACTTTGTGTTAGATCAATTAAACAGCCTAGCCCTTAGTATTCATAACCATTATTGGCTGACCATTGCTGCAATTTGCCATAATAGATTTCATCATTGAACAACAGGTCTGCTTTAGAAGCCGCATTGCTTTCTTCAGTTGGGCAGAAACCATCGTCACAATCGGCATCGACCACCCAACATCCACGTACAAATAAAATTTTATTGCCTTCTTGCTCTAGTTGTTTCTGCACACGCTCAATCGCTTCATTTAGATGATCTGCACCTAAATAAGCAGTCAAATACGCATAAGAGCCTGTTTCATCGGATGCTTTACGAAACTCGACACCCACACAAAATAAATGTTTTTTCATTTTTGGCTCCTTGTCATGTTATACAGTTAAGCTAATCTTTAATCTGGTCTAGGTCTAGTGCTTTTTCTTACACTTAACAATACGTTACCTAGTCACAATACTGTAGTTCAGAATAAAAACCTAGCCGCTTCATATTAGACTTAAGCCATAATTGCGCTGTAAATTAAATACAATGCAACGCCAATCACCGTGGTGGCAAATACTTTCTGTACCGTATTGCTATTCATGCGGTGAACTAAAACACGTCCCAACAACATCCCCACAATACACGCTATGACAAACGTCATGGTGACCATCGTCGGATACTGAAAACCATCTAAAACATGGGCAGAAATACTGACGCCACCAATCAAAAAAATGATCATTAAAGATGTTGCTACAATGCTGCGCATATCCAAGTCAGTGAATTTACGCAATAACGGCACAATCACAAAGCCGCCACCGACTCCAAGTAGGCCTGTCAGCAAACCTGCAATAATCCCCACACCGCCCAACAAAGATGCTGTTTTGGCGTTCCAAACTAAGCGTCCAGTCGTTTGATTGACCTTACATGGTGGATTGGTCTGATCATTAACCTTATTAAAGAAAATGCGATAAGCCACAATGAACATAACCGCACTGAATGCCAATGTCAGCCAAACAGGGGGCACAATACCTGCCAAATGTACGCCATAGCGTGCTGAAGGAATACTGATTAAGGCAATCCACAATGCAGCTCGATAACGTACAATTCGCTTGAATAATCCCTCAATTGTGCCCACAAAAGCAGCTAGAGTGACAGCCAATAATCCTACGGGAGCAGCTTGTGCAACGGTCCAGCCTTGGCTTGCCATTAGGGCAGGAACAGCAAGAATACCGCCCCCTGCCCCAGTCAGCCCGAGTAAAGTCCCAATAACCAAGCCTTCCAGAATTAACATCCACATGCCTGTTCCCCTATTCCACTCGTGTATGGCGTTTTAAGTACATCCACATCACTTGCCGCACACCTGATTGGCAGGCAAAGCCACATCTATTTGTTTTGGATAAGGCAGGTTTAAATTCTGCATAAGGGTAATAAATTCAGCTTTGGTACGGCCTTGCCCCAAACGTGAGTTATTGCGTTTTTCCTGTCCCACGGTAGATGAAACACGACCTTTGTAGTCATGGCCTGGGTACACCAAAGTATCATCAGGTAAGCTAAAAATTTGCAGGTGGATACTGTCATACAAAGTAGCAGGATTCCCTTCTTGAAAGTCTGTACGACCGCAACCATCAATCAGTAAGGCATCCCCCGTAAACACCATGCCATCCACCACATAACTGGTACATGCATTGGTGTGACCTGGGGTATAACGTGCTTCAATCTGCAACTCACCGACACGAATGGCCGCACCATCGGTAATGAAAATATCACCACACCCAACACCCGAATTACGATGCAAAATAGTTTTGCAACCAAAGCGGGTTCTTAAGGTATTTGCCGCAGTAATATGGTCGGCATGCACGTGGGTATCTAAGCTGTAAACCAATTGCAAACTATGCTGCTCCAAAAAAGCCGCATACTGCTCTACCTCGGAAATCACAGGGTCAATGAGTACGGCTTCACGGGTTTGTTCAGAAGCCAATAAATAAGTGTAGGTTGAACTTTCCGGTTCAAAAAATTGATGAAAGATCATGTGCTGTGTACCGTATTGAATTATTGTTATGCTTAGTTTTGCAAATAGAGTGCCAACTTTATCTATTTTTAATATATTAATAAAATACAATATATTGAAATGCATTATCTAATTCAGTTACATCTGTGTGTTTCACAATTGTTGCGTTTCATGTTTCAATTAAATCCAAAATGAAACAAAAGATGAAACAATATGACGACAATGTATGACTTTGAACAGCAAGCTCAACTTGAAGATTTTTTGTTTCATTTACAGCAACTTTGCCCTGACAGTTGGCTGTATATATATGATGAGGCATCCAAAACATGGTGCTACGAATATGCTCAGGCATCGGCCACATTTTCAGGCAGCATCGAAAAAAACCTAAAAAACCAACTGCTGAATTTACAACAACCTATTGGAACCCTGACATTAGTAGACAATTCCATAGCGTTGAGTTATCACCACTTAAATATTCGTATTCGTGCAGAAAACTTGAGTGGGCGTTTATTTTTTATGCAGCCCGTCGTATCTCTACCTGTATTTAAAACAACAGCAGCATCCGAGCAGACAAACAGTAATTTGACAGATTTTTTCCATAGTCATTCGCCACAAATGCAGCATATGTATTCCATTATTGAACGAGTTGCAGTGACTGAATTCCCAGTTTTAGTCCGTGGCGAATCTGGCAGCGGCAAGGAGTTGGTGGCGCAAGCCATTCATGCACGAAGTCATCGTCATGCACAGGTTTTTATTGCGATTAACTGTGCCGCTTTAAATGCCAACATTCTAGAAAGTGAATTATTTGGGCATGTGAAAGGCGCTTTTACAGGGGCAATTCGGGAACATAAAGGCGTATTTGAACGTGCTGCGGGCGGTACTTTGTTTTTAGATGAAATTGCAGAAATTCCTTTAGAGCTACAGGCAAAATTGTTGCGTGTATTGGAAACGGGCGAATTTATCCCTTTGGGTGGTGAAAAATCAATTAAATCGAATGTCAGAATTATTACCGCAACACATCGTGCTTTGCGTGAAGAAGCCCGACTGGGCAGGTTCCGCCAAGATTTGCTCTATCGCTTAAGAGTTATCCCTATTTTTGTGCCGCCACTACGAGAACGCAAACAGGATATTCCTGAAATTGCCGCCTTTATTTTGCAACAACAGCAGGCTCAGTTTCAGCTCACACCGACTTTATCTGAACAAGCTTTGGCGGTATTACTGAATTATGATTGGCCGGGTAACGTACGTGAATTAAAGAATACCTTGCTGTATGCACTGACTATGTCGGCAGGTAAAACCCAAATTGACCCACAAGATTTACCCGATGAAATTGTGCATGCCAGTTTGAACTTAGCCAGACCATCTACAGCACCACAGCCAATTCAACTGCCCATCAAAAGCAGTCAAAAAGTTGATAAAGACACCTTGCAAGACCTATTGGAAAAATATCAAGGTCAAACTGAATTGGTGGCACAAGCACTCGGTGTTAGCCGAACCACCTTATGGCGTTATCGCAAAAAATTTCATTTATGACTTAGATGACTTAAGGTTTTTTAGATTGGGCAGCATAACTTAAAGGACTTGGCTTTTTACTTTTGTCGGCATAGTGGTAAATGGTGTCTAGATCTTTTTGAATAGACGCAGCCACAACATGCGGCATTACCTGATTCAATTTCACAAATATTTTTTCAGGATAACCAACTTGGTACGATTGCCCTGATTGATTCAAAAATTGATATAACTCCTGTGCCACAAATTCAGGACTATCAATTTTTGTGCCCATTTTAATATTCATTTCCATCACTTCAGAATTGTTCATAGGCGTAGCCGTAGCCCGTGGTGAGAAATACCTGAACTGAATTGCCGTCTTGCTGTACTCTCTGGCCAATGCCTCTGTTGCACCACGTAACGCAAATTTACTGGCACAATAACTGACATAGCCTGGGTAGCCAATGCTGCCAAAAGTCGAGCCAATATTGATGACCTGACTGGGTTGACTCTCTGACATATACGGCAGCAGGGCTTGAATCAATTGCAACGGATACACCACATTCACCAACATCATCTGTTCAATTGTTTCTGCGGTCTGCTGTGCAAACAAACTAAAATCATTCATGCCCGCGTTATTTATGTAGTAATGAATTGGCTGATTCAATGCGGCAATGGTCTGCACAAACTGATCTCGGCTTTGGACATCGGCCAAATCACAACGCATCGTATGTAATTGCAATTGTGAATACTGTTGTGACAGCTCATCCTGTAATTGTTGCAAGGCTTGCTGTTTGCGTCCAACCAAAATTAGGTTCAAACCTTGTGCGGCAAAATGTTGCGCAACTGCCTGACCTATGCCACCTGTTGCACCAAAAATAACGGCGTTTAAATTTGACATAAAATTCACTCTAAATATTAAGGGAATGGCACACAGCCTTTACACTGCAAATTCAGGATTGAGCCCTAGACCCATACAGATATACAGTTTACGCTGCTCCAGCGGCACTAAAATTTCACGTCTGCCATGCATAAAGCGTTTGTTATCAATCAGGACCACATCACCATCTTGCCAGTCAATTTCAGAGGTTTCACGCTCACAACGCTCGGCCAGCTCTTCCAGTAATTCCGTTTGGATTTCAGTACCATCAGCAAAGTAAAAATGCGGTGTTTCATAGTTATAAGATGGCCCCAGCAAGGTGTTGGCAAAGGCTGGAACAGCTTTTAAATTGTCATGGCGAATCATGGGCATGCTTAAATCATAAAGTACGCCCTGATCATGTGCAGGCTGAATTCGTTGCCCAGGAATCATCTCAATAAAACGTGCCAATTCCTGTAATCCAACCTGCTCGACCTCTGCAATATTAAATGCAGTTGCTACATACTTTTGCCATGTATGTTTAGGTAAATAACGGCGAATAATCATCGGCTCTGAAAATTTCTGTTTGAGCGTTTCAGGCAGTTTTTTCCAGACTGCATGCCCATCACATAAGGTGGTTTGAGAACCACGTGAAGCACTTTTTTCACTAAAAAATGCAATGATGTCGGGTGGCATAGGTGTTGAACCATTTTCAATATGTAGCCCCATAGCTTGAGTTCCTGCATCTACCTTTTGAGATTGACGAGTCACATTTTCCCGCGCAGGGTCATAGGTCAGCGTTTGGCAAATATTCGTCATTAAGCCACTAAATGTGTTTACATCCATCTGTTCCTTAAAATGTATTCAAACATACTCAAGGACTAATTCGCACTCTGTTAATGT
Organism: Acinetobacter sp. A2; assembly: GCF_012371325.1. GTDB lineage: Bacteria > Pseudomonadota > Gammaproteobacteria > Pseudomonadales > Moraxellaceae > Acinetobacter. The sequence goes on along the minus strand of NZ_JAAZQX010000036.1, from coordinate 20 downwards.
CTTGTTGCCAAGCGTGTAAC
>NZ_JAAZQX010000035.1 GCF_012371325.1 Acinetobacter sp. A2 | reverse complement strand
TTTAAGCTTTCAGTCAAGTATTTCATTGCAAGTTTTTTTAAAATTTAATACCTAAATTGTATATGTTTGACTATATTCGTCAATATAATTATTTGCTATCAATCACTCTTTCAAACCATAATCCATTATCCACTCACCCAAACCTTCTTCAGCTGAAGAAAAGTTTTCAAATAATTTACACATCACAAATGATGCTTTTGGATTAATCAAAAATTGCTATAGGAATGGATGACTCCAACAAGTTCTAATACTCACTAGCTGCAATCAACTGGCGGGTATATTCTGTTTGAGGATGACTAAACAGCTGTTCGGTGTTCTGAAACTCCATCACTTTGGCTTGATGCAGCACCAAGACTTTTTGGCACAGCGCTTTCACCACTTGCAAATCATGGCTAATAAATAAATAACTCATTTGCTCCTGCTGCTGTAAACGGCGCAACAACTGCACCACCGCACGTTGTGTCGTACGGTCTAAAGCAGATGTTGGCTCATCCATAATCAGCAATTTAGGGCAAAGTACCAAAGCGCGCGCCAATGCAATTCGCTGACGTTGCCCACCCGAGAGTTCATGCGGATAGCGCTGTTTAAAACTCACGGGTAATTCTACTTTGCTTAAAGCTTCATCTATGCGCTGGCTGATCTCCTGTTTAGACAAGTGCTGTAAAGCCAAACCTTCACCAATAGTTTGTTCCACATTTAAACGCGGGTTTAAACTGCTGAATGGGTCTTGAAACACGATTTGAAAATGCTGACGTAAAGGACGCAATTGCCGCTCATTTAACGCATTTAAATCTTGCCCAAGCAGCTCAATTTTGCCTTCACTTTCAATTAAACGGGCAATTGCAAGTGCTAGTGAACTTTTACCCGAACCACTCTCCCCCACAATTCCAACCGATTGTCCCTGTGCTAGTGCTAAAGCCAAAGGTTCAACTGCAACTACATAATCTTTAACCCGATTCAGTAAGCCCTGTTTAATTGGAAACTTCACCCCAACCTGATTCAATGCTAATACGGTAGACAATTCTTCAACCTGTAAGGCTTCGCCAAAATCGTGATTCAATAAATTTTGCGTATAAGCTTGCTTAGGCTGACTAAAAATTTCTGTAACACTGCCCTGTTCTTCAACCCGTCCACGATTCATCACAATCACTTGATCGGCATAATGTTTAACCAAATTCAAATCATGGCTAATCAAAATCATTGCCATGTTACGGCGTGCTTGCAGGCTTTTTAATAAATCCAGAATCTGCGCCTGCAAAGTTACATCCAAAGCAGTCGTAGGTTCATCGGCAATGAGAATGTCAGGATCAAGCGCCAAAGCCATAGCAATCATCACTCGCTGCCGCTGCCCACCCGACAATTCATGCGGATAACGCTTTAATTTCTCCTCTGGCTGCGGAATACCGACATCTTTAAGTAATTCCAATACTCGCGCACGTGCTTTTTCCTTGCTCCAACCACGCAACCATAAACTTTCACCTATAATCTTTTCTACCCGATGCAACGGATTTAAAGCCGTCATCGGTTCCTGAAAAATCATGGCAATGCTTTGACCACGAACTTGTCGCAGTTGTTCTGGCTTGAGATGCAGTAAATCTTGTTCTGCGAATATAGCTTGGCCTTGCACCTGTAAATGTGGCGGCAGCAAGCCCAGTAAAGCCAAACTGCTAATGGATTTTCCAGAGCCACTTTCGCCCACTAAAGCGATGGTTTCACCAGCATGCAATTCAAAATTTAAATCATGCAGTAACACCTGTTGCTGATGCTGAATATTTAGCTGACTAACTTTGAGCAACACTGAATTTGAAAGTTCAGCCGACTGATTAACGTCTTGGGTCAAATGCATCACGTGTTGCCTCCCCAATATAAATTAATAAGGATAGAACGATGGCTAAAGTAAAAAAGCCTGACAATGCCAACCACGGTGCATTTAAATTATTTTTACCTTGTAATAACAGCTCGCCCAAAGATGCCGCATCGGGCGGTAAGCCATAACCTAAAAAATCGAGTGCAGTTAAAGCAGTGATATTGGCTGTGAGCATAAACGGTAACTGCGACAAACTCGAACTCATGGCATTGGGTAAAATATGCCGAAACATAATGGTACGATCGGTAACCCCCAAACTCCGCGCTGCACGCACATAATCAAAATTTCGAGCACGTAAAAATTCTGCACGCACCAAGCCAACCAAACTGGTCCAACCAAACAGCAGCATAATCACAAATAACCAGTACACACTTGGAGTAAACATACTGACTAAGATCATCACCATGAACAGCATTGGCAGACCGCCCCAGACCTCTAAAACACGCTGCCCAATCAGATCAATCCAGCCTCCATAGTAGCCCTGAATCGCCCCAACCATAATGCCCAAAACTGCCGATGCAAAAGTCAGTGCAAACCCAAACAGCAGTGACACCCGCAAACCATATAGAATGCGTGCCAAAACATCACGACCTTGATCATCTGTGCCTAGCCAGTTTTGTGCGGTTGGTGGCGATGGTACAGGCACAGCCAAATCCAAATTCGGCGTTTGGTAAGAAAATTCTATCAGCGGCCAAAGCGCCCAACCTTTATTAGTAATTAACTGTTGCACCACGGGGTCTTTATAATCCGCTTCGGTTTCAAACACACCACCAAAAGTCGTTTCAGGATAGGCCTTAAACACAGGCATATATAAAGACTGCTCGTATTTGACCAATAACGGCTTATCGTTGGCGATTAACTCTGCGGCCAAGGACAATACAAAAATGACAATAAAGACGATAAAACAGCCAAAACCCAGTTTATTTTGCTTAAAACGTTGCAAACGTGCGCGCGTAATTGGTGACATTATTTTGTCCCCCGCGATTCAAAGTTAATTCGAGGGTCAATCACCTGATACAGCACATCACTGATTAATCTTAAAATTAAACCCAAAAGGGTAAAAATAAACAAGGTACCAAAAATAACAGGATAATCACGCTGCACAATTGCTTCAAAGCCAAGCAAACCTAAACCATCCAAATTAAAAATAATTTCGATAAACAGATTGCCCACAAAGAAAATCCCCACCAAAGCTTCAGGTAAGCCTGCAATCACAATTAGCATGGCATTACGAAACACATGCCCATACAACACACGTGACTCGGTTAAGCCTTTGGAGCGAGCTGCCAGTACATATTGTTTATTTAACTCTTCCATAAAAGAGTATTTGGTCAGATACGTCAGCCCTGCAAACCCACCGATCACCATTGCCAGTAAGGGCAAGGTCATGTGCCAGAAATAATCGGTAATTTTGCCCCACAAACTCAGCTGAGCAAAATTTTCAGAAACCAAGCCTTGTAATGGGAACCACTGGAAATACGAACCACCTGCAAAAAATACAATCAGCAAAATCGCAAATGCAAACGCAGGAATGGCGTAGCCAATTGCCAACAAAATTGAAGTGGCTTTATCAAATAGCAAACCATGCTGACGGGCTTTTGTAATCCCAAGTGGAATAGAAATCAGATAGATCAGCAAAGTACTCCAAAGCCCTAAAGATAAAGATACAGGTAACTTTTCCAACAGTAATTGAGTCACAGGTTTATCTTTAAAAAAGCTAGTACCGAAATCGAGTTGCACATAACTGGTCAGCATTTGCCAAAAGCGCTCGTGGGCAGGCTTGTCAAACCCATATTGCGCTTCAATTTTTGCCACCATTTCATCACTTAGACCTTTGGCACCCTGATAATTACTGCTATTGCTTACCACAGTTTCGCCACCACTCATGCCCATGCCCTGAAAAGCTTCAGCCTGCTGAATGGCTTGCTCGACTGGCCCACCTGGTGCAATTTGAATCACCACAAAGTTAATCAATAAAATGAAAAACAGGGTGGGAATAATCAGCAGCAATCTTTTTAGTATATATGTGCCCATGTGCTCACCTTTTGGCAATGTGCTGGTTCATCGCAAACACTGTCATGCTTGAATTTTAAAAATCGTTATTGTTGACGCAAATAATGTGCAACTTTCTTGGCTTGAGTTGCATCGCTCCACCAGTAATCAATCCCTGCAGATAATTTAGGTTTAATGGCAGGCTGACGATACATATTCCAGTAGGCATACCAGTTTTCACCTTTGCCGTAGGTTGGAATTTGATAATAACCTGCCCGCAATAAACGATCTAAAACCTTGGTACGTACAATTAACTGTTCACGGTTGGGTGCACGGATCAACTGTTGTACCACTTCATCAATCACTGGGTTTTTAATCCCTGCATAATTATAATTTCCTGGCTGATCTGCGGCAGCGCTACTCCATAGCTGTGCCTGTTCATTGCCAGGACTTAAAGATTGCGGCATGACGCTAGTGGTCATATCAAAGTCGGCACGGCGCATCCGTTCAATATATTGCGGCACATCCACATGCCGAATGGTCACAACCACACCTAGGCGTTTCATATTGCGCACAAAGGGCATTAAAGTCCGTTGTAAGCCATCTTGATGAATCAGAAATTCTATTTGGATAGGTTTGCCTTTGGCATCTACCAATTTGCCATGCTGAAAACGATAACCTGCTTTCAAAAGTAGCTCACGTGCTTTAAGCAATCCACTGCGGTTAAATCCGCTGGCATCGGTCACAGGAAACTGCCAGTTTTGCAATACACCTTGTCGTTGGACTGGATGTAGTTTGGCTAAATAGGGTTTTAAAATGGCCAATTCTTCGGCTGATGGTGTGCCTTTAGCCTCTAGCTCGCTATTAGAAAAATAGCTTTGCAAACGGCGATATTGCCCATAAAACAGAGCTTTGTTTTGCCATTCAAAATCGTAAGCATAGGTCAAGGCTTGCCGAAAACGAATATCCTGAAATGCATGTCTGCGGGTATTGAATACAAAACTTTGAGTTGGAATTGGGTTCTGGTGCTGAAATTTATGCTTAACCACCATGCCCGCATTCACGGCAGGGAAACGATATTCCGTCACCCATTTACGTGCCGTATATTCTTCATGCAGCGTATATTGCCCCGACTTAAAGCCTTCAAAGGCAATATCTAGATTGCGATAATACACATATTTTAGGCGGTCAAAATTATAGCGCCCTTTGTTTATGGGCAGATCCTTGCCCCAGTAATTAGGATTACGTTTATAGGTGATGCTGCGCCCTGCATCAATCCGTTCAATCAGATAAGGCCCAGAACCTAAAATAGGTTCGAGGGTAATACGGGTAAAATCACGCTTTTGCCAATCTTTTTTAGAATAGATGGGCATTTGCGACAAAATTAAGGGCATTTCTGCATTGTTGCTGGATTTAAAACTGACTTTTACCTGATGTTTGGACAAGACTGTGGTTTTATCCAAGTCAGACAAATACATTTGCAAACCCGGATTGGACTTGGTCTGAAATGCATCAAAACTGAATTTAACATCTTCTGCAGTGACTGGACTGCCATCGCTAAACTTTGCTTGAGGATTCAAATGAAAAATCACAAAGGCTGTTTGCTTCGGGTCATAGCTAACTTTTTCAGCCAATAAGGGATACATCACCCCCGGCTCGTCTAAAGAACTGCTCATGAGTGAATCAAACAAAAAATTCACCCCATCGGTGGAGCTGCCTTTGCCATTCATGTCATTTAAATTGTCAAAAGTGCCATTACTGGCGCGAATCAAATCTCCACCTTTGGGTGCATGCGGATTGGCATAAGGCATGGCTGTACGCCCCGCATACTGAGGTTGGCTATGCACCGCAATATATGGTGTAGTTTGAATGGCAGCCCAACCGAACTGTGGCAATGCCAGACATCCCACCAGACAGAACAATGTTTTGTGTAGCGCGAAAGACATGCGCACAGCTCCTTGTGCAGTATCACTCAGGATGCAGCCCACAGCGCATCCTGGAGATTGATCATTACAGATTCGGGACTTTAATCACATCACCAATGCGCAATTGCGTATTCGGCTGCATGTCATTTAAATCGGCCAAAGCTTTGCTGTCGATACCATAACGGTTGGCCAAACCAATCAATGTATCTCCACGTTTGACCTTATATTCAGTCACAGTTTTTGGAATTTGAATACTTTGACCAATCTGTAAGCCTGAACGTGGGGTTAAGCCATTTAAACTAGCCAATTCTGCAACTGAAATACCAACACGGTTGGCAATTGAATTTAAGGACTCGCCACTTTTTACGCGATAAGCTTCAGTCGCTTTAGTACTGCTACTTTTAGCTACGTTTGATACTTCGGCTTTTGCATCAACAGTTGCAGCGCTGGCATCAACTTTTAAGCGCTGCCCAATACGCACATTGGCGGTACGCGATAATTCATTCAGCTCTGCCAAATAACTCAATTGCAATTTATATTGGCGAGCAATACTGCTTAAAGTTTCCCCTGCTTTCACGACGTGAATATCATTGGCAGTTTCAGTCGCTGCTTCAACTTGGGCTTTTTTATCAGGAACATCACCCGTGAGTTTCAGACTTTGTCCTGCTCTTAAACCACCGTTACGGCTAATGTTATTCAACTCTGCTATGTATTCCTGACTCAAGTTATATTTGGTAGAAATAGCAGATAAGGTATCTCCACGTTGTACCGTATAACGCTCAGGTACATTAACGCCCGCAGGTACTTTTAAGCTTTGACCAATGCGTACCCCACTTTGGGTGGTTAAATTGTTCAAACTGGCCAATTCAGCCAACGAAATTTTGGCTTGGTTGGCAATACTGGATAAAGTATCGCCACGCTGTACCTGATAATTTTCTGTTGGATAGTTTGGTGCTTCAGTTTTTGCTTCTGACTTACTGGCCTCGGCTTTGTTCGCTTCAGCTTTCTGAGTCGTTGCTTCATTTACAGGGACATTAATACGCTGACCCACCAATAAACTGCTGCCCGCCGTCAGACCTGGGGTTAAATCTGCCAATTCCTGATTAGACAAAGCATAGCGATCAGCTATCAGTTTTAAATATTCGCCACGTTTCACCACATAGCTTTTGGTCACGACTTTTGCGGCTTGTTCTGCCGCTTTTTTATCCGCTTCCGCTTTGGCTTTTGATGCCGCAGTTTCTTTTAAACTTAAACGCTGCCCGACCAATAAACCACTGGTAATGCTTAAATTATTATAATCTGCCAATTGTTTAACGCTTAAACCAAACTGACTAGCAACACCCGTTAAACTATCATTGGCTTGCACCACATATTGCTCAGGCATGGTTTTCGGTTTGGCTGGTTCTGCCTGTGGCTTGGCATCGTACAAATAAATACTGGTGCCTACATACAAAGTTGCATCGGGTGCAATTTGGTTCCACTTCGCAATATCACGCCAATTCAAACCATTTTTCATGGCAATGCTGGCCAAAGTATCACCCGCTAAGACAGTATAAGTAGTCCGTTTGCCTTTTGGTGGAATAACCACAACTTCTGAGTCCGTACGCACAAAGTTTTTACCCTGATTGCGCTTGGCTTCTTCTGAATCTACACGTGTGTTTTCTGCCACACTTTTCGGGTAAGCAAAGCCTTTGGTTAACTCTTTACCTTGCTGCTCTGCCACAGACTGGCTGGTTTGAATTGCTGTAAGCTTAATTTTCCCATCGTATGGATCGACAATCTCAGTGCCTTGAGGTGCAATTTGTTTTAACTCTGCCACAAGTTGCTCTTGCTCTGCCTTAGAGGCTACAGGCTGCAACACCTCTTCCACCGTTTTATTACTGCCTTCTGCCTGTACCGCAGCAAGAATCTGTTCACGCTCGGTCGTTGAAATTGGTGGTTCAATCCGTACAGGTTGAATATTTGCCGCAGGCGTGACTGCAACAGGAATACGCGGTGCACTTGGTACATCACTCCCTGCTGCAAATGCAGCTAAGGCATCTGAGCCTCGTGGTGTACGCGACAAACGTGCAGGTGTTGTTGATGCAGGTTTAGACGTACTGGCTGTCGTGGCAGTATTTGAAGATGTTGTGCTTGCGGCCTTTGTGGTGGCTGCTGGCGTAGCAGATGCTGTTTTGCTCGTCGTTGTTCTACTGGTGGTTGCCGTGGTCAATGTTGGTGGTACAGATTTAGACGGTGTGATCGTTACCCCAGATGAAGAAAACGACGGTGTGTTACTTGTATTGCTTGCCCATAAACCACCACCACTTTGTAATTTTTTTAATCTCGCATCTACAGTTGGACTTAAATCTGCAGGGATTAAAATTCGCATTGGGCTTTGCGTGTCGATCCGATCACCACGATGCCCTGGGTTAAGCGAATAGAGTTCCGCACGGCTTAAACCTGTAATGCTGGCCACATCATTTAAATTTACCGCACCTACATTTAACTCACGGAAGTGAGGACGGTTGGCAATAGGCGGTAAAGACACGCCATAAGCATGTGGACTTTTAATAATTTGCGCCACAGCCAAGAAACGTGGCACATAATTCATGGTTTCCTGAGGCAATTTCAAAGACCAATAATCGGTTGGCAAGCCAGCAGCTTTATTACGGTTAATCGCTTGCTGAATACGACCTGGCCCTGCGTTATAGGCTGCCAATGCCAATTCCCAAGAACCAAACTGATTATACAAACTGCCTAAGAACTCATAGGCAGCACGAGTCGACTCCACTACATCTCGGCGGCCATCATACATTGAGGTTTGTTTTAAGCCGTAAATACGGCCTGTACTTGGAATAAACTGCCATAAACCTGCAGCAGCAGCACTACTGGTTGCAGCGGGGTCATACGAGCTTTCAATGACAGGCAACAATGCCAATTCAGTTGGCATACCACGGCGTTCAGCTTCTTTTACCGTGTGATACAAATAACGCGAAGCACGCGCACTTAAACGATCCAAATATGGCTGACGTGAAATAAACCAGCCACGCTGTGCTTCAATACGCGGGTTCCAATGGTTTAAATCCATTTTGAAACCCACGGTCATACGCTTCCAAACATCGCCATGTTTTAAAATTAATAAACGATCGCCTTCAACTGCACGCATATCGGTTGCAGATAGTAAGTCTTCCAAACCATCCAATGTGCTGGCATCTAAATAACCCGACCCGACCTGACTTGAAGTAAGCGGCTTGCTCGCACCCTGGGTCGAGCTACAGCCAGACATCAAGCCTAAGGCAGCCAATGCTGAACCTAAAACTGTAATTTTAAAAAATGAAGGTAAAGTCGGCTGCCACAAGCGCGTGGTTGGTTTATACATAAAAGAATCCAAACAACTCGTATATAAATTATTTTTTAGACATGCCATTGTAGTGGAGCTAGACAACGACACAAGGCTTTAATTTAGCGTGTTTCCGCTATAAATGTTACAAGAAATTAAAAAAATAGCAGGAATTTTGGGTCTAAACTAAATTTGCGATATACAATAGCTTTTTATTTTGATTTATTTTGCTGAGTATTCGGATCTGATTTATGTCTCAAACAATCACATTATATGTTGATGGTGCTTGCCGTGGCAATCCTGGCTTAGGGGGTTGGGGGGCGTATATCATCACCGAACAGGCAGAGCATAAATTACATGGTGGCGAAGCACAAACCACCAATAACCGCATGGAACTCACTGCAGCCATCGAAGGTATTTTATTTTGCCCAACCGATGCCAAATTGATTATTTGGACAGACTCCAACTATGTCAAACAAGGCATTACCGAGTGGATTCACGGCTGGAAAAAGAAGAACTGGAAAGATGTCAAAAACCCAGACCTTTGGCAAAAATTAGATGCCACGTGTCAGGGGCGTGAAATTGAATGGAACTGGATTAAAGGCCATGCAGGACATGCAGGCAATGAAATGGCAGACCAGTTGGCCAATTTGGGTGCAGATCAAGTTCAAAAAACCTTAAATTCTCCATCTAATGCAGCACCCACTTTGGATGCACCGCAACAGGATAAAAAAAAAGCTGAATCTGACTGGTTACTAGATGATCCTTTCGGTTTTGACCTGATTGAAGATGAGCTTGAAATGGAAAATACAACACCAGACAGCAATTTAGAAAGTAACGATCAAAAACACAACATTATAGAGGATGATGAAAGCACACAGGCCGCTACTGGTGACACTGTAAATAATGATCCTGAAACAGAAACGAATTCAGAAAATGTCACTTCAAATGAAAATATTGTGGATGCTACATCTGCAATGCACCCGCATATTGTGGTGACGCCTGCCACAATGCAGCTACACGGCCCTCGCCAACTGATTCTAGATACGGAAACCACAGGTTTTTATTATCAGGACGGTGACCGTATTATTGAAGTGGGTGCGCTGGAAATGATTAACCGTAAACTCACGGGCAGTTCCATACACATTTATATTCAGCCTGAAAAACTGGTCGGTGAATCAGAAAATATTCACGGTATTTCAGATGAGTTCTTAAAAGATAAACCGAAATTTGCCGAAATTGCAGATGTGCTGTATCAATACCTCAAAGGTGCAGAAATTATTGCGCATAACGCTACCTTCGATATGAACTTCCTAGACATGGAATTCAGTCGCGCAGGTTTGGGCAATTTATCAGAAGTGTGTACCGTAACGGACTCATTGCTGATGGCAAAAAGCAAACACCCTGGGCAGAAAAACTCCTTGGATGCTTTGGTCAGACGTTACGAGATTCCTGCGCGTGACCGTACCTTCCACGGTGCATTACTGGATGCCGAAATTCTCGCCGATGTATACTTGGCGATGACAGGTGGACAGGTTGCATTTGATATGGACACCCTGTCTGCAAGTGAAGAACAACAACGTCAAAGTGACCGTTTAAGTATTGATATTGACCTAGCAGTAATATTACCTTCAGATGATGAACTGGCAGCGCATGAGAATTGGGTCAAACAATTTGAAGAAAAACACGGTAAACCTTGCTTTTTTGCCAAATAAAATCTACGAGTTTTGTAATTTTATGTATTTAAAGATTCGCCAGTTCAGTTATAGTTAAAGCAAATAGGACTTTGTATTTTTGCAAAGAACCAACAAACAGATAAAACACTAGGAAAGGTGCAGATCCATGTCTTACCAAACCTCTATACATTTTGATCCAACTGCCTTGCTGATAATAAAAAATGAGGTTGATAATTCTATCAAACTGGTTGAATCCGCAGTAAGCACCTTAGCAGAAGATCAAACTTTACCTTTTGGTATTGATGATGCACTGAATCAATTTGAACAGTGCGCTCAGGTTTTAGCCTTAATTGATATGGAAAGCTTGGCAAAAATTGCGCAATACTCTGCAGAGCTCATGCGTAAAATTATGGGGAACCCAAGCAATATCAACACACAGGAAGTGATTGCGCTCAGCGAAGGCACAACCATGCTCAAGCGTTATATTGAGTTTATTTGCCTGCGTGAAGTCAAAATTCCACAATTTTTGCTCGACACCTTAAACCGTTTAGAACTGGCTTTAGGCAAACCATTAACGCAAGAAGGTCAACACATTGAAGGCCTGCTCGATTGCATCACTCCTAGCTTTCAATTGCCGCAAGCGCCTTCTTTAGAAAAGTCGGCTTATGTGCATCGCTTGTATAAATTGTCATTACACAAATTACTCAAGCAAGAAGAATCTGAAATGGATCTTCAAGCGATCAAATTAGTCGGAACATATTTGGCAGGCTTGGCAGAAAGCCATCCGAGCCAACAATATTGGGGTTTGGTACACGTTGCCTTCAACCATATTGATGACTTGTTGCTAAATGAGCCACGCTTACGCACCCTCATTGGTATTGAACACAATATGCGTCAATACTTTGCTGCGCCAGAAACATTCGCTGCGACCTTGACTGATCTGGCGAACATTTTAAGTCTGTGCATTAGTCAAGAAGACGAAATTTCACAACATATTCGCAGCCAGATGAATCTTGGTGAAGACTTATTGACTGACACGCAATTACAAGTATTCAGCCGTCATTTATATGGTCCAGATTTTGACACCATGCACACCATTAGCGACTTAGTGACCACAGAAATGGCGCAGATTCGCAATGACATTGAATACAACTACCAAAACATGAGTCCTGAAAAAACACAGGAATTGCAAAGTAAGTTAAAAGAGTTGGCGAACTTATTTAAAGTACTGAACTTAAATGAAGCCAATCAAGACTTGGAGCGTCAGGCAGAATCATTAAGCCGTCCTGAATTGCTTAAAGATGAAAACTTTGCTCAGCAATTAATGAACGTGATTTTATCTGCCATGAACTCAATTGGTGTGCTTGAACGTCATCACACCTCTAGTCGTTTGCAGTTGCGCGTCAACAACATGAATATTTCGCTAGATCGTTTAGATGAAGCGCATGAAGCCTTGTTGACCGAAACCAAATTACTGATTGATTTGATTACGCAAACCCTGACTCAGCATTTGCAAAGTCAAAATATTGCAGAATTGGAGCATACTTCTGCTCAAATTCGTGAGGTTGCGGGTGCAATGTTGTTCTTAAATGCAGAAAGTGGTCAAAAAGCCCTAAAAGTCTCTGCCGATTTTGTAAAAACACAAGTTGAAGCAGGTCAGAACTTAACTGCAGAGCAAGTCAATCACATCTTGGATACACTTGCCAGCGCAGATATGCTGATTGACAATTTAAAGAACAAACAGCCTGTTCTGCACAGCATGTTTAAGGTAGCATTGGACAGTAGTGAAAAATTGAAAACTGTAGCCTAATGACTGAACTCTCACTTGCATATATTTTTCAGCAACAACAACTTTTGGTCGATGAAAACTTCCAACTGCCCCGTGTGGAAAAACTGGCAAGTGACTTAAGCTTTAGCTCGGGCGATCAAGTGATTGCCCGAGACCTCCTCGAAGATGAACCAATCCCAAATGGCTTTCAATTAATTCCTATCCGACAGTTATTACAACTGTGGAACACTCAGCAATTTGAGCAAGCCAGCCGTGCCATCCAGTTATTGGAATGGCGTCGTAATCATAAATTCTGCAGCCATTGTGGTCACAAAACTGAAGTGCATGCCACCCAATATGCCATGGTCTGCCCTGCTTGCGGCTATCATCAATACCCACGTGTCAATCCATGTGTGATTACCGTCATTACTCGCGGTGAAGACGAAGTACTACTGGCGCGCAATGCACGCAACAAACAGCCAATTTATGGCCTTATTGCAGGCTTTGTCGAAGTGGGTGAAACCTTAGAAGAAGCGGTACGTCGTGAAACCGTTGAAGAGGTTGGCGTGCAACTTAAAAATATTCAGTACCTAGCCAGTCAGCCTTGGCCATTCCCAAGTAATCTGATGATTGCTTTTAAAGCCGAATATGCAGGCGGTGAAATTCAGTTACAAGAAGAAGAAATTCGTGATGCGCAGTTCTTTAAATTTGATCAGCTACCTGAAATTCCCTTTAAAGGCAGTATTGCACACGCCATGATAATGCACGTGACGCAAGGCACTGCTGTTGCAGATGATACCAAAGCTTGGCTATAAGTCTGCTGTTATCCTAAATACAAAAACCGTTGCCACAAATTTGTTGCAACGGTTTTTTATTGCTACTCAACCAAATACTAGGTTGAAGATCAATCAATATAACTCATCTTCCAGGGCCTGATCTAAAGCTCGCATAATTTGAGTCTTGGTCGCAAAGAAACGACTAAACAAACTAGATACCGATGCCATAACACTGACATGCCCTGTTCTTGGAATGATCATAATTTCACTATGATTGCCGTATTTTTTTAACACGTGATCAAAGTCAGTGGCATTGCTTGGCCCGACAATTTGATCCTTTTCTGCCACCAGTAAATAGTGCTTAACTGGATTTGGCTCAACAAAATAATACGGCATCACATCCTGATACGGTACATCCTGATCAAAAGCATCGGCACACAGCGGGTCATCTTTATAATCAAAATGATAAGGCCCTGCCAAACCAATAATTGCACGGATGTGATTCTTACAGCTTAAGGCATAGGGCTGAGGATGGTATAACAAAGACATCACATTAAATGCCCCTGCCGAATGTCCCATCAAGACCACCTGTGCAGTTGCAATACCCAGTTTATGTTGATGCTGAGTCAGATAATTCAACGCCAAGGTTAAATCATCAATATAGGTGGGAAAAATATGCTGTGGCGCAAGCTGATAGTTAATGATCGCAACGTCAAAGCCTTCTTTTGCAAAAGCTTCACCCACAAAACGATAATCCTGTTTATCACCGCGTGACCATGCACCGCCATGCACAAATACCAACAACGGACGCTGCGGTCGTGGTGTTGTGGTACGGTACACATCCAGACGATGCCTTGCCCGTAAACCATAAGCAATATTACTTTGAAGGGTATAGCCCTGCCGCGGAGTCAAGCGATTGAGCGCATAACTGCCTAAGCTATACAGACGAAACTCTTCATAAATGCGTTTCGCCTGTTCTAATCTTTTATTGAACTGTTTAAGCCAGTGTCCCACATTATTGAACATGTGCAGGTTCAACCTGATCTGGGTCTATCGCAACGGGTGTCTGTGTTTCAGGCACAACCATCGGGCTTACAAAATTGGCATTATTGCTTGGCTGGAGTTCAATATTATCAATCAAGGTAATAATTTTTGTGACGTTTCCAACTTGTTGCAGCACTTGGTTTAGGTCTTGCAATTCTGCGTTATTTAAACGCCCCATCACATACAACACCCCATCTTCAGTATGAATACGCACTTTACTGTCGGACACCACAGGTGCTTTCATAATCAAACCGCGGGTATTTGCAGTCACTGTGGTGTCCTGCATAATGGTGCTGTAACTGATTTGATTACCCACCGTAATATAATTATGGATGGTTTTTACATCACTCATGGCACGTACATTGTCTTCTGCCAATTGCTTTAAATGCGCATCAGGCACTTGTCCTGTCAGCAATACATTGCCATGAAAACTTTCAACATTCACGCGAGACTGTTTAAAGCGTGAATCTAGTTTGTATAAATTAATTTTGGCGGTACGTTCTATTGAGTTATCAATAAACACTTGCCCAAGTGATCGTGCGCCACTTTCTGTTCCTACTGGCGCTGTACCTGTACCACTTGAAATAAAACTTGCACAACCCGATAAACTTGCTACACACAGCAAGGTCACTGCAATACGGTTTAACACTCAGCAAGACTCCTCATTATTTTCTTTCCACTCTGGCGGTGCTGCACATTTCATGCTTCAGTTTTTACGACAAGCACTCACCAGCTGATGTTTTATGCTTTAAATTTCACTCAAAGATTAATCAACTCTGCATCAAAAGTAAAAGCATTTTCAATCCATTGCAGATCATACGGGAATTTGGAAAAGTCTTGCTGTACTGTTTTTGCAAATTGCCCAGAAAAATCAAAACAAATCACATCAAAACGACAATAAAATTCTGAAAATTGTGGATTTTCTGCCAAAAACTGCAAGGCGGTTTTCATGATTTTCTGCTGCTTAGATAATGACACCACTTCATAAGCTTTTGCATAACTGCTTTTAGAGCGCGCTTTCACTTCAACAAATATCAATTGTTGTTGCCGAATCAAAATACCGTCAATTTCACCAAACACACTATGATAATTTTGCTGTAGCAATGTCCAACCCTGCTGCTGCAAATACTGCCATGCAAATTGTTCGGCCCATGCACCCAATGCCTGACGCATCAAATTTTTATTGTTGGTTTTATTCATTTTCATTTTTATATTCACAAGTGCTGCATGATTGATACAGATTCTGCCTAGTTTCGCCTTACATACATACGTCAGATCGCAATTCAGGTAGAATAGCCATTCGGTCAGTCGTTAGTGAATGACTCAGAGCAATGCTGTATTTAGTCGAATTTTGATTATTTTTTTAGTTTGTTATTTCCCACGGAGAAAACTCAATGAGTGCCCAGTTATTTGTTGTCGCCACCCCAATTGGTCACTTGGATGATATGAGCTACCGTGCGATTGACGTACTCAAATCGGTAAGTCTGATTGCCGCAGAAGACACTCGCACCTCTGCGCAATTGATGAAGCATTTTAATATTTCTACCCCACTCACTGCCTGCCATGAGCACAATGAAAGCAACAAAATCGAGATTTTAGTACAAAAACTACTGAATGGCGAAGACATGGCGCTGATTAGCGACGCAGGTACGCCACTGATTAGTGACCCAGGGTTTAAGTTGGTACGTGCTGCACAGGCCAATGGTATTCGTGTGATTCCTGTACCGGGTGCATGTGCAGCCATTGCAGCATTGAGTGCGGTTGGCTTACCGAGTGATCGGTTCAGCTTTCAGGGCTTTTTGTCTGCTAAACAATCACAACGAGTACAACAACTCGAAAAACTCAAAGATGAAACCCAGACGCTAATTTTCTATGAAGCGCCACATCGAATTTTAGATTCAGTCAAAGATATGGCTGGGGTGTTTGGAGCCGAACGCCCTGTTGGTTTTGCCCGAGAAATTACCAAAACCTTTGAAACTATTAAAAAAATGACTTTGGGTGAACTGGTTGAGTTTATCGCTGCAGATCATCACCAACAAAAAGGTGAAATTGTATTGGTGGTAGGCGGTGCCAGTGAAGAAAAAGACCTAGAACAAGAAAAACTAGATCAACTGTTACAGCGCTTATTGCAAGATTTATCGGTGAAAGCTGCATCACAATTGGCTGCTGACTTAACAGGGATTAAAAAGAAAATCGCCTATCAACGTGCACTGGAGTTAAGCCAAGCAGCAGACTAAGCACATTTAGTTTACTGCGTTGTCTTGAATATTCATTCAATAAAAAAGCATCACCTTGAAGGTGATGCTTTTCTATATATTTCGACCGTAGTCAGTACAGTTAGCCTGAATACGACCACTTAGTCGCGTGCTGACTCATCTGGTGGTACTTCCGTAATTTTTCCACCACGTGCCAAGAACGCTGCAACTTCATCTTCCAAAGCCTGACGCTGTTTCAGTTTAGCAGTCACGGTCAAAGTTTCTGCTTCTGCTAAATCTCCATCTGCAGCGCTTTCTTCTGAATCTGCAGCGCCTTTTTCGGCTGCTTTCGCTTCATCTTCGTCTACAGTTGAATCTTCTACATCATCGTAATCGTTCATGTCCGTCATCTTAATCTCCCCACAAATGACTTCAACTTGGTCCAATTGAAAACTGGTTATGAATTACGATGAAATTTAGCAATCTCTTGGCCTTTCGCATAGAGTCTAAATTAAAAAATTCGTATCTTTTTTAATCAAATTCGTAATCAGGTATGTATGACCGTACAAAAAACGACTCTTTAGGGTTAAACCGCGTAACGGGTATCTTGTAACAGACTTAATCCATTGGCTTGTGCCATAAAGGCATCTTTTAGTGCAGGCTGTTGTTCAACCTGTTTCAAACCAAAATTACGCGCCCATACCACAGGGAATAAAGTCGTGGTTTCCATCCAGCCAATAGCAGACATACTGTGCATCATGGCATCGTTCTGCCCTTTACGACGGTGTTCATAACGCTTTAAGGTCTGCTCATGCGCCCAGACACCGCGTTTAAAGTCATGCAGTAGTACATCACAAAGTACTGCAGCGTCTAAACAGCCAATGTTCACCCCTTGTCCTGCAAGTGGATGAATCACATGCGCAGCATCACCAATCAATGCCAGCCCCTCTTGCACATAGCGCTGTGCTGCACGGGCCTTGAGCGGGAAAATAGCACGTGGTGTTGCCTCTAATACCTCTCCCAACATGTGATGACTTTCACGGGTCAAGAGTTGAGTAAAATCGGCATCATTCAGCTTGGCGTATTCTTCGGCATAGTCATCGGGCAAAGTCCAAACAATAGACTGCCAATGCCCTTCTTGCTCATCCTGTAAACTGGCCATTGGTAAATACGCCAACGGGCCTGTTTCCAAAAATATTTGCCGTGCTACATGCTGATGTGGCAATGCAGTACGAATCGCACAGGTTAAACCTGCCTGACGATAATCCAGCACATCAAAATCAATAAAGGCCTGTTCGCGCACAAAGGAGTTGGCACCATCTGCACCAATCACCAGTTTAGTTTGTAATTGGGTACCATCAGCCAAATGAATATGCCAAACTCCTACACCACGCTCCAAACGTGTCACTTTGACTTGCGTGCGATAATCCTGCACTTGCTCTAGCATTCGTTGCTGAATCGCAAGGTTTAAAATACTTGGCTCTACCATTGAACCAAGCGCTTGTTCAATCACGGGTGTATTCGTAGCACTACTGCCAAAATTAATTTCACCATAGCCATTTTTATTCCAAACCTGCATGCCGCTATACGGCATGTGGCGCACAAGTTTAGGCCAAACACCTGCGGTTTTTAATAGGTGGATCGTAGCCTGACTGAGCGCCAAAACACGTGGATTGGCAACCGCTAAAGTTTTCTCTGCATCTAAAATGGGTGCAGCATCCAAGACTGTAGCTTGCACGCCACCCTGTGCTAACAGTAATGCGGTTAAACCGCCAACCAAGCCACCACCAATAATGACTGCATCTAACACTTGCACTTGTTGATTTGCTGTACTCATGCTTTTAACCCCATTGCATAGTTGGCTACCAATGGCTTAATGCCTGGAATCGTATCAAAAGCAACGAGGCCTGTATTACGCATGAATTTTAGGATTGGGTTTTGATTGCTAAAGCCACGTACAACACTATCGCAGAATTTAATAACGCGTTGCTGATCCTTTAAGCGAGATTGCTCATAGTCACGTAGTACAGCTGGGTCACCTAAATCTGCAGATTTTGCTGCCTGTTCGGTAAGATAACGCAATAAAACATAGGCATCTCGCATACACAAGTTAAAACCTTGCCCTGCAACAGGGTGAATCGTATGCGCTGCATTACCCATCAATACCACGCGACCAACCGCCTGTTTTTCTGCTAAAACTTGTGACAATGGAAAACTAAAACGACGTCCTGTTTTTTCAAATTTTCCTGCGCGGTCGCCATAAGCTTGTTGCAGGGCATCTAAAAAGTGTTGGTCGTTTTCATCGCCAATCCATTCATGCTCTGTTCCCTTTGGTACAGGCCACACCACAGAACGACGATATTCACCTGGCAATGGCAGCAACGCCAAAGGCCCTAAATGGCTGAAACGCTCAAAGCCAACATGCGCATGTGGCTTAGAGGTTTGCACCGTAGTCACAATAGCCACTTGGTCATAATCGTGTTCCGATGCACCCACGCCCAAAGCTTTACGGCAGAAAGAATCACGACCATCGGCAGCAATGAGGAGTTTTGCAGAAAGTTGTAGTTGCTCCTGACCACGCACCGCCTCGATATATGCAAAATCTGCGTCTTGTTTCAGTGCTGTCACCTGCACGCCATCAATTAACTCAATAAGCGGCTGTTTACGCACTTCGGTTAACAACACACGACCGAGCCATGCATTTTCAATGACCTGCCCAAAACTTTCGACTTTTTCTTGTTCAGCCAATAATCGCGCCTTACCAAAACTGCCTTGCTCTGTAATCTGAACTTCTAAAATAGGCGTGGCATGTTGCTGCAAGGCGTCCCATAAACCCAGTTCTTGGTAAATTTGTACACTGCGACGTGACAATGCGCTGTTACGGGCATCGAAACTGGAATGATACGGTGCTAAATTGGCATCTTCATAATTGGGGTATTGAATCGCTTCCAGCAACTTCACCGCAATATTGGCTTTGGCTAACATTAAGGCAAGGCTTAAACCCACCATACCACCACCGACAATGATGACTTCTTGCTGCTGCATTTCGTTCCCCAATCTGCTCAATTTCACTGAATCATACTGAATTTAGGCTTTGGCTTGAGCCATGAGCGCTTCAATCTCTGCTACTGTTTTTACTACATTTGCAGTCAAAACACGAGGTCCATTTTGTGTTGCCACCACATCGTCTTCAATGCGAATCCCAATACCACGCCATTTTGCATCGACTGTTTCATCATCTGGGGCGATATATAGACCTGGTTCAACCGTAACAACCATGCCTTCCTCATACACACGCCAGTCTTCGCCCTGCTTATAAGTGCCGACATCATGCACATCCATACCCAGCCAATGGCCTGTGCCATGCATATAAAATTGACGATAACTTTCCGAATCAATAATTTGTTCTAAATCGCCCTGCATAATGCCCAAATCAAGCAGCCCTTGTACCAAAATACGTACCGCAACATGATGTGGTTCTTTATAAGAATTACCAATTTGCACAGCATCAATGGCTGCAATTTGCGCATCCAATACAATGTTATACAGTGCTTTTTGTTCTGGGCTGAATTGACCATTTACAGGGAATGTACGGGTAATGTCTGAGGCATAGCACTGATATTCACAGGCTGCATCAATCAGGACCAAATCACCATCTTTAAGGATTTTGTCATTTTCGACATAATGCAAAATACAGGCATTTTCTCCACCACCGACAATGCTGTTATAGGCAGGAACACAGCCATTTTTGCCAAAAATATAATTCAGTTCGGCTTCTAATTCATATTCCATCATGCCCGCTTTGACCGTTTGCATGGCACGGGTATGTGCCTCGGCACTAATGTCTGAAGCAATTTGCATCAACTCCAGTTCAGACTCGGTTTTATGCAAACGCATTTCATCCAGCAAACGATCTAGTTGCACAATTTTGGCGGGTGCAGTATTGCCTTGACGATGTTGTGCATCGGCTTGTTGGTTCCATGCAGCTACACGTGCATCAAATTCAGCCTGATGACCCAAACGGTAATATAGCGTGTCTTTGTTAACAATTTTCGCAATGATTTCTGCATCTAACTGATCAATTGCAAAAGACTCATCTGCCTCGTACTGCTCAATTGCACCTTCTAGCCCTGCCCGATAACCATTCCAGATTTCCATTTCACGGTTACGTTCACGGCAGAACAAGGTGTAAGTGTAGCCTTCATCAATCGATTCATAAGTTTCAATTACTGCAACTGCTTCAGGTTCTGCAAAACCTGTCAGATAGAAAAAACTGCTGTCGGCACGATATTTATAGTCTGCATCACGATTACGTATTGCAACAGGACTGCTCGCAATAATAGCAACACTGTTGGGGCCCATGCGTTCAGCAAATTGATCTCGACGTTCTTTAAATTCGACTTGAGTCAGTTTTTTCATATTGGGTTCTTTCATTGAAAATATGTTGATGAAATTAGAATGATTATGATGCGTTCAATTAACTTACACTTTCGCAACTCAAGCCACAACGCCCGATTAACTCGGACGATGTGGTGTAAACATTTCTACCACTGAAGATGGATTTTGCCCTGTTTCTGCGGTCTGTACACGTGATTTAGCGTGTACGTTTTGCAATAAAGAGCTTTCTTCCACAGCTACTTTTTTACGGCCCACAGACAAACTCACAGGAATTAAACGAACAAATTCATACAGTTCCTGATAACTTTCCTCGCCTTCTTCATCATTATCTGAGTCTTCAAATTCAACTGCAGCCACATCTTGTAAATGTTCAATCAGTTCAATTTCGTCTGAACGGATATGCCCAGAAGCCAAACCAAAACCGAGTACGACACCCGCACACCAGTCGGCTAAAGCTTGTACGCGTTCTTGTAAAAGATGTTCATCATCTGGCAACAATGGCAAATAATCCAATTCATCTTCACACAAGGCATGTGCCACATCTTCAGATTCATCGGTTAATAGTGCCAGGGCTGCTGGCTCTAAATCGGGCACATTTAAGGTTTGCAAAATCTGCTGCCACTCAGTTTCTGTTGGTGCATTTGTCACACAAACTATACCTGTGAGTAAGCCGTGTAACTCACTTGGACTTGAAATTTCTTCAATGCCAGAAAAATTGCGAAACCATTCTGACCAACCTGAAATATCGTCTTGCATTCGTTTATCCAATCTCTATACTTCGTATATATTACCTTTGTTTGCAATACTGTGCGACCACGATATGTTAGAAGAATTACAGCGTCTACAAGCGCATATTGGTGTTTTAAAAACACGAATTGACCATTATGAAAGTGAAAACACGGCCCTCAGCACAGCCAAACAAACTGCTGAGGAACAGCATCATGCACAAATTGTGCAAAGAAACGGCATTATTACCGCAAAACAAGATGAAATTGAAAGTCTGACCGAGCAATTAAGCAGCACACAGGCACAGTTGCAACAACTGAATCAGGATGCAACGGCTTTGGCAGATCGTTATGGACGTTTAGAAAAAAGCTGTACCGATCTTAAAAACCGCTTTCAGGAAATTTTGGCAGAGCGTAACGAGTTACGCATTTTGAAAGAAAAGATGCTAAATGATCAACGTATGAATCAGCATGAAATTCAAACCCTGAAGCAAGAACGTGATAGATTGTTACAAAAAAATGAGCATGCCAAAGCCAAAGTTGAAGCCATTATTCAGCGTTTGGCAATTTTAGGTACGGCTCAAGACCATCATGCGCAAGAAATTCAACAACTTGCCCACCCTGCCGAAGTGAGTGAGGAAGGTTAATATGTCAGTTCAAATTCCAATTGATTTACGTGTTTTAGGACATAGCTTCCGTTTGGCCACCACTGAAGACCAAAAAGCAGATTTAGAACGTGCCGCGCAATTATTGAATGAGCGCTATGATGAATTTCGTCGTAAAGCGCCACGTATGGAACCTAGCAAACTGATTATTATGGTTGCATTGGAATTGATGCAAGAGGTTCTTTCTATGAACAAATCTTTGCAACATTATGCGCATTGTGAGCGTTTGCTGAGTACGATTCTGCAAGAAGTTGAAGCCTTAACTTAAGTGTTGGTTTTTTAACTTAAGTTTGCATAAAGGCTGTGCAAACAAGATCAAACTTTACAGTTCAACTGTGAACATGAGTTGCCAAGCCCCTGAGATGGGGTATACTAGTTCTAACTCTGAGATGTTCGCCAGCGAGTCTATATCCCTGCCGATACTTAAATCTTAGGATTGCGTTCTGCATATTTAGAGCGTATGCCCATCTTGTATGGGAAACCCAGCAAGTATGCGTCGCGTCCGCCTTGAACTTCTTCGGGTTCAGGGTAACGACATGCAGCGGCATCCTCGGAGCTATTTAGTTTTTATAAAAATTACAATATTTCTAAAACTACGCTAATCTAATCTTCAGCTACAAATTAAGTAAAAAAACCTCCTCTCCCTTCGTGACGATGCGTTCTATACCGTGTCTAAAATTTTGTTTCCCTCTATTCAAAGCAAATATATCGAATAAAGAAAATAGATCAAAAGTAAACAGATTTTCAGAAATCTAAAATTGAGTAATTTTTATGGTAATCCCCCCTAAAAATAATAGGATCTAAAAGTAGAATTTTCTCTTAAGATACGAGCAGGAGATTCTGCATGAA